>PMCM01000224.1 GCA_003154155.1 Ignavibacteriota bacterium | reverse complement strand
GACCGCGTGGAACTGGTAGAGATCGAAGTGGTCCGTCTTCAGCCGTCCAAGGGAGGTCAGAAGTTCCTTCTCTGCGTCAACGGCTTCTCTCTCCATGGTTTTGCATGCAAGGAAAACGCGATTCCGGTATCCCTTGAGGGCCGGACCCATTTTTTCCTCCGCCTCCCCATCTCCATACGACGGGGCCACATCGAAATAGTTCACGCCCCGCTCAAACGCCTCAGCGACGGCTTCGCGGGCCCCCTGCTCTGACATTCCCATCAGGACGATTCCGCCGAACCCGATGACGGAGAGATGTACATCATCTTTGTAGAGCCGTCGTGGGATCGCACCTTCATGATGTTGCATTCCGCCTCCCCTCGTTAGTGCATCTTCTCCACGAATGCAGAACTCAGTGTGATGCTGATATACATCAATCCCGCAAAGAACACGACCAAACTCCACTTGTTCGCTTGGGAGAGTTTGCCAACGCGCAGGAGGATATACCCCACAACGAGGTTGGCAAGAGCCCAGAGCACATTGATCGTCGGAGAGGATAATCCCCGTCCTGGCGGATTAGCAAAGGGTGACGGAAAGGAGTCGCCGGAAATCCCGTGGACAAAATGCGGAACAACATTCCCCAGGAACGCGCCGGCGAAGAAGCAGGCGACATAATGATACCACTTCATCAGGACCTCCGTGGAAGACGCACGTGCCCTCCCAATTGTGGAGTGCGAACCAGGCACTGGATAATGGAAGGCGGAGCGCGACCGGCTTTCGGCGGGACAGTGTCTTATAAGTGACAGAGATTGCGTGAGATGCAGGCATTGAATGCTGCCCGGGTCCGGCCAATGCACCGTCATAAGGTAAGGTGTAGCTGTAGCAGAGTCAATGACTTGCTTTTGGTCAGGCCCCTGGCGAGATTTCCTCAGGGGGGAGATGTACGATCGACCTTCACAGCTGCACTTATGCTCAGGCGGAAAAGACGATGAGAAAGGGAGGGGGTATGCTCATGACCACACCATCTTCAGAAAAACTCGTATTGGTGAAGAACTTCCCAATCCGCGCGCTGGCGGAAGCTGCACGGCAGGCCCTTCAGCACGACGGCATTGAGGCGGTCATCCAGTCTTCAGACATGGTCGGCACGTCGTCGAATCAGGGGGTCGACTTGTACGTTCAGGAGAAGGATGCCCCTACAGCCTACCACTTGCTGGACAGTCTGTACGACGGCATTTGAGGGGCACGGGTGAGCGTGCGCACGGTCCGGCATAGACCATGAGACGGGACAAACACCGCCGAGTGCTTGAGACGTTGCCATCTGGCGAGCTCCATTTTGCGCCAAAGGACGCCTGCAGCGGTGTGTCCCGTTTGAAAGCCGGTATTCCATCTGTGCCCTCCGACCGGATGATCATCCATGAAAGGGGCACCGTACGTGTTCCTCGTTCGAACATACAGATTCCACCGTTTCGGGCAGACCTTGTGCTGCATGCCGCGTCGTTCCGCAACAGCTGCGGTCATGCAGAGGCTGAATCAAAGGAACGTCACAGATACTACTGCACGATCACGGTTCCGGTCATCCCCATGGATCCGTGATACTTGCAGGCGTATGGGTACGTTCCGGCAGCGGTAAATGTGTGAGATCCCGAGGAACCGGCGGTAATATCGCCGGTGTTCCATACGCCTGTACTGCTCGTGGACGTATGCGTATAGCCGTCATTGTTCTTCCAGGTCACTGTGGTGCCTGCAGTGACGGTGATGGAGGCCGGAGTGAACGTGCTTCCCGACATCACCACCGTAGTGGCGGAAACGCCGGCCTGCGCAGGAGGTGTCGAGGCGCCGGGACTCGTCGGGGCACCGTACGGATTGGAAGAATCATTCTTGCAGCCCGCACCAACAATGACAAGCAGGAAGAGGGCTATGATGCCGGTTGAACGAGCGATGTGCTTCATGACATTACTCCAGTGTGGTTGATTGAATGAGAAGCTTGTTGGGACACAGCATGTTGGGTCCCTCATCCATGTAATGTCACTCATGGCAAAGCCCGTGCCATGCTCTTCGTCCGGCACGTTGCCCTTTTTGCGGTGATCCCAGGTGTTTGTGGCGCGAAATAGAACCTGACTGTAGCATGGAAGTCACGCGGCAGATCCGATGGGGCAGAGCATGTGGCAGCGATGCCACGGATGCCCGGCAACAAAAGATTGCGCCGGCGGGAACTTAGCGGATGGAAAGTCGTTTTCTCATTATGTATATCTCTCCGGACATAATCACCGTACAGATGAACACCATAGCACGCATATCCGCAATTTGGGCCTTGCTCTGGCTGCTCCCCTGGGCAGCCCCTTCCCTCACTGCTCAGCAGATCGAGCCGGCATCCGCCGCAGCATCCGGCGATATCCACGGGAAGATCTCGATCGCGGCTACCGCGGGGAGCAAATCCGGACATATGCACGATCCCCTTCTGGAGAGGTATGGCGCCCATCACGCCATGCCAGACGACACACTCAACGTATCTGCCGGAAGCGTGCAGACCCGGCTGTCCGATAAAACCGTTGTTTATCTGGAAAGCCGGGAATTAAATGAGAAACACTACCCGGTCCCCGCAAAACGGCCCCTGTTGGATCAACGGGGACTGCAGTTTCATCCCCAGGTGCTACCGATCCTGCTCGGCACAACGGTGGAGTTCCCCAACCGTGACAACCTGTTCCATAATGTCTTCTCGTATTCCAAAACGAAGCCGTTTGATCTGGGACGTTACCCGAAAGACGATTCGCGCTCGGTGACGTTCGACAAACCGGGAATCGTCCGGGTGTATTGCGACATTCATTCGCACATGAATGCAACGATCATCGTGCTGGAGAATCCGTACTTTGCGGCACCGGACGGCAACGGAACATATGCCATCCAGAACATACCGGAAGGGACCTATACAATCGTGCTCTGGTACGACCGGGATGTGGTCGAACGCAGGGTCGTACAGGTAAGGTCCGGCCAATCCACCGAACTCAACTTTACGCGCTAGAAGGCTGGAATGACCCTGAACCGTTCACTCCTCGTGTGCCTGCTCTGCAGCGTGCCGCTCCGGGGAGCCGCACAGGTGACCCTGGGAGGCCAGGTCTCGGCCGATTTCTTGAAAAGCGCACCAACGCAATCCCAGCGGGTGTTCAATGCCGGACGACCCACTTTCGGTTGGGAGGCGGAGCTCTTTGCCGACGGCAGAATCACCGACAACGTCGCTTTCCTCGGCACCGTGCGGATTACGGATGATGAGTATGTGCACATTGATTATCTGGCCGTCAGGATCGCGGATCTCACGCCGCTCGGTTTGACCATACAGGCGGGGGAATTCGATCTGCCGTTCGGCAATCTGGGGGAACGCCGCTATCCCCGGAGAAATCCCTTCTTCCACCTCCCACTGATTCATGAATACCGCACCGCCCTGTCGGATTACCTTCCGGGTGAGCCCTATCTTGCGGGAAGCAAGGGGCGTGGCAACGGCATGCATCTCCTCGATGAGGGGATGTACGATGTGGGCGCCATGGTCTCCGGCTCATACGGGATTCTGGATTATGCGTTTGCCCTGTCCATCGGTACGGTCAGCGCAACCGGATATGGTGCACAAAACATCAACAGCGACCTGGGCAAGGTGTTCCGCCTGGCGGTCACTCCAATGACAGGACTGACGCTCGGCGCCGCCTACGCATGGGGCGCCTATCTGTACGAGCAAAGTCAACCCACGCCGCGCAACGTGGACGTGAACTCGTACCAGCAACAGGCCGCGGAGATCGATATCGAGTTCAGCCGCGGTCATTTTGTGATGAACGGACAGGCGGTGTATAACACCTGGCCCGTGCCTCTCGCCGACCGCGATGTCAACCTCTCGGTATTCGGCTACTACCTCGAAGGGCGGTATACGTTGTTTCCCGGATTCTATCTTGCCCTCCGGTCCAGCGGCCTGAGGTTTGCCGATGCCCTCCTCCAAGGTGTCAATCAGCCATGGGATTATAACGTGACCGAATGGGAAGGCGCCGCGGGGTACTTCCTTGACCGGGATGTCCTGCTCAAGCTCGTGAGGACCGAGACGCGCATCTGGGGAGGTACTACTCCGAAGGACAACCTCACGGCGCTCCAACTTGTGGTCGCCTTCTGAGCGCCATGACCTTCCGGAACAAAATACTGGTGTCCATCTGGGCCGTCGTGCTGAGCCTTCTCGTCATCACGTTCTTTATTCTGAACTACTGGATGAGGAGCAGGATTCGCGAGACCTTTTCCGGCGAATTGCAGACAGGACTTTCCACGGTTGCCGTGGACGAGAAGCTGCAGTCTGCTCAGCTCATCCGGGCATGCCTGGTCATTGCCGAGTCGCCGCGCCTGCGGGCGGTCGTCGAGCTGGGGGATGCCAGGACCGCCTATCAGCTCCTGCAGGAATTACACAAGACAACGCTCAGCCAGCTCATGGTGTTGACCGACCGGGCGGGGCGACCGCTCGTCCAGTTCCGGCATGGGACGCGGGATATATGGGACATCTCCTCCTCGCAGACGGTCACCAGCGCGCTCCACAATGTCGCTTCGACGGAGGTCGCTCCGATACGCGGGGGGGTCTACCGGGTTGTGTCGGTCCCGATGACCGTCGAGACCGAACTCGTAGGGTCCCTCACGATCGGTTTTGAGATCACCGGCAACGATCTCGCAACCCTCAAGCGCGCCACGAGCTGCGATGTCCTCCTGGTCGCCGGCCAGACGACTTCCCTGTCGACGCTCGACTCCGCAGAAGCACGCTCCCTTGCAGCGGCCATCAGTCCGCCCCGCAGGCTTGAATCCGCTTCCGGCACAGAGCGCACCGGCACCACCTTTTCGTTCACCGCCCCCGACGGCGAATACCTGGGAAGCACCTATCGCTTAAGTGAGCCCGGCGGACCGGATTCAAGCGAGGTCTACTATCTTATGCTCAAACCCTTGAGCAGGGAAGTCCACCAAGCGATGACATCGATTCTCGGCACATTCGGGATGGTCTCACTGATCTTCCTTGTGCTGACGACCATCATCGGGATGGTCATCTCCCGCAGCATGACCCGGCCGATCTCCGAACTTGTCACCGGAACCACCGAGATTATCCGGGGCAACTACGACTATGCCATGCGCGTGCGCGGGAAAGACGAGCTGAGCATTCTGGCCCAGCGTTTCACTGCGATGAGTTCCGCGCTTAAGGAGAAGATTTCCGAGCTGGCAAAGCTGAACAACGATCTCCTGGAACGGAANNAACAACCCGATCCACAATATTCAGAGCTGCCTGAACACCGCGCTTCACCGGCTCCCCCGGGAGGCGCGGGGAAGGGATCTCATCGAGGTGGCCTATGACGAAGCCGGCAGGCTCTCCCGATTGACCGGCCAGATGCTCAACTTCTACCGGGGTTCCATGGTGGAAGACGAAATGCAGCCGACAAACCTCAACGAGATGCTCGATGACGTGATCGTCCTGATCCGCGACGAACTGCCGCCCGCCGGGATCATCCTGCGGACGGACATTCCGCAGAACCTCCCCGTCGTTACGGGATCGCGCGACAAGCTCAAACAGGTCATGCTGAACCTGATTGCCAACGCCCGCGATGCCATGCCGCAGGGCGGTCATCTGGACATCATTGCATCCGCCGGCGCGGCAGATGTGCGGATGACGGTCAAGGATGACGGCATGGGGATCGCCCGGGAACACCGCGACAGGATCTTTGACGCGTTTTTCACCACCAAGGGCAAGGTGAGCGGCGTCGGCCTCGGCCTCTCCGTGTGCTACGGTATTGTGAGCCAGCACCGCGGCTCCATCGACGTCGAGAGCATACCCGGCGCCGGCTCCTCGTTCACCGTTGTTCTCCCACTCCCGGAACATTCATGACAGCACCGGCACAACCAGAAATCATGATCGTCGATGACGACCTTGCCTTCCGCATCGGCACGCAGGCATTGCTGGAAGATCACGGCTACAGTGTGACCCATGCGGCAACCGGCGACGAGGCAAAAGGCAAACTCGCGGAACATCCGTGTGATTGTGTGCTGACCGACCTGGTCATGCCCGGCATCAGCGGGATCGACCTCCTGGAGCACATCCGGGTCAACCATCCCGGCATCCCCGTCATCATGGTGACCGGTTTCGCCTCGATACGCACGGCGGTCGAAGCGATGCGGCGCGGCGCGCACGATTACGTGACCAAACCGTGCGAAAACACGGAGCTGCTGATCAAAATCGAGAGAGCCCTCGAGGTACGAAGGAAGGACCGTGAACTCAAACAACTGCGCGAAGAGCTGCAGAACAAGTTCAGCTTCGGGAACCTGATCAGCCACAGCCAGTCCATGAAACAGGTGTTCCGGCAGATACAGCAGGTGACCGATACCGACGTCACGGTGCTTATTCAGGGCGAGAGCGGAACCGGGAAGGAACTGGTGGCCCGCGCACTGCATATGAACAGCAGGAGGGCTGCACGCCCCTTCGTCGCGGTCAACTGTTCCGCCATTCCGGAAGGGCTGCTGGAAAGCGAATTGTTCGGCCACGAGAAAGGGGCGTTTACGGGAGCCGAGAAACAACGGCTGGGCAAGTTTGAGGAAGCCGACAAGGGCACGCTGTTCCTCGATGAGATCGGCGATGCGCCGGCATCGGTGCAGGTGAAACTGCTGCGCGTGCTCCAGGAGCGGACCATCGAACGGGTGGGCGGACACGGTCCCATCGCCGTCGAAACACGCGTTGTTGCCGCCACAAACCGGAACCTCGAATTGATGATGGTGCAGGGTGATTTCCGGGAAGATCTCTTCTACAGGCTCAACGTCTTTCCGATCACGCTCCCACCGCTCCGGGAACGGCTCGAAGACATCCCGGTTCTCGCCGGTCACTTTCTGGAAGAATATGCAACCCTCGGGAACGGGAACGTGAAACAGATCGCACCGGAGGCCATGGGAGAAATGGTGCGGTACAGTTGGCGGGGGAATATTCGCGAGCTGGAAAACCTCATCAAGCGAGCCATCATCAAATCACCCGGCGATACCATTACATCACTGGAACTCCCAACGCAAGAGGAATCCGCAAAACCTTCCGCCGGCGACACGCCGGCGCCGGCTGACATCACCACACCCTACAAAGAATACCTTTCGGCAATCGTTGCGCGGGCTGAGGAATCGTATCTTGTCAAAGTGCTGAACCTCCACAAGGGGAACATCAATGCGGCGGCCAAAGCGATGGAAATCGACCGCAAGACCATCTACAGAAAGATCGCCGAGTACCGCCTCGACCCGGCGTCGTTCAGACACTAACGCCGTTCCAGAAGATGCCGCCTGATACACCGGGCGGCGCGTCTTCACTGACGCTCCGCCCTTGCATCCCCTGATGTCACGCCGGCAGTATGTTCATGTTGGTCCGGAAGAGATTCAGCGGGTCGTACTTCTTCTTTAACGTAGCCAGCCGGTCGTAGTTGGACCCGTATGCCGCACGGACGCGGTCTTCTTCCTCCTGTGTCAGAAAGTTCACATAGGCTCCCCCGGTCGCAAACGGGGCAGCGGCCTTGAACAGCTCACGCGCCCAGCCGATGCATTTTGTGTCGTTTGCAGCATTATCCCACCGTCCATGGACGTTTAACACGAACGCGGCATCGCGGTGCGTGTATGCGGTGGCCTCCTTCGGAACACTCGTCACCCCTTCTCCAAGAAACGCAAAAGCAATTTCGGTCTGCGGGTCCGGGATTTTGCGCGCATACGCGATCAGCGTATCAATCAGGCCGTCACTCACCTCCCGGAAGTCATGCGTTTTCCAGTAGTTGCGCATGCCGGGTGCCAGCAATGGATCCAGAATGGTCTGCCATGCTGCATACGGCATCGGTCCGATGATGTCGGCAAGCGGCTTGCCGAATTTGCGCAGAGGAGCTGCGACCCGTTCTCCGTCTTTCACGTTGCCCGCATAACAGGCCGCAAGCGCAAGGATCCCCTTTCCGTGCCATTCGGCAGGGAGGAACGGCAGAGGGGGCGCCAGACGGAGTACATACCAACAGGTGAATTCCGGCGGGGTGGTCTTGACAAAATCGCGGTAGAACCGGAGAACGTCT
This sequence comes from Ignavibacteriota bacterium, assembly GCA_003154155.1. Classification (GTDB taxonomy): domain Bacteria; phylum Bacteroidota; class Ignavibacteria; order UBA10030; family UBA6906; genus Fen-1255. The sequence continues at coordinate 18,748 of PMCM01000224.1, read as the reverse complement.
TTCGCCGCGTCCAGCGGATGGATGATCAATCCGGCCAACACTTCGGGTCCCACTTTATGCAAGCGGAATTCGAAGGAGGTCACGATGCCAAAATTGCCGCCGCCGCCCCGAATCCCCCAGAAGAGATCCGGGTTCTCGGTTCCGCTCGCTTTCACCAAGTCGCCCGTGGCAGTGACGACATCCGCTGAGATGAGATTGTCGATGGTCAGTCCAAACTTGCGGCTCAGCCAGCCAAACCCGCCCCCAAGGGTTAATCCGGAGACACCGGTGGTCGAGTTTATACCCAGCGGGGTGGCAAGTCCGAACGCCTGCGATTCCCGGTCAAACCCGCCGAGCGTGACGCCCGGTTCAACGCGCGCGGTCATAGCCTTCGGATCGATGCGAACCGACTTCATGGGTCCCAGATCGATCATGACGCCGCCTTCACACACGGCGCTGCCGGCGATGTTGTGCCCGCCCCCGCGGACGGAAAGAAGCAGTTTATGTTCAACTGCGAAACGGACCGTATGAATGACATCCGCGGCGCCGGCACAGCACACGATCAATGCCGGGTGCTTGTCGATCATGGCGTTCCAGATTGCCCGCACCTCGTTGTACTTCTCCGATTGCGCCGTCAGGACATTTCCGCGAATGCTCCCCGTGAACTTGTCGACAATGTCCGATGTGAGAGATGTCTCTCCACCAGAGTAGGTCTTGACGCGTAAATCTCCCATGGCAAACCCCTTTCATTGAAGTGTAATGAACCCGGCACGCCTGACATCACGGCCATGCCGCACGTAGTTTGCATTTCGAAAATGGATCTCTCAACAGGGGAAGAAGAACCTGCACTGGGACCACTCTGGATGGACACATTCTGGGAACTGTTGATGGCCGGAGAAAGTTCCTGGGAGATTATTCACACTTGCGATTTGTGCGTTTCCATGGCAGCCCCCCCCGGAGAATGAGAAACTTGCCATCTGCCGCCGGGCCCGGGAATGACATGAAACGCAGAGATGCCGGTCTCATCTGGGGTGGGAAACATTGTTCAACCACGGGTCGAGGCAACGCACCAGGTGAGACACATGAAAGGAAGGATTCAACCGACGTAGGGAACGGGGCTCAATTCACACTGCGACCCGAGGCACCACGAGAGATAAAAAAAAGAGGGGCATCTCTGCCCCTCAGGGATTCTTCGTATTACAGATATCTCATCTGACCAAAAGCAATTTGTTCGTCTGGACGAAAGTCCCGGCTGTCATCCGGTAGAAATAAACTCCTGCCGCCAGATTTCCGGCGTTGAAACGGACCTCGTGGTAACCGGGTCCGATTTCTCCGTTCACCAGCGTCGCCACCTGCTGTCCGAGGGCATTCACAACGGTCAGCGTGACATGTGCACCCGCCGGCAATCCATACCGTATCACCGTACTCGGATTGAACGGATTGGGATAGTTCTGCGCAAGCATGATCTGCGTCGGCACGTCTCCGGCAGCCACCGAGGTGAGCACCGCGACTTGCTGCGGATCGCTGAATGTGACATGCCCGTCAAGGTCGATCTGACGCAGCCGGTAGTACCAGGCGCCAGGCACGGCCGCCCCGTCGGTATACGAGTAGGTGTGGGGAACGATCGTGGTCCCCTGCCCGTTGATGAACGCCCCGTCGATCTTTGTGTACGGACCGGCGGATGTGGTCGATTTCTCGATCTCGAAACCGTAATTCTTCGTCTCGCTCAACGTCGTCCAGTCGAGCTGGACCTGTGTCGACGATATGGCGCGGGCGGTGAAGGATGACAGCTGGATCGGCACGGGAGCTTCACCGAACTCGATCACCATCTGGAGACCCGGCCAGTTCACATCGAAGCCGGTCTTCGTAGACGTCGAGTAGATCTCCACCAGGTTGCTGCCGACCTGCAAAGCGGTTGGGGGCATCGTGACCCCATCCCATGAGTAGAAATGATCGTCGCCATACCACGGCAATTCATACCCGTTGATCTTTGTATAGTGCTGTTCTCCCGGATGGATACCGCCGTCGATGCCATTGAATGTGGAGAAGAAGACGGTGGCGTTCGTGGCGACATTCAACTTTGTGCCGCCGGGAATGGAAAGAGTGCACGATTTGTACGGCCGCCCAGCCCAGACGGAAAAGCGCTCGGGAACATCCCCTGGCACATACAGCTTTACCGAACGGCTGGAACGGGAGAGCGAAAGATTCGTGATCTGTGGGGTGACATACCAGACACCATTATTGTCCCGGATCCGCGCAAGCAGTTTCACCGAGCCGCTGGCCTGGTCAGGCACCATTTTTGTGTCCCACACGGCCGTGTAGGGCGAACTCGTGGCTGTGCCGACGTGCCCCTTCAACGCCTCGCCGTATTCCGTGAGATTCCGGTGATAGTTGTAATGCCAGTCCTGGAACACACCGTCACCATCGGTATCCAGACCGTCATAGTAAGCAATAAAATCAACCTTGCTGATCCCGGCGTTGCCGCTCGCAGTTGCCGTGACCGTCGGATTGTCATCGAACGACGACCCGGTCGAAGGAGAGGTGATCTGACCCGTAGGATGGTCGATGCCGGAATAGTACACACGTACGACGATCCCATTCATGCCCCATTGCCCCCACCCAAAATCGTATGGCCCCGCCTGACCTGCATTGGTTCCTTCAAGATAGTTCGCTCCGGAAACCAAGTGGCTCAGGGGAATGTCCACCGTGGGGTTTGCCTGGTGGAGGTAGTTGACCGGATTGGTGGGTGTGGTTTGCAGATTGGGGAGGAGAAGCCAGTCGTTGCCGTTGAAACGGATCGCCTTGCCGGTGGTGCCGGCATGACCGCCCCACTCATCGATGACCGCCTCTGCACGCACCGCATGTGCGAGGTCGAGGTTGGGCATGTCGAACTCCAGAACGGCGTTCGGCAGATAGGTTTGCGCAGTGGCGCTCGGTGCATTGGGGTCAATGACCCGCCACTCGGCATACCCGATCATCGCGCGGTAATACTCTTTGTAGACATCTCCCGGTTGGGGATGCCTGAACATCGCCTGCCCCCACGCCGGCGCGGCAGCAATGACGCATCCGATCAGCACAATGTACAACCGGAAAAATCTCTTCATACCCTGCGTCGTATTCATGATGCCATCCTCTCTCTCCATATCTGTTAGTGTGTGCGTCAAATGAACTTGCGATGGTCTTGTGATTTCTCAAACGGAAGCAAGCGCGCAGACGGACCATTCCCGAACAGAATGTGTCCCTTTTCCTACGTTCGGGTTCAGGGAACAGATGGCTGTTCGGTCGGAAATACAATGGGAGGTGATTGGTAAAATATACCGTTCTCGGCCCTTGGAGTCAACGAGGCGGGAAAAGACCTAAGAAACTCTCAAGAAACCTACGTTTTGGCGGCTTTCTGACCGTTTCCGGGACACCCCTGCGCACTTCGGCGGCCGGCCGGTTCACGCCAAGACCGTCGATCGTCGCCGTTCCGCTAGTTGGTTCAAGGTGGGAGATCAGTATTCAGAATCGCGCTGCCCCCCGCGTGTGATTCCAGGCGTGATTGCGCAACATGCTAAAGCAACTGAGTCGCACCGTACATTCGATGCACACGACGGATCAGGATCGTCGCGCTCATTTACAGGGATCATTTTCATTGATTGGAGATACCACCTGTCGATCAGCGAGCAAACATCATGCCGCTAACCCGACGGCGCTCGATTATATGATCACCTTTGCAGGGCCGGTGCTCGGAAAAGAACGGCGGAATCCGGCTTTCGTGGCGGTGAAACCACCGCTGTTTCGCACACGAGCCATTTGTCTCTCGAGGGGTTCCATGGAAGCGTGGAGGAGCCGCTATGTTGAGCCGCCACGGTGAGGGTTTCGCAAAATCACTATTTCTTAACTTGCGTTTTCATCTTTCTGGAGTTATACTTGTACGGCTACAGAGCGTTGACTCTCCCGCTTCCTTTCTTCGATTCCAAAAATTACTACTTCACAGTTCTTCCAGTGGTACAATTCATACATCATTGACCAATAACACTCATTCGGCGGAGGTCCAGATGACACCGATGATACACAAGTGGCGGGTAGCAGCCGCAATTGCAGTATTCGTTGTAGGAACGTCTTCGTTGTTCGCACAAGGCATTACCACAGGCGCTATTGGCGGCAAGGTCGTCAGCTCAACGGGCGAAGAGATGGCCGGCGCGAACGTCACTGCCATTCACGTTCCCAGCGGTTCAAAGTATGGGACGAACACCCGACCGAACGGACGCTACGTCCTCCCCAACGTCCGGGTCGGCGGTCCGTACACCGTCACCATTTCTCTTGTCGGGTACAAAAAGGCCTCGCGGGAGAATGTCTTCACAAACGTCTCGCAAACAACCGACGTCGATTTCCTTCTGACGGAAGAGGCTATCCAAACCCCCGAGCAGCTCGTAACGGCCGAGCGGAACTCCGCACTACGATCGACCAGGACGGGATCAGAGACAAACATTGACAAGCAGACGTTCGCTCTCCTTCCGACGATTTCAGGAAAGTTTCAAGACTTCATCCGTCTGACACCCGAGTCGCGCGGCAACACGAGTTACGGCGGAGACGCCTATATTGGTCAGGACAGCCGTTATAACAACACCACGATCGATGGCGCCTACTTCAACAATTCCTTTGGTCTGATGGGACAGGTCGGCGAGCGCACCGGCGTCGCACCGATTTCGCTGGACGCCATCGAACAGATGCAGGTGAACATCGCCCCGTACGACGTGCGGCAGGGAAATTTTGTCGGCGCTGCAATGAACACGGTGACCAAGAGCGGCACGAACTCATTCTTTGGCACGGTGGCGTTCGGCACGCGCAACCAGAGTTATGTCGGCACACAGGCTGGTGCCAACACGTACAATCCGGGAACATTTGATTACAATAAGATCACGCTCAGTCTCGGCGGTCCGATCATCAAAGACAAACTGTTCTTCTTCGCCAACTATGAAGGAGACAAGACCACCCAGCCCGGCACGTCGTTTACCGCCAATCCGGGAGGTGCTGCGGTGACAGGGAACACCACGAGAGTGCTGGCGAGCGACCTTGATGGCCTGTCGTCATTCCTCTCCTCGAAGTTTGGTTTTAACCCCGGAACGTATCAAGGGTATGACTTCTCGACCCCCGGCAAGCGTTACCTGGCCAAACTCGACTACAACTTTGACGAAAGCAACAAATTTGTGCTGCGGTACAACCGGTTGGATTCGCATACCGACGTTCTGTGCTCGAATTCCAGTTCGCTCGGCTTTGGCAACCGGCGGAGCAGCAGCTTCGGCCTGAATTTCTCGGGGTCTAACTACACGATTCTCGAGAATGACTACTCCATCGTTGGTGAATGGAATTCGATCATCAGCAACAATATGTCCAACAACCTCATCGTCGGGTACAGTTACAGCGATGAAAGCCGCGGAGATGTGGGACAGCTGTTTCCCTTCGTCGACATCCTGAACGCGGGAGCAGTCTACACATCCTTCGGATCCGAGCCCTTCACTCCGAACAACGAACTCCGGTACTGGAGTTATCAGGTGCAGGACAACTTTACATACGAGCTTGGCAATCACCTCCTGACGTTCGGTATCGCAGGTGAGAAATATCATTCAGAAAACGTGTTCTTCCCGGGCAAACAAAGCGTGTACGTGTACAATTCCCTCGCGGACTTCTACACCGACGCAAACGACTATCTTGCCCATCCCAACAGAACAGTGTCGCCTGTGACATTAAGGACATTCCAGGTGCGCTACAATAATATCCCGGGCCAGGTGAAACCGGTCCAGCCTTTGGATGTCTTCTATTGGGGAGCCTACGCGCAGGACGAATACCAGTTGACCAAGGACCTGAAAGTGACAGCGGGGTTGCGTTTCGACATCCCCAGCTTCGGCGCGACAGGTTTCGACAATGCGAACGCAGACGGCTTGACGTTCAAAGATGAAAATGGCGCTGCGGTCCAGTACAATACCGCCAAATTGCCCGACGCAAAGCTCCTCTTCTCCCCCCGGCTCGGGTTTAACTGGGATGTCCTCGGCAACCGGACAACTCAGGTGCGCGGAGGTACAGGCATTTTTACCGGAAAGCCGGCGTATGTCTGGATTTCGAACCAGATCGGCAACACCGGTGTGTTGACCGGATTCCTGTCTGCCTCGAACACGACAGCATATCCTTTCAACCCCAATCCCGATGCCTATAAGCCGTCCGTCGTCACCGGCGCACCGGCCTCGACGTACGAGTTGGCGCTGACCGATCCCAATTACAAGTTCCCCCAGCAATGGCGTTCGGATATTGCCGTTGACCAGCTGCTCCCCTTCGGCGTCATCGGCACGGCTGAGTTCATTTACGGCCGCGAGATCAACGGCGTGTATTACATTAACGCGAATCTTTCTGCACCGAATTCCCAGTTCACCGGACCGGATAACCGGTCCCGATGGGTTGCAGTCTCCGGCGTGGCCAACTCCAACCGGATCAACCAGAACGTGCAAGACGCTGTTGTCATGAAGAATGAAAATAGCGGATACAACTATAGCTTCTCGCTATCCCTTGAGCGCAAACTCGCCCTCGGGTTCTACGGAAAACTGGGATACAACTACGGCGTCGCAATGAACACGGTTGACGCGGGTTCGATTGCGTATGGTTCATGGAGCGCCAACCAGGTACCGGACAATCCCAACAAAGCGCCGATCGGGTATTCGCCCACCTCACCCGGGCACAGGATCTTCGCATCATTGTCATACCGCGCCGAATATCTCAAATTCGGAGCAACGACGGTCTCACTGTTCTGGGACTCCTACACGTTCGGCAATGGCAGCTACACAGTCAGCGGCGACCTCAACGGCGATGGTGCCTCCGGCAACGACCTCATCTATGTCCCGCGCAATACATCGGAGATGAACTTTGTGCAGTATGCGTCCGGCGGAACGACCTTTACTCCGGCCCAGCAGGCCGCTGCCTGGGATGCATACATCAGTCAGGATTCCTACTTGAACTCGCGGCGGGGCCAATACGCCGAACGCGGCGGCGCTTTTATCCCGGCGGTCACTCGGGTTGACTTCAGCCTCGTGCAGTCGATCTTTGCAGAGATCTTTGACACGAAACAAACGCTGGAAGTCAGGCTCGACATTCTGAACGTGGGCAACCTCCTCAACAAGAACTGGGGACAGGCGAAGCATTTCGTGAGTTTGCAGCCATTGACCGTTGCGACGACCGCCCAGGGCGGACCGGCGAACGCCCAAGGCCAACCGCAGTATACCTTCCGCGCGGTCAACGGCGCATTGATGGATCATACGTTTGATACGAATTCAACTCTGCTCGATGTGTATAGCTTCCAGCTTGGCATAAAGTACTTCTTCTGAGAATAAGACACGCCAGTACCGTTCCTTCTTCAGAGGAACGGTACTGTACCATTGTCGCGTAGGCGTCTCTCGTTGGAGGTACCTGTGACAAAACCGCCCCTGGTAACACGGGGGCGGTTTTGTATTTTAAGGGATTACGCAGGTGATTGCAGCTGGACTAGTGAATAACCGCCCTCAGTTCATCGGGGGCGGTTTTGTGTTCTCAGGGGATACGCGGTTGATTCCGCTTAGCCGTATTTCCATCTCACCATGAGCGACGGCAGCCGTGGTACATCTTCACACCACGACCTTCGGATACATATACGCGCTGATGATCGAGATCACGGCTGTCACCAGAGCGAGGATGCCGATGTCACTCGGGAGCTGCTCAAGAGATCCGGTCACGAGGAGGGCGCGCAAACCGTTCACCATGTAGCTCAGGGGATTCAGATAAGCTACCGCCTGGAGCCAGGAAGGCATGATGGATATGGGATAGATTGCGCTCGACGCGAAGAAGAGGGGCAGCGTAATGACCTGTCCGATCCCCATGAAGCGTTCGCGGGTCTTCACGATTGACGCAATAATCATGGACAGACCGGTGAAGAAGCCTGCGCCCAGCATGATGATCACAACCACCAGGCTGACAGACCACACCGTCAGGATCAACGGCACGCCAAGCACAAGGGCGAACAGGAATATGATCACCGCCTGGGCCAATCCCCTGACCCCCGCCGAACCCATCTTGCCCAGGACCAGGGCGAGACGTGGCGTGGGCGTCACGAGCAGCTTCTGGAGCAGGCCCATGTCCCGCTCCCAGATGATATTCAGCCCGTAGAAGATCGCGATGAACACAACCGACTGCGTGAGGATGCCTGGGGTGATGAATTGCATGTACGTGTAGCCGCCCGTGGGGATGGCGCGCACCTTGCTCATAGCCTCGCCGAAAATCCCCAGCCAGAGAATCGGTTGGATGGCGCGGGTGACAAGCTCGGTCGGATCGTGGAGCAGTTTGCGTATTTCGGTTGCTGCCAGGACCCACGATTTCTTGCCGACTTGCGAACTATAGCGAAAGATGGATGTCATCGTCGTCAGCCCAGTCTCTGTTCGGCCTGGCGGGAGCGGCGCACATCGCGGAATGTGCCCCCCTCCTTGAGGTGCGTACCCGTAATGAAGATGAAGGCCTCTTCGAGCGTCGCATCCTTGTTGCCCGTTTTTGCCTTGATCTCCTGAGGAGTGCCGATGGCGGCGATTTTCCCCGTATTCATGATCGCCACCGTCTCGCTCATGGCGTCGGCTTCTTCCATCTGGTGCGTGGAGAAGAAGATGGTTGTACCGGATGTCTTCCGCAGTTCCAGAATATGTTCCCAGACATTCTGGCGCGCAACCGGATCGAGGCCCGATGTCGGTTCGTCGAGAAAGAGCGCCTTGGGGCGGTGGACGATCGCCTGTCCGATTTCAAGCCGCCGGATCATGCCCCCGGAAAAGGTCCGCACGAGTGCACTGCCGTGGTCCTCGAGTCCCAGGAACGAGAGGATCTCCCGTGCGCGGGGGGCGCATTCGCGCCGGGGAATATCGTACAGCCGTGCCATCAGAACGAGGTTTTCGTACGCGGTCAGCGTGCCGTCCACGGAAATCAGCTGCGGCACATAACCGATACGGCGGCGCACTTCGGGGGCCTGCCGTTGTACGTCGAGACCGTCGATCGTCGCTGTTCCGCTTGTCGGTGCGAGCAGGGTGATCAGCATCTTGATCGTNNTCAAAAGAGATCCCGTCAACGGCTGTCAATTCGCCAAAGCGTTTTGTGAGATCACGAACCGTAATCAGGTTGACATCACTCATTATTCACCATTCGTTGGCCGGACGCCTGAGAACGGTCAGGGGTCGCGAGAAGATACAAATAGACAATCGGGGGGAGTATGACAGCAAAGAGTATGACGACGATCCGGTTGCTGACATGCTTCTGACCGGCAACGACGATATTCACGACAAGAAGTCCGATGTAGAAGACCAGGATGTTGACAATCAGGATCGCACTGTTGCTCATAGGTGACTCCGGTTGTGCGTGCAGTACATGTTAACGTAGCGATGTAGCGCCCTAATGTCAACTTTCGCACGGCGCGCGCATCGTGATCGCTGCTTCACGAGCATGATCGCGATTGCCTGTCCGTCGGGAACACGCGCACGCCGCCATCACTGTGTGATGCACGCCCGCACAGCGCACGGGTAGCCCGGCGAGACACTCATCAACTCTACCGGGCTCGGGCACTGCAGGTGCTGCACCGGGATGAATTGCACGCCGGCCGTGTGTAATCGTTCACTGAACGGTTCACCAAAATACTGCAGATCAACTTGTATGTCTGTCTTCCCGCGCAACCATGACAGTTGTTCATGGGTGGTGCGTGTCGCGTCGACCTCCCAACGGAAATGGACGATCGTCACGAGAACCACATTCACCAGGAGAACGACGATCAGCCCATACGTGATCCATCGGATCACCCGCGACCCGGACACAGCCAATCCGGCGATAATCGCGACGATCGGCAGCCACCAGAGCTGCGGACCATACCTCGCCCACCATGTGTGGACGCTGACGAGGAGCGATACGATGATTGTGCCCGCTGAGAGAACCACGATGATCGGGGATATCCGCGGCCGGAAAAGTGCAACAACGAAAACACACAAGCTGATGAGCAACACCCCGCTGAAGAGGGGGCCAAATCCCGAGATGCGCACATCGTGGAAGTAGTACATGCTGAAATCCTTCCAGCCCACATCGAACGGCCACATGATGCCCGCATCCGTCCCGACGAAGTACGGTTGCGCCCCGGGGCGGCCGAAAATGGCGTAGCCAAGCCTGACGAAGCGATTGCGGCCGACCATGTTACCGGGCGTTTCGTATTTCTCGATCGGATCTTCACCCCGTTCGCTGAGGCTGGGATAGGCCGCACTCCCAAGCATCGGGTAGAATGGATTTCCCCGGTAGATCGTGTTCGTCATATACGGGTTGAAACCGAACAGGAGAACACCCACCAGAATCGACATCCCCTGAACAATCGCGTATCGTGCCAGGATCTCCCGCCGTCGAGCGAGTGCGTACAGACCCGCAGCGGCACACACAAAGGAGAGATAGACCAGTCCGGTGAACTTGGCATTGATGCAAAGAACCGCCGATGTCACCATGACCACAGTCACAAGAAGCCCCGGCCGCCGGAACCAGCGGATCAACGCGGCGACAAAGCAGGCCAGAAACGAGATCATGAGACCGTCAACAAGATAGGATGCCAGCTCGAACATCACCACCGGATTCATCGAAACAACCGCGGCGATAAGAACCGCCGTTCGCCGGCGCATTCCCGTATCAACGCATGCTGCCAGAACTGCACAGAATGCTGCCGCGAGTGCGATCCATGGTGCGGCCTTGGCCATCTCGATATTGCCTGTCGTCTCAAAGAGCGCAAGAGCGACGTACCAGGGCCCCTTGGCATAATGCCTGAGCCAATCTTGCAGGTGAGGAACGAAATCGTGCAGCGGGTCATAGATCGGATTCCAGCCATGCGACATCTGATATACGGCTGTCTGGTGGTACCAGAGACCATCCCAGGACATATCGAAGAACGATGCTGCAAGAGCCAGAGAGATCCCGACAATGCTTAGCGCAATGGCGGGAGGGATCATGCGCAACCTCACAGGCAACCCTTCCCGTTGCATCAACCAATCTCCCGCAAACAGAGCAATAAGCAACGCCGCAGGAGCCACGCCGGCAACGACACGCCAGCGAAGTCCGAAGCTCACCATGACGAAGAGATGTAGAAGGCAGAAACATGAAAGGAGGATCGCCGCGATGCTCCAACAGAGGATTGGCAGATGACCTTCTTGCGTTGTCGAAGAAGCGCCATCACTCGTGATTGACTTTGTGCTCATGCGATTCGAAGGTCTTCTTGTTTGCGCTTTGTCGTTTGCATGTTGTTCCTGATTGCCATCTCATGTTCTCTTCACGCCTAGCGGATTCTCACTACTCCTTCCGCCACCGCCGGAAACTTTGAGAGCACAAGTGGATCATGCCCGGGGACAATGAATGCGGGGTTGGTGACCAGGGTGTTCATGCGCCGCAGCTCCCGGATGTACGCGCCCCCATCAAACGCGAGTGGTATTGCGAGAAGATGCTGAAGATTGTAGTAGAACCAGTCATCATCCGACGCCAGAAGCACCTTCTCCGCACGCGTATCCACCAGCGCTCACGTCCTGAAACGGCCGCACAGCGGGCCCTTCACCTCCAGCCGGAATGGGACCAGGGAAAATATACGAAAGGGCAAGGGAACTGTCCAACGTTCAGGAAAACGTGAGATCCCGCAACTTACGCCGACATTTGTCGTATAAGATATGTTAACCCCATTTATCCCATCACTTGCCCGGAGGATCCGTGACTATGCGCCCAATTCTCGCACTGGCATTCCTGGTCGTTGCGGCAACACTGGCGTTCAGCCAGCTCCCGCCAATTATTGACCGTGAGTTGTTCTTTGGCGATCCGGAGATTTCCGGCGCCCAGATCTCGCCTGATGGCAACTTCATTACCTTTCTGAAGCCCTTCAAAGGCGTGCGCAATATCTGGGTGAAAACCATAGACCAGCCGTTTGACAAGGCGCACGCCATTACCGCCGACACAACCCGACCGGTGACATCGTACTTCTGGTCCCGGGACAGCAAGTACGTGCTGTATGCCCAGGACAAAGGAGGGGATGAGAACTTTCGCATTTATGCGGTCGATCCCCGAGCGACCGGTGATCCCGTTCCAGCGGCCCGCGACCTGACACCCATGGCCAAAGTGCGCGCCATGATTATCGATGTTCCCAAGGTCACCCCGAACCTCATCATTGTCGGACTCAACGATCGCCGGGCCGACCTGCACGATGTCTATCGGCTGAACATCACAACGGGCGAACGGAAGCTCCTGTGGAAAAACGAGCAGAATGTGGCAGGATGGACAACGGATCTTCAGGCGAACCTGCGTATCGCCTTCCGGCAAACCCCCGACGGCGGCTCAGAGTTGCTGCGTGTCGATGGGGACTCCCTCGTCTCATTCTACACGGCGACCGCAGACGAATCCATCTCGCCTGATCGCTTCACGCCCGACGGCTCGGCATTCTACCTCGAGACAGACAAGGGAAAAGACCTTGATAAGGCCGAACTGCAATTGTGTGACATCAAAACCGGAAAAGTCACTCTCGTAGAGAAAGACCCCTTGAATGAGGTCGACTTCGGCAACGCGCTCTTTTCCGAAGTGACCAATGAACTTCTGGCAACGTTCTATACGGGAGATAGGACACGCGTCTACCCGAAGCAAGAGCAATTTGGGAAAGACTGGGCAAAGATGGTAAAAGTCCTGCCGGAAGGCGAGATCTCCATCGGCAGTACCACCGCGGATGAGAGCATCTGGCTTGTCGCCGTATCCAGCGATGTCGACCCCGGGTCACGGTACCTGTACAACAGAAAAACCGGAAAGGCGGAGCTATTGTACCGTTCGCGGCCGAATCTGCCGAGCGGACAACTGGCACCCATGAAGCCGGTCACCTACAAGTCGCGCGATGGCATGACGATCCACGCGTATCTCGTCACCCCCAAAGGTATACCGTCAACGAACCTCCCTTCGGTGATCATGCCGCATGGGGGGCCATGGGCGAGGGACTTCTGGGGATACAACTCTTTGGCTCAGTTCCTTGCGAATCGCGGGTATGCTGTCCTCATGCCCAACTTCCGCGGGTCAACGGGATATGGCAAACATTACCTGAACGCGGGCAACAAACAGTGGGGGACCGGTTTTATGCAGCACGACCTCACTGACGGCGTCAAATATCTTACTGCGGAGAAGATTGCCGATCCCAAGCGTGTCGCTATCTTCGGCGGGTCGTACGGCGGGTATGCGACGTTGGCCGGAGTCGCGTTCACACCCGACGTGTATGCCGCGGGCGTTTCCTACGTGGGTCCGTCAAACATCATCACGCTTCTCAAGTCCATTCCTCCCTACTGGGCTCCTATGAAGCGGACATTCGCGATCCGTGTGGGTGATATGGAGAAGCCGGACGAGCTCAAGATGCTTGCCGAACAGTCGCCATTGAACTCAGCGAAGAACATCAAAGCTCCCCTCCTGGTGATTCAGGGAGCGAACGATCCTCGCGTGAAAAAGGCCGAGTCCGATCAGATCGTCGTCGCCCTGCGCGACCTTGGCCGGACTGTCGAATACATGGTCGCACCCGATGAAGGGCACGGTTTTGTGGGACGCACAAACCGGCTCGCAGCATATACGGCTCTTGAGAAGTTTCTGGCGAAACACATAGGCGGACGTTTTCAAGAGAATGTCGCCCCGGACATCCAGAAGAAGATTGATGCCCTGATGGTGGATGTCAAGACCGTCACTCTCCAGTAGACGCCCGCAGGGCGCTTACCGTACGTGAAGAGCACACAAGCCCGCCGGTCTGGCGGGCTTGTGTGGTTCATACATGCCGCGACTCTTTGAGCGTGGCCTGCTCTGTGTTGCTTGTGCGAGCCTGCAAGTATCACGATAAGATCCGCTGCGATGCAGACATTGGCAATCACAGCAATCCGGGTGAAATCCGATGCCACAGGGCTTGGTTCAGCGATGCCGGTGATGATAACGGCGGTGGTCATGATGCTGATGACCGCTGTGCCGATGCAGACGACCTTGCCGCTGCTCCTCCTGTGGTCGCTTTCGTTCCGCTATTCTTGATGCTGGTGCCCGCCTCAATGGTGTTTCGGCAGATCCGCGAATCCCATTTGCACACTTGTGATCAGGCCCAGGACTTCGTCGAACTTTTCCTGCAGCGTAATATTTGTGCCTATGATATCGGTAATCAATTTCAAGGAGCCCGATGGGTCGGATTCACGAGCGAGAATACCAACTATTGTCCGATGAGCAGCATCTTGCGCGAGGATGGCCATATCCCGCCCGAGCAAGCGTGCGCCCGCCGAGGTACGATCGAAGGAAACGACCTCCGTGAGGTCCGAAGCTTCGTTGTAGAGTCTATCGTCATTTCCTGCATCGATATAGTTCTGGGCGACATAGTAGAAGTCCTCGGCGTCTCTTCCTCTCCTTGGATATGACTCATCCCATGAAATCAGCTTCATGACAGCAAGGCCGGCGAGGGTGGAGACTCGGATTTCGAGGCGGGGTTCTGCCCTCAGGTTCACCAGGATTGCGGTACGAAACGCTTCCTCAAAGCCGAGGATGCCCATCAGAGTGTCCTCTCCCGGAGGCCAAACAATTGACTGCTTCTTACCTGCTATCGGACCGAATGGCACTACATCTACCGGCTGGGCTCCTTTGAACATGTAGCGGTGGCGACGTACTGTTGCTACAAAATCCCCGGTCGCAATCAGGATATCCACAAGCCGATCGTATTCATCCCAATCTGCGACACGTATGGCGATATCGATATCCCGCGTTGCCCGGCGGACCGGAAGTCCATATGCGTACCCAAGCAGCATGTCCCGAGCTGCTGCCCCAATGACAAAGAAGAGTATCCCCTCTTTCTGTGCTGCATTGAGAATGGCATGAAAGACGGCGACGTTCGAGGGTGGAATGTTATCTGAGATATCGATCAAGTTTCTTATCCCGCAGCTCTTTGGCTGTTTCGATGTTTCTATCGTTCCCCGTCGCCAAAAGATCGGCATAGACCAAAGGGAGGGGCACCGTTTGTCCTCTCTGTTCCTCAAGCCGGAACTGCCAGAATTTCCTGAACAGCTCAACGTTACCGTGCGGGTCCCTTCTGAGCTTGAAGCGAAGTATCAGTTCATTGAGATTCTTCTCAAGATACACCGTGGCAATTTCCGGCTCGATGTATCCCGTTTCAATTGCTGCAGCTGTTTCCCCGCCCCACAGGGCGTCGAGGTCCCGCAAATCGGCATTGCGCCACCAGTCAGGGTCCTGGGCAGCATATCGTCCGATAAACTGTTTGGGCCTCAATTGTTGAGGATAGGCCGCTACCCACTTATCGAAGAGTGCTTCTCTCTTGACAACCCGACGGCCGGCTTTTCCCATTTCCAGTAGGTGCCCTATGTGTCGCAAATCCCGCAGAGTCCCATTGATGGTTCCCAAAGCCGTGTTCGTGACATCCGCAATCTCGCGATAGGCTCTTTGTTCCAGTCCCGGATTACAGATGAGCGCGAAGACCACCTGCATTCCTGCGGGTTTGAACGGCCGTCCAAGGTCGGTAGTCTTTATCGGCCCTTCTCCCTTTTGCCCCTTCACGTAGACGAGCAGATCTCGGGTATCAAGAAAGACATTGCCACCGGTGTCCATGAACTGTATCTGAAGCTCCCGCAGTCTCTCCGCGATTACCGGCTGCGCATGTCTCGTAACCACAATCCACTTCGTGTTCGCTCGAAACTGATGATCAAGCAGGCCAGTTGTTGCAGTTGTCAGCCACGGCTTGACATCCACATCAAACCTCCAGTTTTTCCCTCCCCTTGCTATTCGGATTGCTGCATCAACCGGTTTTTTTTCGTTTGGGAAATCATTCCGTACCGTGTCCGGCTCAATGGTCGCCTCAATGCCGGTAACTCGTCGAAATGCCTGTACGGCATTCCTGAGGATTTCCCATACNNTACTACGCGTGCCACTCGCGACCTTCTGTATAATAATACTTGTTGTTCATTACTATTAAACATATGTATTTATTGAACAGATGTCAAGTGGGTGCTATGAACATATCTTACATACATTCACAATTCGTTATATATGTTCAACATGTTTCCATGTTCATTACTTATGAACATAGTAATATATTGCATATTTTTGTCCTTTCTTGTAACATAGGGTAAACTCGGCCTACAATAGGAGAAATGCACCGAGTGTATCGGGTTCCCCGCTACGTTCAAGTCGAAAAGGAGAGGGTGGTTCCACTCATCGGAGCAAAACGAGCTTCCGCGCCTGGATAAAATCGCCAGCTGTGATTCGATAGATGTACACGCCGCTCGCAAGACCCGATCCGTCAAATGTCACCTCGTGATAGCCTCCTTCCTCCATCCCATTCACCAGCTCCGCCACCTTCCTCCCGAGGAGATCGTACACGCTGATATTCACCCAACGAGACCCCAGCCCCGCAATCCCAAATCCTATTGTCGTGCTTGGGTTGAACGGGTTGGGGTAATTCTNNCCCTGCGGTCGCGGTCAACGGAGATCCTGGGAGCGGCGGGAATCCGTACGCCCGGTAGCTGAACACCCCCGCCGGGAAGGACATTTCAAACAGCACCGTTTTGCTGCTGTCGATCATGGTCACGGTGGGGTTCGTTGCGCCCCACCCGATCACCGTCTTCCCATCGGCAAGACGGTCCGCATATGCCATTGCGAACGTGTAAATATCCGGCGAGTGCCGGTATTCCCAAACGAGGGTCGCAACCTTGTTCTGTTCATCCAGATTGTACTCCACAACCCTCGAATACTGGTCGGGACGCATGTTCCCGTTGTCGAAAATCAGAATGTGCCCGTTGGGGAGCTTGCGTGGGGCGTGCTGGTAGGAAAATCGCGAGTCATCGCCCACATTGCGAAACTCGTTCTTCTTGCCGCCCCATCGCCAGATGACGTCTCCCGTCTGCCTGTTGATCTTGATGATCTGCGACATGTGCCGCGCGGAAAGGAGCAGATTGCCGTCGTCGTCCAGCTCGATGGCGTTGCCGTGAACGTAGTCGATGGTCTGGGCAAGGAAGTTCACTCCTTCCGCGTCCGTGATCGCCAGATGGTCCCAGCTCCTCCATTGAAACACAACGTTCTTCTGTTGATNNGGCGTACGGGTCCCCTCCCTCAACGACAGTGTCCATGCGGACCGGCTCCGGGTCATAGCTCATGAGGATCACGTGCCCACCCGGCAACAACCGGCATTCGTGGGGGTCCGTAACATATCCGTTGCCGCACTGGAAAGTATCAACGGCCGTGAAGGAACTGTCGAGCGCGACAACTTTCTGAATATTGTTGTCGTAGTAGGTCAACACACCGGTGGGTTGCCATTTGAAATCGTAACAATGATCGGGCATTTTTCGATAGAAACGGGGAGTTCCCGTGCAGCTCAAAATGATGAGATAGGGAGAATTGACAATGGGGTCAAATGTGATGTTGCTGATGTAGATCTCCGTTTTAGGGCCGCCCTGGCCTTGCGTAATCGTTATGGGAGGAAAATCGGAAGGGAGTTGGCCCCCGGCTGCCGTGGCGGGAATAACACGGGAGAGGGTGCTCTGGGCAGCGGCAAAATTGTTGACCCCGATGTCATCTTCGATCTGCCCATGCAGCTCCTCCAGGTTCGGGCGTGTGAAGAACGAGAAACTGTAGGGGCCAATCCCTGCTCCGGTAATCTCTTTGACATCTTGAGAAATGTCAACAGACACTTCCTCTCCCGGGGCAAACGGCACTTCCGGTTTAGCGATCAACGTGGCGGCATCGTCAGACAGGACGAGCTGCACTGCATGCTGGCCGCTTATCGTGCCCCTGACCTTGAACAGCCCACGCGAGTCCTCGGGCAGAAGTGCGAACGGATGGGCTGTACGAATGGCGATGGCGGTTTGGCAGGTGACAAGCCTGGAGCCGGGAAGCGGGGAAACATACTGCAGGAGGCCCAAGTTGGCAAATGCTGCCGAATTCACAACGAACATGGCCCACAGGGCCAGACAATTCACGTGTGCTTTCCCCATCTCACCCTCTCCCTGAATACCCCACTGCACATAAATATTCTGCCATCACCAGCACCCTCTGGAATTACGGAGGATGTTACGCGAGAATCAAGAGGGGAGTCTTCATTATTATTGATTCTTATTGAGAATAATCATAAAGTACGCCACTGTCTCACAGGTCTGCTCACTCCTATGAATGGTGTCTGTCAGCATCCTGTCCGGTGTCTCCTCATCCCCTCCAATCACGCGTTCGCGTTTGATATGTCATGGTCACATCACCCACGACTCACAATACGAGAAACCATCTCATGGACATCCGTCACCTTTCCCGTGCAATTATTCTGCTTGTAGGTCTGAGTGCAGGCATAACATTTGCCCAGACAATTCCCAACGGGGATTTCGAAACGTGGGCCGGCGGGAATCCCACGGGGTGGACTGTCTCAAACACTCCTCCCACGCTGAGCACGGTTACGCAATCAACCGACGCCCATGGCGGGTCATCCGCAGCCAGGGGTGCCGTAACGTCATTCAATGGCTTTGCCATAGCACCTTCGATCACGGGACCGGGAAAGGACGGATTCCCTGTCGGCAGCCGGGTGGCTGCATTGCACGGGTGGTACAAATTCACGCCGGTTGGGGGGGATGGTTTCTCGGTGATTGTGGCACTCAAAAACGCTGGTGCGGGCATCGGGGCCGGGAGCTTCATCACGACAAGTGTTACCGCTGTTTATCGTGAACTCGTGGCAAACGTCACGTATATA
>PMCM01000010.1 GCA_003154155.1 Ignavibacteriota bacterium | reverse complement strand
GTGGAGTCCTTGGCGATGAAGATCTCGCCCGTCTTCTTGTCCACCACGTCGCTGCAGATGACGCGGCCTTCGTACTCCTTCAGGTCCACTTTCTCCACCGTGATCTCTTCCACCAGGTTGAAGAGCTGGAGGATTTCGTCGTCGGAGGAATAGCCCAGGGCGCGGAGGAGCGTGGTGACCGGGAATTTCTTCTTCCGGTCGATGTACGCGTACATCACGTTGTTGATATCGGTCGTGAACTCGACCCATGAGCCGCGGAAGGGGATGATGCGGGCGGAGTAGATCGGGGTTCCGTTCGGGTGCATGGACTCGCTGAAGAACACGCCGGGGGAGCGGTGCAGCTGGCTGACGACGACGCGTTCGGCCCCGTTGATGATGTACGTGCCTTTGTTGGTCATCGTGGGCAGGTTGCCGAGGTAGACGTCCTGCTCGATCGTATTGACGAAATTCTTTCCGTCTTCGGCCTTCTGCGACAGGCGCAGTTTGGCCTTCACGGGGACGGCGTAGGTGAGGCCGCGTTCGACGCATTCGGCCACGGAGTACTTCGGTTTTTCGACGTAGTACTCCACGAACTCCAGGAGGAAATTCTCCCTGGCGTCGGTGACCGGGAAATTCATTTTGAAGACTGCTTGCAGGCCCTTGTTTTTCCGCCGCGCGGGCGCGATGTCGGCCTGCAGAAAGCTCTCCCACGATTCAAGCTGGATATTCAGCAGGTCCGGTGATTCGATGATATCCGGGATTTTGCCGAATGTAATGCGCTTGCTGCCCTGATTCTTCAAGAGCACCGCTCCTTCGTGTTGATGTTCAAAACCCCTGGCGTTCCCGCTCCCTGAGAAAACGAACGCGCAGGCCTCATCACGGGGCCTGCAGATGGGAGACGTCGCAGTATGCAGCGGCTGTGAGCCGGGTGGTGTGAAGACTGCCGGGGCTGTCCGGTCTGCCGCGGGGCGGGCGTTCTGTGTGCACAGCACGCCTGCCGTCACCGCATCCGGTCAGCCCCGGCTCGACACGACTATTTCAACTCGACCGATGCGCCGGCCTCTTCGAGCTCCTTCTTCAGCTTCTCCGCGTCGTCCTTGGAGATGCTCTCCTTCACGGCCTTCGGTGCTCCATCGACCAGGTCTTTCGCTTCCTTGAGGCCCAGGCCGGTGGCGGCGCGGACGACCTTGATCACGTTGATCTTCTGTGCGCCGGCCGCTTTGAGCAGGACGGTGAATTCTGTCTTCTCTTCGACGGGTGCTGCGGCTGCGGCGGCGGGCATCATAGCGCCCATCATCATGGGGGCGGCCGCGCTCACGCCGAATTTCTCTTCGAGCGCCTTCTTGAGTTCGACGGCCTCAAGGAGGGTGAGCTTTTCGATTTTCTCAACGAGTTCCTGCACTGCTGACATGTAGGTATCTCCTCTGGTTTTTCTTTCTCAACTTTTCGAGTGAACGGTGATTCAGGCGGCCTGTTTCTGTTTGCCCACCTCGTCGATGACGCTGACGAGGTCGCGCAGAACCGCGTTGATCGTTCCCGGGACGCCGGCAAGCGGCGCCTCGATACTGCCGAGCATGGCTGCGATCATTTCCGGACGGGACGGGATCTTGGCGATCTCGGCGAGCCGGTTTCCTGCGTACACCACGCGCTCGATCACGCAGATTTTCAGCGAGAGCTTTTTGTGCTTGTCGATGAATTTCTGGATGATCTTTGCCGGTGCCACAGGATCGGCGTACGCGAATGCAACGCCGGTCGGTCCCACAAGGCCGTCGAATACGCCATCGTATCCGCCCACCTTTTCGAGCGCCTTCCGGATGAGAGTGTTCTTGGCCACACGGTAATCGATACCTGCCTTGAAGAACTCGCGGCGGAGTTCCGTCGCCTGTTCCACCGTCAGTCCACCGAAATCGGTGAAGAACATTCCCTGTGCACGTCCCGCAACGTCAGCCACTTCGGCGATGATCTGATCTTTTTCTGATCGTTTCATGCCTTCCTTTCGTTGTCACAGCGCAATCCGCGCCCGGAGAGAAGCCCCGGTCCGTACGGCCGGGCAACTGGCGCTGGCTGTGAGGTGATGCTTGATGTACCGAGTGCGTAACACTTGTCTGGCTACTGCATCGCAGCAGTGCGGTCGATCTCCACGCCGGGTCCCATGGTGCTTGAGAGATGGATGCTCTTCACATAGGTCCCCTTTGCGGTGGCGGGTTTCAGACGGATGACCGCTGCCACAAAGGCGTGGATATTTTCCGCGAGTTGCTGTGATTCAAAATTCGCTTTGCCGACGCAGGCATGCAGGATGCCGGCCTTGTCGACACGAAACTCGATTTTTCCGGCCTTGACTTCTTTGACGGCCTTAGCGACGTCGGCGGTCACCGTTCCGCTTTTGGGGTTCGGCATCAGGCCGCGGGGCCCGAGGATTTTTCCGAGCTTGCCGACTTCGCCCATCACGTCCGGTGTCGCGATGATCACATCGATATCCGCCCATCCCGCCTGGATCTTAGCCACGTATTCGGCCAGACCGGCGTGATCGGCGCCTGCCGCTTTTGCTTCTTCATCCCGCGGCGGGCGCGCCATGACGAGCACGCGGACTTCGCGGCCGATCCCGTGGGGGAGGGCCACAGTGCCGCGGACGGCCTGGTCCGCTTTCTTCGGGTCCACGCCGAGACGCACGGCGATGTCGANNAATCGTTTGCTGAACTTCATTGTTCCGTTCCTCTATGAAATGTGGTACGAGCGTCCGCACGGGCGAACTCCCACGACTGCACAATGCTGCGGTACAGCAGGGTCTGCACTGCCGGCGGTATTCCGTCCATCCGCCGCGCAGCAGACGTTCTAGTACCGTCCCAACGATCTTGTGTTAACAGATAGCTCGGATGATCTTTGTTGGGACGAGTACTGTGTCCCCGCGTTCATAGCGCACATTCGTTGTAGGGACACTAGTCTTCCGAGACCGTAATGCCCATGCTGCGGGCGGTGCCGGCCACCATGCTCATGGCGGCGTCGACATCGTTGGCATTCAGATCGGTCATCTTCAATTGGGCGATCTCGCGCAGCTGTTTCTTCGTCACCTTCCCGACCTTTGTCCGGTTGGATTCTGCGGAACCCTTTTCGACCTTTGCGGCTTTCGCCAGCAGCACGGCCGCCGGGGGGGTCTTTGTAATGAAGGTGAACGACTTGTCCGAGAAGACGGTGATGACCACCGGGATCACCATGCCAGCCTGGGACTGTGTGCGCGTATTGAACAGCTTACAGAACTCCATGATATTGACGCCCTTTTGGCCGAGCGCGGGGCCCACCGGGGGCGCCGGATTCGCCTGACCGGCGGGGATCTGGAGTTTCACAAACCCGACAACTTTTTTCATGACCTGTGCTTTCCGCTAATCCGACAAAGGCTACTTTTCGAGTTCCACCTGGCTGAAATCCAGCTCCACCGGTGTCCGCCGGCCGAAGATGGAGACCATGACCTTCAGTTTCATCTTTTCTTCGTTCACTTCCTGCACGAAGCCGCTGAAGTTGTTGAACGGACCGTCGATCACCTTCACGGCATCTCCGACGCGGAACGGAATTTCGAGAACTTCCACATCCTTGCGTTCCTCGATCTTGCCGATCAAACGCCGGACCTCGGCGGGCTGCAGCGCGGCCGGAGCGTTCTTCGGTCCGACAAAACTGATGACGGACGGCGTATTGAGGATGAGATGCTGTGTGGCTTTGTCCAGGATGGCTTCGACAAGGATATACCCGGGGAAGAAGGTGCGTGTCTTGCTTTTCTTCTTCCCGTCCTTTACTTCGAAGACTTTTTCTGACGGCACGATCACCGAGGAGATCTTCTCGGCCAATCCTGCCTGCGCAGCCTCGTTCTCGAGGTACGTCTTCACCTTGTTTTCATGGCCCGAATACGTCCGGACCACGTACCATTTCTTGTCCACCAGGTCCACCTTTCCCGTTACAGGATCTGTCGCAGCACCAGACTGACGCCGGTGTCAACCGCCCACACGAAGAAGGCAATAATCAGACAGACCACGAGCACGATCATTGTGGAGTCGCGCAGGTCGTCCTTCTTGGGCCAGGTGACCTTCTTCATTTCCTTCACCACGTCGATGAAGAAACCCAGAATTTTTTCTTTCATAGGAATATCCGGAGACTGTCGGTTCGCCAATAACAACACTGACGATAGTCAATCAGTACTGTCCAATTAAGAAGAGT
>PMCM01000231.1 GCA_003154155.1 Ignavibacteriota bacterium | reverse complement strand
CGGATAGAATCCCTCTTCTCCACCGCGGATTTCTACGCGAAACACGGTGACCAGATCGGCCGGCTGACGGACGATCTGGCCGCCGCACGAACCGCAGTCGAACGCCTCTACGCGCGGTGGCATGAACTGGAAGCACTCCGGGGCGGATAACGCAGAACGCCGGCAACCGCCGGATCATATCAGAAGTTCACTCAAGGAGAAATCTATGCGAATCGTTGACATGCGGCGCTCGGACATGGAGGGCAATATCAAGGCCTTCTTCAAAGTTGAAACCGAAGACGGACTGGTGATCGACGGCTTCAAAGTGATGAACGGCAAGAACGGTCTCTTTGCCAGCATGCCGAGCAAGAAGGTGGGTGAGAAGTTTATCGAGACGGTCACGGCACCGCGCGAGGTGAAAGACAAGTTGAGCCGTTTGGCCCTGGAGGAGTACAAGACACTGGACGCCGGCGGACCGCAGCCCACGGCGCGCGATCTGCCGCCGATGCCGCCTCCGCAGGATACCGATCTGCCTTTCTGACCGGTCATTCCTCCCCATTCCCCCTCCGGATGAGTGCGCACTGCACAGCGGCTTATGCCGGAGGGGGATGCAGTTTTCTCCGCTTGGTCAGTACACGTCACGCTTACCGGTGACCCTGTTCAAACGTTGATACCGCCCTGGTGTCTTTCACCTTCGCATACCATCGGTCGTCCCGGTGCAGGCGCTCCAGGACCGCCTCCCGCAATGATGATTTCGAAAGGCCAACAAGAACAAAGGCGTACCACGTTGCACCCCGCCTGACGGTTTTCTGTGATGACAGAGTGCTCCCGGTAAGGGTAACCGGGCCGCCCGTGGCGCCCGTCGTATCAGGAACTTCGTGCCGAGTTGCCCTGACCAGCTCCTGCCACCGGAAATCCACCGTATCCGCAAGATTGCTCCGCGCGGCCGCGACCGCCTTGTCAACGGCAATCTGCTCGTCCCGCGATTCTCCCCTCCCCCGCGCAACAATCCTGTTCTCATCGGGCGGGATATTGGTGAACCATTCCGGGGGGTGCACCCGCGTCGATCGTGACGACGGGGATCCGGACCGCCCTGCGGGTTGCCCCACACAGAGGGACGCCGCGATGCCGCCGATCAGAACTGCCAGCACGCCTCGCCGGAACGTGAATGTCCAGCTGGTGATGATAGTGCGCCCTCCGTAGGAATGAGAACCGTCGTTTCGCATGATAGCCCTTCAGTGATATAACGCGGCCGGGTAATGAAACGTCCCGCGGAGGATATGCCTCCCACACACGATGGCGCAGCGGGATCTCAGTTTGCATCTCTGCCGCAAAAGCCGTATTTTCGACTAGTCAGGTAGAATAGTCGAAACAGGAATATCCGCACCATGAGCCAGGATCCATCCAAGGAGCAGCTGATACTTCTCGCCGCACGACGGCGCTTCGCGTATTATGGCTTCTCCAAAGTGACGATGGACGAAATCGCCGGCGATGTAGGTCTGGCCAAACCCTCGCTGTACTACTACTATCCTACCAAAGAGCGTCTGTTCCGCGCGGTTCTGGCGGAAGAGCATTCCCAGTTTGCCCGTGATATGGACGCACTGATGGAAAAGGACGGTCCGGCAAGCCATAAACTGAAGGAATATGTCACTGTGCGGTTCCGCCTGTTCAGGGAACTGGTGAACCTCAACACCCTGAGCTTCAGGACCTGGTCGGAAGTCAAGTCAATGTCGGGCGACCTGTTCAAGACCCTCGAAGCAGAGGAGATGAAAGCCATCCAGCACCTCCTGACACTGGGCAAGAGCTCCGGCGAATTCACCTGCGCCAATCCCCACCAGACGGCTTCGCTCGTGCTGCACGTGCTGCACGGCCTCCGGCTCCGGAGTTTCCAGGGCGACGAGGGGAGACCTCTCACGGACGACACGTACGCGGAACTCAAGAAAGAAACCGAATTTTTTATCGACATTCTTCTCAACGCACTACGATCACATCACTAGCCCGAGGCAGCATTATGCAACGCGAAGAGCGGCGGAACGACAGTCCCCGCGATCAGGTTCCACCCGGCACGCCTTCCGACCCGGCAGCCAACGACGCTCTGGAGAGCATCGACGAAGTTCCCCTTTTCCGGAAACGACGCGTCATCATCCCGATCGCACTGGTTCTCATAGCCGGATGTGTGGGTGCCTGGTACTGGTACGTCAACATGCGCAATTTTGTCACCTCCGACGACGCCTATATCGATCAGAACCGTGTGGCCATCAGTCCGAAAATTCTCGGCAGGATTGTCACGCTCACTGTCGACGAAGGGGACACCGTCACCCAGGGACAAGTCCTTGTCCGGCTTGATGACAGCGACCTTCTTGCACAGAAGCAACAGGCCCTCGCTTCCCTCAGCCTGTCGCAGGAGAGTGTGAGCCTCGCAAGGGTGAATCTCGCACGGGCGCAGGACGACTACGTTCGCATGGAGCACCAATTCAAGGACGGGGTCATCACCAAAGAACAGTATGATCATGCCGGAAGCGCGCTGGAGGCTGCCCGCGCAGAACAGGGCATCGCCATCTCGCGCATCGGCACAGCCTCCGCCCAGGTCGGCGTGATCCAGGCCCAGCTGCAGCATTGCACGATTTCGTCTCCCATCGACGGCAAAGTGGCAAAGCGCTGGGCGCTCCCGGGCGACGTGGTGCAGCCTGGACAGCCTATCTTTTCCATCTATGACAGGAAAGACATCTGGGTGACAGCGAACCTGGAGGAAACGAATCTTCAGGAGATCCGCCTTGGCCAGCCGGTGGAGCTTATGGTAGACGGGTATCCGGGAAAACACTACTCCGGCAAGGTGTTTCAGATCGGCGGATCAACGGCCGCACAATTCTCATTGATCCCCCCGAACAACGCCTCGGGGAATTTTACGAAGATCACGCANNCCGATGGAGCTTCTCCCCGGCATGTCGGTCGAAGTCCGGATCAAAACAAGGTAGCCATGAGCATCTTCCATTTTCACGGCTTCCGCGCGCAGGCACTTCGGCAGCTGCCTTCGCTGCACCATGAACATGAATCCTACCAGTGGTGGGTGCTTGCGAATGTCATGATCGGCACGTTCATGGCCGTGCTTGACGCCACCATTGTCAACGTGGCGCTGCCGAAAATCATGGCGGCATTCGGCGTGTCCGTGGACAAGGTGGAGTGGGTGTTAACCGCGTATCTGCTGGTCTTCGCCGTCATGCTGCCGACCTCCGGGTGGGTGGCGGATCACTTCGGGTACAAGCGGACCTACCTGCTGGCGCTCTTCGTTTTCACGCTCGGTTCGTTTCTGTGCGGACTCTCCTGGGACGAAGATGCCCTTATTGCATTCCGGATCATCCAGGGCGCCGGCGCGGGATTTATGATGCCCGTCGGCATGGCCATCGTGACCCGCGAGTTCCCTCCTGAGCGGCGCGGCACCGCCCTCGGTTTCTGGGCCATCGCTGCAGCCGCGTCGGTGTCCCTGGGCCCNNATGGGCATGTTTGCCACCATCGTGATTCAGCGGGAATACCGGACGGAGCACATCCGCTCGTTCGACGTCGGAGGGTTTATCTCGGTCACGGTCTTTCTGACATCACTCCTGCTGGCGTTGACCAGCGGCAACTCCGCATGGAATACAGGCGGATGGACCTCGCAGTTCATGATCATCTGCTACGTTCTCGCGGTTCTGGGCGCGGTGTCGTTCTTCATCATTGAACTGTCGGTCGAACATCCCCTGATCGATCTGAGCCTCCTGAAGAATTTCAATTTCGGCATGACCAACCTCGTGTTGTTCATCTTCGGGCTCGGCATGTTCGGAAGCACCTTTCTGCTCCCCCTCTATTTGCAGAATTCCCTCGGCTACACCGCCTATGAAGCGGGATTGATGTTCCTTCCGATGGGGATTCTTCAGGGAATTCTGGCGCCCGTCGCCGGCTACCTCTCCGACAAACAGAACCCGAAAATTCCCGCGTTCGTGGGTGTGGTCCTGCTCGCCGCAAGCTTGTTTATGAACTCCTCCATCTCCGTCTTCTCCGAGCGTTCGCAGATCATGATCGCCCTGTATGTGCGGGGCATCGGCATGGGACTCATCTTCACGCCGTTGAGCACGCTTGCGCTCTCCGACATCCCCCGCCGAAAAATGGCACAGGCGTCCGGGCTCTTCAACGTCATCCGCCAGGTGGGCGGGAGCTTCGGGGTCGCCATCCTGGGAGCCATGTTGACGCGCAGAACGATCTACCATTCCGCGATCTACGGGCAGGCGATCGATCAGTATTCGCCCATGTTCCGTTCCGCCGTGGGGAAGCTCCAGTTCTTTGCGCAGCACAGCGTGGGGGGGACGAATGCCGAGTCGCTCACGCGGGCGAAGGCGCTCACCATAGCGCACATGTCCAACCAGGCCTTCGTTTCCGCGGTCAGCGACGATTTCTTCATCGCCGCGGCGATTACGATCGCCTGCATCATCCCTATTCTATTTCTCCGCGTGCGGAAACGCTCAGCCGGCGCGAAGGCCGTTGCACTGGAATGACACACACGACAGGATCTTTCATCATGAACGCTGCACGTTTGCTCATCGCACTTCTCCTTATCGCCGCCGCTTCGTCGGTTGCACAAACGCCCCCGGACGATTCGCTGACGGTCACAACGGCGGTCCGGCTCGTCCTTGCGCACAATCCCTCGTTGCAGGAGGCGGAACAGGCCATCGAGGCCTCGAAGGCACGGGTCGACCTGAGCCGCAGTAACTACCTCCCCAGCGCGGAAATCGGGGCTTCATACGGGTTCATGACCCCCGTGCCGGAATTTATCTTCGGCGGTGTCGGACTGAAAGTTGCGCCCGCCAGCAACTACGACGGTCATATCGGCGCCCGGCAGATGATCTACGACTTTCAACGTACGGAATCACAGGTGTCACTGTCCGATTCACGCGTGACCCTTGCAGAGGATTCACGCGAAACAGTGACGCGCGATCTTACATACAGGACCGCCGACGTGTTCTATGCAATTCTGTTCCTCCGACGGAGCATCGAGGTGCAGGAAGAACAGATCCGCACGCTGAATGAACATCTGGACGTTACGCGGAAAAAGATCGACGCCGGCACGGCAATGCAGCTGGATGCGCTGACGACACAGGTGCGCGTCGCAAATGCCACCATGCTGAAAATCAACCTGGAGACTTCCCTGCATGCGCAGGAGATCATTCTCCGCAAGCTCGCGGCCCTTCCCGCAGACGCCCCGCTCAAGCTGCGCGGAGAGTTCGCATCCCGGGCAACGTCTCTGCCGATCGATTCCCTCCTCCGGAGCGCATTGAATGGCCGTATCGAAGCAAAGAGCGCGTCCGATGCAATCATCTCGGCCCAGGCGCAGCGCGAAGTGGCCCGTATGAACGATTCCCCGACACTGAATGCCGTTGCCGCCTACGGCTTCAAGAACGGCTACGTGCCGAACCTGGATGTGCTCAGGGGGAACCTGTTTGCCGGAGTGGAATTGCGTATTCCGTTGTTCGACGGGCACCGGACCCGCAGCATGGGGGAAGAGGCGGAAGCGCTCACTCACGCGGCGGAATCACGGAAGCACGAAACCGAGCTGATGATCCAGGCCGATGTGGAGCTCGCAATCGCAGAATCCAAAGCCGCTGCAGAACGCGTGCAAGTGACGGAAATCAATATCGCACAGGCCGATCTGGCCGTCCGGACCGCACGCCTCCGCTATGAGGCCGGGTCCATTCCGAACCTGGACCTGCTCGACGCCCTCACCAATTTAACTCAGGCCCGTCTGACCAATCTCCAGGCGTTGTACGATTCCGTCACGAGCGGTTTCCGGCTCCGGCGCGCGGTTGGCGCCTCGCTTCAGTAAATACCGTTCGTCAGGCAGGCCGGCGCGATCCTTGCACGGCCTGCGAGTGTTGAGGGCGGAGCGGCGCTAGCCCACCTTTTTGAAATCGATAAAACCCCGCTCAACATCGGTATGAATCAACTGCACCTTCAACGCGTGGCCGACGTCCATCCCCTCGAATCCGGCGGTCAGCCGCCCCTCCACGGGCGGTTGCAGGATCCGGACCCATGTTCCCTTCTCCGACGCACCGGTGACGATGGCATCGAAGGTCTCGCCTATTTTCGATTCCAGCAGCATGGCTGCAGCCGATTTCTCCACCTGCCGTTCGACTTTCTTGGCAGCGTCTTCCGACTCGGTGCAATGGAGTGCGATCGCTGTCAATTCTGCGTTTGAATACGGGACGTTGTGCCCCGCGATCGCCTCTTTCAGCAAACGCTGCGTGATCAGATCCGGGAAGCGCCGGTTGGGGGCTGTGGCGTGCGTGTAATCTTTCACGGCCAGGCCGAAGTGGCCGGCTGCATCTTCCCCCGGAAGCTCGACGGCGTACTCACCAGGCCCCAGCAGCTTAATCACGCTCAGCGAGAGATCGGGAAAGTGAAGAGGATCGGATGCCTGCGACGAAACAAGGAACTGTTCCAGCGCCCGGGCATCCGGTACCGCCGGCAGTTTTCCGCCCCGTTCCCCTGCGAGCTGCACGATCCGGTCCCAACGTTTGGGTGTGCGCACAATGCGACGCAGCGAGGGGAATTTTCTTGAAGCGAGAAAGTGGACGCTGGCGCTGTTTGCGGCAATCATGAAATCCTCAATGATATCCATCGCCCTGTTCTTCGTTTCTGCCGCAAGGTCCTTGATCGTGTCGCCGTCAAAGACCGCGCGCGCCTCGATGGTCTGCAGGCTGAGTGCGCCATGAAGGTGGCGGAGGTCTTTCAACTTCTGGGCGACTTTGTCCTGCAGCCGGATATTCTGGTCAAGCCCGGGAACCGATGCGACACCGGCCGGTACGGACCCGCGGTTCTCAAGCCAGGCACCGACACCGTTGTACGTCAGCTGGGCCTGGTTGCGAACCAATGCCGCGTAGACATCGGACCCCTGGATTGACCCGTCTGCTGCGACGATCAGTTCAACGACCACGGCGAGACGATCTTCATGAAGATTCAGCGACGTAAGGTCTGTGGAGAGCTTCTCGGGCAGCATCGGAAAGATCTCCGCAGCCGTATACACTGAAGTGGTGTTCTGTTGCGCATGTCCGTCAATTGCCGATTGCTTTTTGACAATAGCGTCGACATCCGCGATCGCCACGAGTATCTTTGCCCCATCAGCCGGCAACGCTTGCCCAACGGTAAGCTGGTCGAGGTCACGGGAATCGTCATTGTCAATGGAGCACCAGAGGAGCTCCCGGAGATCGCGGGTCGAACCGTCCGTCCGTGTTGCCGGGCCGTGGATTGCATCCAGTTCGGCAAGCGCTTTGGCCGGAAAATCGGGAAGCAATCCCCTCTCAAGCATTGCCCGATGGGCGATCCTTCGCAATATGGAGCGGTGTTGTGTGTCCTGGTTCTCTGTCATGTCATCCTCATGAAGGTTGCCCGATGAGCCCCGGGCCGGGGAACTGTGCAATGCATCCGGAGGCAGACAAGAATTACACGGGACATGCCCGGCCTGCCAGCCGGCGATCTGGATATCAAGAAGTGCATATGGATGAACAAAATCAAACCCTTTTCGGACAAAGCCGCCTTGGATTCGTTTGATTTTTGGTTCACTCTCCCCTACATTACCGGCTGACAGCACATGATCAGAGGTCGGACTGCGGAGAAGGGCTTGAGAGACTATGTGAAAGGAATTATCATGGAAGAAAAGGTCCAATTCACGCTCAACGGGAAGCAGACTTCCGTGACGGTTGACAGCGACCGGATGCTCTTATGGGTGCTCCGAACCACGCTTGGTCTGACGGGAACAAAATACGGGTGCGGACAGAGCCTGTGCGGCGCCTGTACGGTATTGGTCAATAACGAGGCTGTCCGGTCATGCATGACACCTGTCAAGGAGGTCAAGGGCAAGACCGTCCTCACGATCGAAGGGCTGGAGGCAAACGGAGCGCTGCATCCATTGCAGAAGGCTTTCATGGATTCCGATGCGTTGCAGTGCGGATATTGCACGCCGGGTATGATCATGAGCGCGTATGCCTTTTTAGTTGGCCATCCCCGGGCCTCTACGGCGGACATCGTGAGCGGAATGGATGACAATCTCTGCCGCTGTGGAGCGCATACGCGCATTCTTCAGGCCATTCAGCATGCGGCACAAGAAATGAGTGGAGGACAATGAAATGGACGAAAGCCCGGATGTTGACCTCGGAGACGTGACGGAAGATTTTCGTCTGAACCGCCGGGATTTTCTCGCCAGAACCGGCAGCGGCATCTTTCTCTTTTTCACGATGGGAGAGTTGCCGGAGTTCCAGCAGGAAGTCGAAGGCCGAAGGCCTCCCCAGGGACTGCCGTCCGATCTCAACGCGTTCCTGAAGATCGGGGCGGACGGACGCGTGACGTGCTTCACCGGAAAGATCGAAATGGGCCAGGGCCCGATTACGTCGCTGGCCCAGGAGCTGGCGGACGAATTGGACGTCCCGCTCGATGCCGTCGATATGGTCATGGGAGACACGGATCTCTGCCCGTGGGATATGGGAACGTTCGGTTCCATGACAACACGTGTGTTCGGGCCGGCCCTGCGCTCCGCCGGCGCTCAGGCCAGGCAGGAGCTCCTTGAGCTGGCGTCTGCTCAGCTGCAGATTCCGGCGCAGAACCTCACGGTAGAATCAGGTGTTGTGTTCGACACCGCAACCGGACGTCATCGGATCTCCTACGGGGAATTAGCTCAGGGTAAGAGGATTGAACGCCGGCTCACGAAGCCCGCAGCCACCAAGCAGCCCTCCGAATTCAAGGTTATCGCAAAGCCCACCCTCCGGCGGGATGCGCGGATTAAAGTGACCGGCGCCGCAAAGTACACGGCGGATATTCAGATTCCAGGAATGGTCTACGCAAAACTGCTGCGCGCTCCCGCGCACGGAGCCAAGCTGCTTGATATTGACCTTTCCGGGGCACAGAAGATTCCGGGAGTGAAGGTGATCCGGCAGGGAGATTTCGTGGCCGTCCTGCACCAGTACCCCGATGTCGCTGAATCCGCGTTGGCGAAAATCAAGGCGCGCTACGACACGCCGAAGCAGGATATTGACGATACGACGATCTTCCAGCATCTCCTCAAGGTCGCCCCTGAAGGCAGGGTGGTGGCACAGGGAGGCGATCTCCATGAAGGTGAACGCACTGCGACTACCACAGTGGAGGCGACCTATCTCGACGGTTATAAAGCGCATGCGCCGATGGAACCGCATACCGCACTTGTCAAAATAGACGGCGACAAAGCCACGGTCTGGGCTTCGACACAAACTCCGTTCGGTGCCAAGGATGAAGTGGCGAAGGAACTGGGTATCCCTCCGGAGAACGTGAGAGTCATCACTCCCTTCGTCGGCGGGGGTTTTGGCGGGAAATCGAGAAACCTTCAGATCGTCGAAGCTGCACGATGCGCGAAGCTGAGCGGCAAACCGGTGCAGGTCGCCTGGTCAAGAAAAGACGAGTTCTTCAACGACTCGTTCCGCCCGGCAGCGGTCGTCAAGGTGAAGTCCGGGATTTCCGCTGCGGGCAGGATTACCTTCTGGGAGTATCACGTGTACTTCGCGGGAGAACGTGGATCGCAGCAGTTCTACGACATTCCTCACCATGCGACATTGGCGCACAATGCCAGCTGGGTCGGCGCTCCAGGTTCACATCCGTTTGCCACCGGAGCCTGGCGTGCGCCGGGCAATAACACGAATACGTTTGCGCGGGAATGCCAGATTGACATGATGGCTGCGAAGGCGGGAGTCGATCCTGTGGATTTCCGTCTTAGGAACCTCGCAGATATGAAGATGAAGCGTGTGCTTCAAGCAACTGCAGATAAATTCGGATGGAAGCCCGCGAAGTCACCCAGCGGGCGGGGCCTCGGTGTTGCCTGCGGTATCGACGCCGGCACATATGTAGCTGCAATCGGACAGGTGCACGTCGACGCAGCAACCGGGGACGTGAAGGTCGCCAGGGTCGTCTGTGTCCAGGACATGGGCCTTGTGGTGAATCCGGAGGGGGCCACGATCCAGATGGAGGGATGCATCACCATGGGACTCGGTTACGCCCTGAGGGAGGACATACGCTTCAAGGGGGGCGACATCCTGGACGTGAATTTCGATACCTATGAAATCCCACGGTTTTCCTGGCTGCCGGCTATCGAGACGCTGATTCTTGACCGCGCTGATGAACCCGCCCAGGGGGGCGGCGAGCCCGCTATAGTCGTTATGGGTGCGTTGATCGGGAATGCGATCCACGATGCCGTCGGCGCGCGGCTGTTCCAGTTGCCGATGACCCCGTCGAGAGTGAAGGAGGCGATGAAGAAAGGCTAGCCCCCATGCGAAAGACCACGACAACGGGATTGTTGCGCTACGTGATCGTCATGGCCGGCGTCTTTATCAGCCTGTTCTCGGTCGTAGAACTTGCAGGCTGGGTGCTCGTGCCCGACAGGTACAAGAACCCGCCGGCAGTGACGGCCGATGCGTGGATCTCCTCTGATGCCCTGATTGGGAAGGACACACTCTGGCTGAAGGAATTTGTCGACGAATTCTGCCGCTCCTACACAGCACACTGGGCCTCGTATCTCTACTTCCGAAGAGAACCCTTCGCCGGGAAGCACATCAACGTTGACAGCAGCGGTCTGCGCATCACTCCTCAACGTGATATGTCGCGAGATCCACGGCGGCATACACTCACGGCGATGCTGCTGGGCGGATCGACGATGTGGGGAACCGGCGCGCGAGACAGCGCCACGATTCCGGCGGCTCTGGCTCGCCTGATCTTGTCACCGCCGGACCGGCCGGCGATGCGCATAGTCAATATGGGTGAGTCAGGCTATGTCAATACCCAGTCACTCCTGGCGCTCGAGCTGGAGCTGCGCAGAGGGAATGTTCCTGACCTTGTGATATTCTACGATGGCATCAATGACGTTTTTTCCGCATACCAGAACAACGAGGCCGGGCTCCCTCAAAACGAGTACAACCGGGCCACGGAGTTCAATCTGCTGCAGGATGGGGGACGGATGCGGGAACTGGGAGTGCACGATTTCTGGAAACGGACCGTGACGGCAGGTGCTGTGGCGTCACTAAGGAATCTCATCACCGCGACTCCTCCCCCACTCATCCGGAGGGACAATGTGGCCGAAGATGTGATCCGGATCTATCGGGGTAATCTGGAGATCCTTGACGCACTGAGCAGGCACTTCGGGTTTCATTATGGTGTTTACTTGCAGCCGGTGGTGTTCACCAAGAGGGATCCCTCGCCCTATGAGCAGGCGCAGATTGCAAAAATGGAATATGTGCGCCCCTTCTTCCTCGAAGTGTACCGGCGAGCGGCTGCGGATTCTTCGCTGCAGGCCAACCCGCACTTCCACAATCTCAGCAGCATTCTGGACGGTGTGGGGCCGGTCTATCTCGACTTCTGCCACATCACGGAACGGGGGAACCAGATTGTTGCACAGCGGCTTTACGAGGATCTATTCAAATAGCAGACGCCAAACGATCGTCAAGGTGGCGACATTCCCGTAGAACCCCTGGTTGCCTTCAGAATTCCGGCGCCTCGCAGACCTGTAGCCGTGCCTCGCTTGGGTGAGGCAGGTACCGGTCCATCGCAAGCATCTCGGCTGAGGCTCAAAGGCGGACCCTTTGCGCCATATCCGTTGAACCGTTCATTAGCAGAGCGGCCTACTCATTCGCGCGTTTGTAAGTCACAAGATACAGTTTTGTACCCGCAACGCTCTTGAACTCGCTGGGGCGTTTCGCGCCGGACAGGTCGTAACAGATGTGGAGGGTGTCACCGTGAAGTTCGTAGATCGCGGGGAACGTCTTNNTCCTCCCCAACGAAGACTTCATATTTCCCCTCCTCCAGTTTCAGGCTGATGCTTGCCAGGAGGGCATCCGGCATGGGGCGCCCTGCCAACTCGGCCTTCGCGGGCTTCCAAAATCCCTGAACCGCCGTGGCGTCGTCGGACAAGACGGTTGTTGCGCTGGCGGCCTCCCCGGATGTCCGAGATTTCATCGTTGCACACCCTGCAAGCATCATGGCAGCCATCAGCAAACCGCTGCCGGCATAAGAGATATTCATGGGAACTCCTCGATTTGATATGCAAACTTCTCGTTAGGTTGGTCC
>PMCM01000129.1:6449-13199 GCA_003154155.1 Ignavibacteriota bacterium | reverse complement strand
GGCAGGGGCAACATGGCGGTGCCGAAGCGTTCGTACGTGACGACCGCGGGATTTCCCATCTCCCCGGCGACCACGCGGGCGAAGGCGATCCCGTCGCCCATCACAAGAATATCGATGTCCCGCGACTCCTTCCCCAGCAACAGATCCCGCACGTATCCTCCCACCACATAGACCGTAACCCCGGTGCGATCGGCAAGCCGGCCGATCTGCGCCAGGAGGGGATGGGAGAGAGTCACCGAGTGCGGCGTGGAGGTCATCAGGCCGGCAGAGGTTGTTGTGCGATCTTGTTCATGATGCTTGTTGCCACTTCGAGGGCCCGGCGCGCATCTTCCCCCGTAACAACCGGGGCGGTGCCGTTCTGCACCGCGCCGACGAAAAGCTCAAGTTCGTACCGGAGCGCGTTCACTTCCTTCGTCTGCGGTTGTTCATAGATAATCTTCTTCCTGTTCTTCCCCATTCCCATCTCTCCCAGGACCATCGTCCCCCGGATTTCCGGGGCGTCCTCGGGCAACAACCGGAACACTTCGGCCATCCCTTCCGAAAAGTCGATGGAGATGTACCCGCTGGGTTGGAACAGGCGCATCTTTCTCATCGCGCGTTGGGAGATGCGGCTTGCCGTGACGTTTGCCACGCACCCGTTCTCGAACTGCAGCCGGGCATTGGCGATGTCGATCGTGTCTGACACGACGGCGACACCGCTGGCGTCGATCTGTTTGACCGGGGATTTCACAAACGACATGATGAGATCGATATCGTGGATCATCAGGTCCAGGACCACCGCCACATCCGTCCCCCGCGGCTTGAACTGGGCGAGACGGTGGGACTCAATAAAGAGGGGAGCGATTTCGTAGCCTTCAAGTGCGAGAATCGCGGGGTTGAAGCGTTCGATGTGTCCCACCTGGATAATCCGTCCGTGTTCCCGTGCAAGCCGGCAGAGCGCCGTGGCCTCATCCACCGTCTCCGTGATGGGCTTTTCGACAAACAGATGGAGTCCTTTCTGCAGCGCCTGCACGGCCACACCGTAGTGCGAGGTCGTGCTGGTGGCAATGGTGACGGCTTCCACCTGGTCGAGAAGTGCTTCAAGATCAGGAAACGCCTTCGTGCCGCATTCCGCGGCCACCTTGAGTGCCCTGCCCTGATCGCTGTCATAGACGCCGACGAGGGATGCAGCGGGGATGGCTGCAAGCATCTTTGCGTGCAGTCCGCCCAGATGTCCCACGCCAACCACACCTATTCGTAGAGGGCTCATGCGAGAACGATGCTCCTCCGGCTAGTCATCAGATTCAGGTCTCCCCGTTCACGTGCGCCCGGCACCAGGCGTCAAATTCCTGGACGGTATCAAAGCGGAAATCAGGCTGTGCGTCGATGACCCGCTGGCGGTCGTAGGCGTCCCACAAGACGGCGGCGATGGCGACACCGGCTCCGCGGGCTGCGCGAAGGTCCGAGAGCGAGTCTCCCACCATGACGGTTTCACGGGGGGAAACGCGGAACGAGTCCAGCACCTGTTGGATTCCCTCCGGGTGAGGCTTGAAACAGCGTACATCGTTACCGGTGACGACGTGTTCGAAGAAGGACGTCATCCCCAGTGCTTCAAGGGTAATGGCGGCGGTGCGTCGTCCCTTGCCCGTAAACACCGCCAGTCTGACCCCGTGTTCTTGCAGCATTGCGAGAATCGACGGCATGCCGGCGTGGGCCTCCGCCATGGCGTGGTGGTGCTCACGGTAGAACGCACACATTTCGTCCATGATTCCCGGCACCATGTCTGCGCCGAACACTTTTTCCACGGCGCCTTCCTCGGGCGGACCGAACAGACCGATGATTTCCTGCGGAGTGAACGCCCGGCCGAGATGGCGTTCCGCCACATGATTGAACGTGGCAAAAATAAGCTGGTTCGTCCGCGACAGCGTTCCATCGATATCAAAGATCATGCATGCCAGGCGGTCAAGCGTCGCCATTCGGATTACCTCGCGGAATTATCAATGCGTAAGAGATTAATATACGCATGATGGCTTCCAGATTCAACGATGCTTGATGTTCGGCGGGGTTGTTGGTACATTACTTTTGACTAAACGAATGTACCCATGACACGCACCGGACAAATCCCCCGTTTAACGTTGAAACGCCATGAAGAGCGGCGCATCATGGCCGGCCACCCATGGGTGTTCAGCAATGAAATCCGCGAAATCACCGGTGCGCCGGCGCAGGGCGATCTCGTCGAACTCCGCGACGCGGCTGGTATCTGTCTGGGGTACGGATTCTATCATCCGCACTCACTGATTGCATTCCGGCTGATCTCCGCGGACGCCGCGGAAGTGGATGCCCCCTTTTTTGCCGGACGGTTCGCCACCGCGCTCACGCTGCGCGAGAAGCTCTTTCCCGGCAGTTCCTGTTACCGGCTCGTGCACGGAGAAGGTGATTTCCTCCCCGGGCTCGTGGTCGACCGCTTCAACGACCAGTTTGTCGTCCAAACGCTTGCGGCAGGCATGGATATGAGGCTGGATGCCGTGTGTGACGCCCTCGAGACCTTGTTTCATCCCGCAGGGATTGTCGAGCGCAACGAATCTTCTCTCCGGACCCTGGAACATCTTCTGCCGCGCAAAGGGGTCCTCCGGGGTTCTCCGGCACCAACGCAAATTGAGACCGATGGCGTGAAGTTTACCGTGGATCCCCTTGGGGGACAGAAGACGGGTTTTTTCCTGGACCAGCGCGTCAACCGGACTCTTGTCCGGCGATTTTCGCCCGGCGCACGCGTGCTTGATTGTTTCTGCAATGACGGCGGCTTTGCGCTGCATGCCGCGGCAGGCGGGGCCTCATCGGTTCTCGGTATTGACAGTTCGGCCGATGCCGTCTCCCGGGCCAGGCACAACGCCGCGTTGAACGACGCACAGAACGTGACGTTCACGCAGGGCGACGTATTTGAAGAGCTTGCACGTCTCGCTGCGGAAGAACAACGGTTTGACGTCATCATCCTCGACCCCCCCTCGTTCACAAAAAGCAAAAAGAATGTGACCACGGCAAAGAAGGGGTACCGGGATCTTCATCGTGCCGCCCTTCAACTGCTGGTCAAAGACGGGTACCTGGCAACGGCATCCTGTTCGCATCATATCATGCCTGAGACGTTTCAGGAGATCGTGAATGCCACCGCCCGGGAATGCGGCAGGCGTCTCCAGGAAATCGAATGGCGCGGGGCGTCGCCGGATCATCCGTTGCTTCCCGGCGTTCCAGAGACAGCGTATCTCAAATTCGGGCTCTTCCGCGTGTGGTGACGGACGATTGCATTTTATCTCGCGAGAACCTATTTTCCCCTGTAACTGTTTTGGAGTGAGAAAGGAGCTGCTCTCATGAGTACGCGCGCGCTATCCCTCGGATCGCTGGTACTGTTCGCCATTGCGGCCTTCTCACCCGTCGCTCACGCACAGGATCCACGCCATCACTGGGACCCGTCCAACCCCCGCGACTCAGTACAACAAGCCGGCGTCCTTCCGCAGGACCCCACGACCCCCGAGAAATACCCGAACGTCTGGAGCGTCGATATTCTCCTTTCCAACGACGGTTTTGGGCTCGGCACAATTTACCGGAGGTCATTCACAGAGGACCTGTCCGGATTTGTCTCGTTTTCAATATCCGAGTCGAAGGATGATCGCGAAGTAGAATATTATGATCCGTATTACGGCACATCGGTGACGCCGGGAAAACTGAACCGTTTTCTCGTGCTGCCGCTCATGGCCGGCATTCAGTACCGGCTGTTCCGGGAGGATATTGTGGATACGTTCCGGCCGTATGTGAATGCCGGAGCGGGTCCGGCATTGATCTACATGATGCCGTACGCCCACCTTGTGGAGCAGGCGGACGGGAGTTTATCCCCAGAGCAGGTGGAGTTCTTCAAAAGTCTTGGACAGGGGACACCGCACTACACGGTTGGTGGTTTCGTGGGATTCGGCGCGAATTTCGGCACGGAGAGGCACAGCATCTTCGGAGTGAACTTCAGGTATTATTTTACCTACCTGATGTCAGACGGATTGCCTTCGCTTTATGATGAGCGGACGGGTGAAATCGCGGCGTACAAGAAGAGTTTCGGCGGGTTTGTGATCAGCCTGAACGTCGGCATGGCCTTTTAGTTGGCGAAAGGCACTGACGGTCGCGCTAAGTCTCCCCTGCAATCAACGCGCCGTCAATGCCTTTCAAGTCTTTCGGCATCTGCAATATACACTGAGGCGATCGGGGGGACCGTGACGGGTGTCACGATCCGGGTCCCTTCCCTCCCGGCGCTTTTCCCAACACTCCCCGCAAGTGTTTTCCCGTGTGCGACTCCGCATGCGCGGCCACCTGTTCGGGCGTACCGGCCACGACCAGGTATCCGCCTCCTTCGCCCGCTTCAGGTCCGAGATCTACGACCCAGTCGGCGCATTTGATCACGTCGAGGTTATGTTCGATGATGAGCACGGAATTCCCCGCATCGATCAGCGCGTTGAAGCATCGCAGGAGTTTAGCGATATCGTCGAAATGCAGTCCCGTGGTGGGTTCATCGAAGATGAAGAGCGTATGGCGATCGGCCGGCGGTGCGCTCAGATGGGCGGCGAGCTTGATGCGTTGGGCTTCTCCCCCCGAAAGTGATGTCGCCGGCTGACCCAGCCGGATGTAGCCAAGCCCCACATTCTGCAGCACCTTGAGCCGTTCCGCGACCTTCCGGCCGTTGGCTTCCTGCCCGAAAAACTGCACCGCATCATCCACCGTCATCCCGAGCACGTCATCGATATTCTTTCCCCGGAACCTGATATCCAGGACCTCTTTCTTGTACCGCTTTCCCTTGCAGACGTCACAGGTCAGATACAGGTCGGCAAGGAACTGCATTTCGACTTTCACCACCCCGTCGCCCTCGCAGGCATCGCATCGTCCGCCGGGCACGTTGAAGGAAAACGCTCCCGGTTTCAACCCATGGAGGCGGGCGGCGGGTGTAGCGGCGAACAGGTTGCGAATCAGGTCGAATGTCTGGATATACGTCACTGGGTTCGAACGCGGTGTGCGGCCGATGGGAGACTGGTCGACCATTTCCACGGCACTCAGCTGTTCCACGCCTTCCAGACCGCGGTGCGCGCCGGCCCGCGATCCCCCTTCGCCGAGTGCCCGGCGGAGGCCGTTGTACAGAATGTCGTGTACGAGCGTGCTCTTGCCGCTTCCGCTCACCCCTGTGATGCACACCAGCACGCGCAGCGGGATTTCGACATCGATGCCTTTGAGATTATGTTCCGCGGCGCCCAGAATCCTGAGAGAAAACCCTGGCGGAGGCCGACGCTGGGCCGGCAGGGCGATCTTTTTTCTTCCGGAGAGGTATGCCCCTGTCAGCGATGCGGGATGGCGCAGGATCTCTTCGACGGTGCCGTTGAACACGACCTCGCCGCCGAGTTCTCCGGCACGCGGACCCAGATCCACGATCACGTCACTGGCGCGCATCATTTCCGCGTCATGCTCGACCACGATCACCGTGTTGCCGACGCGCCGGAGGGCCTGCAGAATATCGATGAGCTTGCCGTTGTCCCTCGGGTGCAGCCCGATGCTCGGTTCGTCGAGCACATAGACGGCGCCGACAAGCGACGAGCCGAGGGAGGTCGCCAGGTTGATGCGTTGCGCTTCGCCGCCGGACAGGGTACTGGAGAGCCGGTCGAGCGTGAGATAGCCGATGCCCACATCGTCCAGATAGCTGAGGCGTTTGTTCAGCTCTTCCAGGATTCTGCGCGCCACTTCCGCCTCGAAGGGAGTGAGGTTCAGGGAACGCACGAACGCGCGTGCATCATGCACGGTCATCGCGACCACATCCGGCAGCCGGCGATCTGCAATGCGCACATCCAGCGCTTCCGGACGCAGGCGTGTGCCGAGGCATACGGGACACGTGGTATATGCACGATACCGGCTCAGCATCACCCGGTAGTAGATCTTGTACGCCTTCTTCTCGACCATGGCAAAGAAGGGATTCAATCCTTCGTACTCGTCATAGCCATCCATGATGACGCCGAGCTCCCGTTCATCCAGATCGTCGAACGGCACATCGACGCGCAGGCGCGCTTTGTGTGCGATGCGCAACAGACTCCTCAGATAGTCGCGGAACTTCGGGGTCGACCAGGGCTGAATGGCGTTTTCACGCAGGCTCTTCGTCTTGTCCGGCACCACCAGCTCCATGTCGATGCCGAGCGCCCGGCCGAACCCCTGGCACTCGGGACATGCGCCGAAGGGGTTATTAAAAGAGAAGAGGCGCGGATCCGGCTCCTCGTAGACGATGTGACAGTCGCTGCAGGCGAAGTTTCTGTTGAAATTGAGGCGTTCGGCAGGGTCCAACACCAGCACCGACGCCGTGCCGTTCCCGGAAGCAAACGCTGTTTCGACCGAATCGGCGATGCGGGTGCTATCGCCTCCCGGCTGGTACATGATGCGGTCCACCACCACGTCGACATCTCCGTGTTTCGTGCGCGCCGGGACGGATTGCTGGGTCAGATCGACGGTCGTATCGCGTACGAGGACGCGAAAGAATCCCTCTTTTTGCAGGTTGGCCAGGGCCTGATCCAGGGGCTCTTTGGGATGCGTCGGGAGGGGGAAGGTGATCAGGAGGCGCAGATCCGCGGTTCCCCGGACTTCGCCTACATGCTGCAGCGCATTCAGGACGGTCAGCACCGAATCCCGTTCCACGACCTTGCCGCACTTCCTGCAGAACGTCTTGCCGATGCGCGCGTAGAGCAGCCGGAGATAGTCGTAGATCTC
>PMCM01000129.1:427-6423 GCA_003154155.1 Ignavibacteriota bacterium | reverse complement strand
ATGGTGTCGAAGGCGAGGCTGGATTTGCCGGAACCGCTTACGCCCGTGATGGTAATCAGGCTGTTGCGCGGGAGCTCAAGCGAGATGTTTTTGAGGTTGTGCACCCGCGCGCCGCGGATGATGATCCGTTGGTACACTCTGTCAGCTGTGTGATGGATGAATTCGTGAGTTGAGGCAGAGAATAAGAAACAAGAATTGGGAAGGAAATGCAAATAACAGTGCGGCCCCCGGTGGAGACCGGAGGCCGCAGTTTCTCGTTGCCGTGTGCGGGTTTAGTGCACGACCCCGCTGATGGTATAGCTGAGGCTGTTGGAGACGTTCGGTCCGAGCACACTGATGGTGATATTCACCGGTGTCGCGTCGGTGATGTCCCAGGCGCCGTCCTTCAGGGTGAAGGTGAAATCGGTCGTCCCGGGTCCCGGCATGATCACATCCGGGAGTTCGATCGTGCCATTCGCACCGAACACCACGATCACCTGGTTCTGCTGCTGACCCTGTGTCGGGGGCGGCGGGATGACCGCGGTGACGGCGATGATCGTCCCGGCCCCGAGGGGATGGCCGAGGGCATCGGCGACTTTAAATGTAAAGTCCTGTGACGACGCGTTGCCGATATTGAACGTTGTGGGGTTCATCGCGGTGATCCTCCCCGGTCCGCTCCAGAGGATCAGGGTGCTGTCTTCGATCACCACGCCGCCCTGCCCCAGTGTGCGCGCCA
This sequence comes from Ignavibacteriota bacterium, assembly GCA_003154155.1. Classification (GTDB taxonomy): domain Bacteria; phylum Bacteroidota; class Ignavibacteria; order UBA10030; family UBA6906; genus Fen-1255. Next base: position 5,708 of record PMCM01000129.1, on the reverse strand, counting down.
CGACGTATTCATAGCCGTTGCCATATGCCGCGGCGGCATAGCCGTTGTAGGGCTCCGGATTGCCGCTGTAGAGCGTTGCGCTCCCGAAACCATCCTTGTTGGTGAAGCTTGACGGCTGGATGACTCCAGCGCTGCTCCGGAAGTAGACCGCCGTGCCGGGGGCCACCGGGTTGCTGTACATGTCCCCCACGAGCACCGTGATGGCATCGGTCTTACCCAGGAACGTGAGCGACGTGAAGTTATGAAATGCTGGCGCGATGGAGAAATGCGATTGCACGGGGAAGCCGCCGTTGATCACCATGCGCACCGGGCTCGACGTAATCGTTCTGGATCCCACTGTCGTGGTTGCCGTCACCTGGACAACGCCGGAACGCGTTCCAGCATTGAAGGTCGTGTACGCCTGTCCGACAGCGTTGGTGCTGACCGTCGACGGGGAGATGTATTCGCCGCCGTTCGGGCCGTTGGTGGAGGTGAAGGCGAGAGCCACGCCATGGGTGGCATCCACCGGCAACCCGAGCGAATCACGGACCTCCCATCCGAGGACCGCCGTCTCTTTTCCTCCCACGCCGTACACCGATACTTCCGGTGCGGAGCTGCCCAGGAAGGTAATCGTCTGCGCAAGCCCGCTGGATTGTCCGCCCGCATTCACGGCCGACGTGGGCGACATCTTGATGGTCAGGGCGACGACCGAGCCCGACCGGATGGTGACCGTAAAGGTCGTGTCACGGTAACTCGTCTTGCGCAGCGTGAAGGTTGCGGAGCTGGAGCTGTCAATGGTGAATGACACGCGAAACGCCCCGTTGGCGTCCGTCGTGGCGCTCTTGACGCCGCCGTCGACGCTTTCGCCCTGGACGGCAACGCTGGCGAGAAATGCCCCCGTCGTGGCATCCATGCAGATGCCGCTGACGACGCATTCACCCTGCGATGCCGTTGACGTATCCTGCTTGCAGCCCACCATCGCGAGTGCGCTCAATAGTGCGGCCGCCATCACAATTCCTGAAACGATCCGTTTCATCGGAAGTCCTCGTTAACGTATGAATAAGTTCGGCGTCACCGCCTCTCACTTCATCGATGCACCCTGCATCCCCTTGTCGCGTTTCATCTGATCCTCGCGCCAGCGCGCATACAAGTCTTCGCCCTTTGTCCGCTGGGTAATCCGTTCCTGCAGGGTCGGCACCAGCTCCGCTTTCATCAGAATCACCAGTTCTTTCTTGGTGACTTCTTCCTGTTCGTACCCGAAGAGATACCGCAGCCCCAGGACGTACCAGGGGAGGTCCTTCAGGAACGGCACGCCGGTGCGCACGGAATTGGTTTCGTTATTGTACAGGCCGCCGATGATGGTCTCTTCGCCATCCAGCAAGAGGAGGTTCGTCTGCGCCTGGGTTTTGTTGATAATGGTGCTGATCTGTCCCGGCGTGACGGAGCTCCGTTCCACGTTCACATCGATGTGGATGAACGGCACTCCCTGTTCGACGATCACCTGGGGCTGGACATTGACGATGGTGCCCGCGCTGTAGAACTTGTCGATCAGGTTGCCGGCGAAGTCGCGTTCACGGATAGAGAAATCCTGGCCGACCTGGATCTTGCCTTTTTCGCCCGAGCGGACAATCAGGGTCGGTCCGGACAGAATCTCGCCGAGTTTATAATCCGAAAAGAGTTTCGCAACGAAGTTCATATTCGCGAAGGACATTTTCGGGGTGACTTCCGTTTTGAAGATGCTGTTGCTGACGTTGGCGCCGCCGTTGAATTCCGCGGACAAGGAGTAATTGGAGGTGCTCTTCATGAAACTCCAGTCCAACCCCACCTCTTCCACTTTGGAGAGGTTGACTTCGAAGAACACCGCGGAGATCTTGATTTCCCGGCTTCTGAACGACGCCACTTCCTTCATGATGTCGGTGGCCGGAACGCCGCCCTGGCCGACCGGACGGCCGGTCGTAATCGGGCTGGTCCCCGCGTCGCCCTGTGCGGACGCCGAGGCGATCTGGATATAGTTGTCATACTCCGTATAGGTCAGACTGTTCTTCCGGCAGATCGTCTCCAGGGCATCCTTCCACTGGAATCCCTGGATGTCGACGTTGATCGGCATCGTTCGCCGTTCAGTGTCGATGATGATCTTGTTGGTGGATTTCTTGCTCACCTCGCTGATGGCGGACAGCGCCTTGTCGAGCGGCGTGGTGGGGGCGATGGACACCAGTTCCTGCGGCGGGGTGTAGTCCCGCGAGAGCTTGCGTTCGACTTGATTGCTGCCCTGCGCATTGACGCAGATCACACCCGCTATCAGGGCGATGACGACATATGCTGCACGTGCGTTCATACGTTCTCCTCGATCCTATCGTGTCTTTGCGTTCTGGGGCGGGCCGTAACGAATATTCAGCGCCACTTTCTCAATAATACCACCCTTGTTCAGGGTGCACTCAATCCGGCCGCCTTCGGGGTCGACTTTCGTGACATAGCCGAGATAGACCTCATCCCCTTCGTGCATGGTCCGGATCGTGTTCATTTGATCCAGGACAAACGCTTTGCCGGGAATCACTGCTTTCAGGTCTGACCGTTCGATCTCCACCAGGTCACGGGTGTTCGGTGGCAACCCTGCCGAGATGACGGGCGTGAATGGATCGATGCTCAGCGGGTTGGGGCTGATGGATCGTTCCCCGAGCGAACTGGAGAGCTCGGACACGGAGGAATAGTATGCATGGACGGTCATTTCAAACGTCACCAGCACACGTCCCTCTTCCGTGGTCGTCGGTGCGACCTCCAACCCCCGCAGTGTAATGGCGTGGATCTTGTACAGGCGGCGGTCGTTCTCCAGGTACCAGATGAACCGGTACAGGTTGTCGAACGGCGCCTCGCCTTTCAGGGAATACACATTGTACCCGTAGGTGCCCATCGACGTGCTGCCGGTGTACATCATATCCAGTTTGACCTCGCCGCTCAGGTCAATCAACCGGCTGAAGTACGCGTAGCTCTGCGAGGTCACATCGACCGGCGGGATATCCTTGTTGCGCGCCGCCCAGCGTTTTTGGGTGTCGGTGAGCGTTGCGCTGAGATCGTTGAACTGATTGATCAGGTTCGGCGTATTCTGCAGTTCCTCGTCGATCTTGGCAATCTCTTTCTCCACGGTTTTGATCCGTTTCGGAAGGTTGAATGCCCGGATGTACGTCCCCACCGCAAGAATCAGGAACAACAGAACCCCGAGGGCGATGCTGTTGCGTAATTTATACGACACGACCGTCGCTCCTTTCCATGAGCTGATGGTTACTTCGCCGCCGCCGTGAGCGTCGGAACCTTAATACGATACTTGTAGACTGGTTGCTTGCGAATCTCCTGCACATTGACTTCCTCCAGCAGCGCGTTGTCGAAGAGCGCCGACAGACGCGGGATACGGGTGCGGTACGTGGTGAAGCCGTTTACCAGGAGCTCGGCCTCTTTGCCGCCGGTGAAATCCGTCAGCCAGATCGAGTTGAGATCTTCGACCCCGTGGCTCATCTGGGTGAGGACCTTGCTCCACTTTTCGCTGCCAGGGACGAGGCTGTCATACAGGGCCATCGATGCTTTGTAGCGGGTCAGCTGATCCTCGAGGGCCTGGATCGAATTCGCCAGGGTCATATTCTCCGCCCGCTGGCTTTCTTTCAAGGTCAGCACGTCCCGCATGTCCCTCAGCTCGCGAGACTTTCCGGAGATCTGCCATGTAAACAGGAACGTCGTCAGGAACAACATGAGCATCAGCACGTAGCCGTGCCAGGCCAGTTTGAACATCCGCTGGCCTTCCCGCACGCTGGCGGGCAGGAGGTTGATGTTGTAGATCTGCGGGTTGGACTGGTCCAGCACCTTCATCGCCGCCCCGATCGGGATGGCATATTCCGAGAGGGCGTCCTGCTGTTCCGGCGCAAGCTGGCTGCAATCCAGCGCCGGTGTCATGAGGTAGTCGACATCCTGATCGGGCAATTGCTGGCTCAGGAACTCCTTGAATGCGATCCGTTTGCATTCGCCGGCAAGGATGATGCGGCGGATATGCGGAATGGCGAGATTGTCCTGTTCGAGCAGCAGCCTGCTGTACACCGTGTTCTGCAGATTCGGCGAATCGTATCCCTCGCCGATGATCGGCGCGAATTGATGGAAGTCTCTTCCCCGCATGAAGATCAGGCGGGTGAATTCGGCGCCGACGTAGATCAGCACCGAGTATTCCTGCGGTTCAAATTCGTAATTGGCGCGGACGAGGTTCATCAGGGACACATCGGCGCTGTCGATCGCCGAGATGAGCGGGAGCCGGTTGCCGATGAAGCCCTTAATTTCGTCCAGCGAGTTGATCAGGCTCATGCCGTCTTCACGGACGATGCAGAGGAGGTTGCCATCGTCGGTTTTGATGGCATCCACCGCGTCGGCCGCGGGCTGGAAGGCGCGGATGGATTTGAGCTCGTTCAGGATCCGGTCCTTCAGTTTCTTCCCCCGGAGCCCGAAGTCGCTTTCCAGCTGGTGGTAGTAAATCGCCGGTTCAGCGAGGCTGTAGGTCAGCGAATATTTGTTCCGCGGATAGTTCGCGATCAGTCCCAGCAGCACCGCGTTGTTGTCTTCATGTTCGCCTTCGGTCGCCTGTTCGGGAACGGGCGCTGCGGGCAGGTTAAAGGCGTCTCCGCCCTCCCCCGAGCCGGACATCACTTCGTCCAGGATCTTCCGGTCTTGCAATTTGCGTACGAGCGTGGCAGACCTGAGGTCCTCGATGACGAGATGCCGTCGTTGAATGGAAATGTGCGCCAGCTTGACGTCGAGTCCGTCGACGAACAAGCCGAGTACGGTCTTCCCGCGTCCTTTTACGGTCGCCATGGGTGCCTCTTTCCTTTGTGAATTCCTCTCCTGCTCAGTCGCCCGACGACGCCATGTTCAGGAGTTGCTGGAAGCGCCGTTTATTGTTCGCGGTCACCATGGCGTTTTCCAGTGAAATCTTTTTCTGCATATACAGCCGTTTCAAATCCTGCTCGAGCGTCATCATCCCCAATTCACCCGATTCCGCCATCATCTGGTAGATTTCGCCGGTATTGTTGTTCTTGATGGCCGCACGGACCGAGGGGATCATCACCAGAACCTCGCGCGCGAGCACGAGTTTACCTTCCAGGCTCGGCACGAGTTTCTGTGACATGACGCAGGACAGCGTGTCGGCAAGCCGTATGCGCACGCGTTCCTGTTCGATCGGCGGCACTTCCCCGATGATACGGTCGATGGTCTCCACTGCCGAAGCGGTGTGCAGCGTGGAGAACACTTTGTGCCCGCTATCGGTGATTTCCAG
>PMCM01000129.1:228-369 GCA_003154155.1 Ignavibacteriota bacterium | reverse complement strand
GTGTCCGTCCACCGTGTGGTTGTTCGCGTCGATGATGCTGTCGAGCGTCGAACTCTTGCCTGATCCCGTTATCCCCGTGATCAGGGTCAAACCCTGGGCCGTGTGGCTCAGACTCAGGACGCGTGTCACGTTGGGGTGCAG
>PMCM01000129.1:0-176 GCA_003154155.1 Ignavibacteriota bacterium | reverse complement strand
CGTTGCCGCTCGATCAGAATGGTCTGAATGAGAATGTTGAATTCATCAAACGTGAATTTGCCGAGTTCCTTGGCCGGGCGTTTCTCGCCGTAGATGCGGTACCACACATGACCGGCCGTGCCGTAGCCCCCGATGTCGATGTCGGAGGCGTTGATGCGTGACATGCGCGTGAGGTA
>PMCM01000263.1 GCA_003154155.1 Ignavibacteriota bacterium | reverse complement strand
CTGGAGGGCGAGGTGGAGTGGTGGTATCAGAAGAATGCCGCAGCGAACGCCGTGCAGTTTTTGGCTGGCGTCACGTCACTGGCAAATCAGATCGCGATCACACCCAAGCTGGTGCCGGGCGAGGTCGAGACGGCCATCACCGCAGCATTCAAGCGCAATGCACTGTTCGACGCCCAGAGGGTCAAAGTAGAGACATCCGGCAACAAGGTTGTCCTCAGCGGCAACGTAAGGAACCACTATGAGCGGGAGGAAGCCGAACGGGCCGCCTGGGCAGCTGCCGGCGTGTTCTCGGTGGACAACAGACTCGTCGTGGACTGGTCATGGGATGTTATTAAGTAATGCAGGCCTTCATGCGGCCAGCATTTGCACCTCGTTAAGGAGACGCGTGACTTCTTCAACGGTCGTATAGAGCGATATACCCGCGCGCGTCACGCCTCCCCCTTCGAGCAATCCCAGCACTTCCATCGGTCGAATCGCATAGAAATGCCCGTCCCATGTGCAAATCCCCCGTCGTGCGAGATGTCCGCTGACTTCCGAAGCCGTCTTCCCCTCGACCGTGAACGAAACGGTGGGAGCACGAAGGGGGACATCAAATGACTGGCCGTGCACGGTCACGCGAGAGATGCTCTTCAAGCCCCGATACAACATCGTCCCGAGCATCCGCTCATGAACGCCGAGGCGAGCCATCCCGTTGACGATCCTGCTGCGTCGATCCGCACCCTTTCCAAGCGCTTCGATGTACTCGACGGCGGCCTTTACGCCCGCGATGGCAGCATGATTGAGCGTGCCCGTTTCGATTTTGTAGGGCGCATGCTGGCTCTGTGTCCGCAGCCGGTCCGTCTCCAGGCGGTCAAGGAGCCCTTTCCGGGCATACAGGATCCCGACATGGGGCCCGTAGAATTTGTACGCCGAACAGAGCAGCAGGTCCACATCCATCCTCTGAACGTCGATGGGGAAGTGCGGGGCATAGTGTACCGCATCCACCATGAGCAACGAGCCGTATCGCGAAGTAATTTTTCGGATTGCCGCCACGTCGTTCACTGTCCCAAATGCGTTTGAAGCAAGCCCCATTGCGACCAGTTTCGTTCGCCCATTGACCTTCTTCTCAAAATCCTCATAGTCAAGCGTCGCATCTTTCCGCACCGCCGCCTCGCGCACGACGATCCCCTGGTCCTGCAAAGAAAGCCAGGGGCCGCGATTCGCTTCATGGTCCAGCTGCGTGATAACCACTTCATCCCCCGGTTCCAGCGAGCGCCCGACAGCCCTGCTGAGGGAAAAATTCAATGTCGTCATGTTGGCACCAAAAGAGATCGTCCTGCCGCCCGGTGCTCCCAGAAATGCACTCAGTTCCTCTCTGGTCTCTTCCAACATGCGGTCCGATTCGATCGCAGTAACAAACTGTCCGTGTGTGTTAGCGTTGCAAGTCAGGTAGTAATCAGAAATGGCGCCGATGACCTGGCGGGGCATTTGTGTTCCGGCCGGCCCGTCAAAGAACGCGAGGGGAGAACCGTTGAGTACCCTCTGGAGAGAGGGGAAATCAGCCCGGTATGAGGCCATTCCTGTGGATGTCAGGGCGTTCTCGTTCATGGTGTCCAACTCCTGGGATAAAGAGTTCGGCTAGGATAACGACGGGTTATCGGCAGGATCCTAGTGAATTTAGCCAACTCTACAACGTATGTCAACCGTCTGTTCTCCATGATTTCGCGGTAGGGCGCCAGACCGGCATACACTTCTCAACGGCTCCATAAAATGAGTAGTTCTACTTATTTATTTTCGTGTCGACAAGGACTAGATTATTACCATCCCCTGATCCGATGCCCATGAATCGCTCTTTCAATCAATTGCCTGCCATCATGACCGATACCACGCAATCTGACTGATCCCTTTTGCCATTCTGGATAGGAATGAGTCCACAAAAGGAAATGTATGAAAACACCATGGTTGTCTCTCCTCTCCATCCTCGTTATCCTCCTCCTGGGCACATTCGGCTGCTATCCGAATTTCGAAGCAACCGAGCTCAAGCGGGAATCGCTTTCAACGAAACTCTCCAGTGTATGGCCGACGAAGGCCTACCTGGTCGATGCCAGCGTCGTGCTTTTTCCTTCAGGATTCCTCGCCAGGGGAGATACGGTGATCGGGCAGGGGCAACGGGTCTATCTTGACAGGCTGGGTCAGTCGGGACGTCAATGGCGGATCCCGCTGGACTCCATTCTCGCGATGACGTCCTATGAATCGAAAACCTCCGCCGGACGCGGAATCGCATCGTTCCTGCTTGGTCTCACGGGCTCAATAATGACGCCGTTGTCGATATACTGCGTCTCATGTCCGAAGTGCTGCTTTGGTTCCTGCCCGACAGTGTACGTGATGGATTCCGCAGGCGCGACAATGCAGGCTGAGCTCTTCTCTCATAGCATCTCCCGATTGCTGGAGGCTGAAGACCTTGACAAGCTCGAATGTAACACGGGAAAAGGAAAGGACGTGGAGCTCCTCGTCACCAACGAAGCACTGGAAACACATTATATCAAGAGGTTTTCGCTTCTGGCTGTCAGCCATCCGCCAGGCACGACGGTGCTGCCGTCGGCGGACAACAGGTTCGTGACCATCCGCGATATTCATCCTCCTCTGCACGCAGTAACGCGTGAAGGGACCGATATCCTGGCACAACTCGCGCACACAGACAGCCTCACGTACAGGACCGGCATCGACCGCTTCGCAGAGCTGGCCGACAAGGGAGCGCCGGATGAGATTGTCGTGAGCGACTCCGTTCCTCCCGGCACAACGAACATCACACTGGTCATCCGCCTAAGGAACACCCTGCTCAGTACGATTCTGTTCTACGATGTCGTTCTGGGATCGCAGGGGATCGAAGCCCTCAACTGGAATCACCGCATGGACACGGATGAGGAGTACGCAGCGCAATTCAAACAGGTCTACGACACTTTTTCAGGACTTGGGATAAGCGTCCAGCAAGACGGAAAATGGGTCCAGGTCGCCCGCATCAAGGATGTCGGCCCCATAACCTGGAAGACCGTTGCGTCGGCGATTCCCGTCCCGCGTTCCGGACCGGTGAAGGTGCGTCTTCGCTCGTTTCCTGATAATTTCATCATCGACCAGGTCGGATTCTCCATGCGGAAAGGGGAGGCCGAAGCAGCCCAGACCGAAGAGCTGGTTCCGCGGCGGATTGTGGATGACTCCGCCCAGGAGCGTGAGGACATCCGCGGGCAGCTTGCCCGGCACGACGGAAGTTACCTCGTCACGAACCCCGGTGAATCGTACAGATTCACCTATCATCTCACGCCGCCATCAGGGTCCGAAGTGAGCCTGTTCATACAATCTCAGGGATACTATACCGAATGGATTCGCGGGAACTGGCTCAGGGCGTCCCGCGAGGGTTATCGTTTCGATCTGTCCAGGATAGACGAGGTGCTGTCGCAGCTCGGGGTGAGCTGGATCAGGGGTAAAGACGACATCGAGCATCGGTTCTTCCAAACACGCATCCCCCTAAGGAGTTCACGATGAATGTCCCGGCAAGGTATCCCGTCATGATCATCGTGCTTACCCTGATCGTGGGTTGCGGGCAATCCTCGTACACGCTCCGGGCAGGGGGTGATGCCGCCATAATGATGACGAAGGATGGGAAAGAATGGACGGGCGAAATCCTCTGCATGCAGGACAGCTCAGTCTACTTTCTGAATGCGGAAGGACGTTCGAAGGTCTTTCGGGTCCAGGTTGGGGCAATTCAAGAAATCCGGATCGAGGGCTACGTGAACCGGGGCTGGGTTACCCCCCTGATTCTCTTTCAGGTGTTGCCGACGGTCTTAATGACAGTTGCGGCTTCTACCGTAGATATCTCACCGGCTGCACCCCTGGCGATCTTTGGCTTGCCGACGTTGCTGACATTTGCTTTGTTCGAGGCCAGCACCCCGGACCCGCCGCAGAGCACGGAGCCATTCGGCCCGGAGAGCATCGGGCCGCTGCAAAAATATGCCCGGTTTCCCCAGGGACTTACGGCGGAACAATTCAAGCGATTGCTCACGTTCTACGGCCAGTCCGAGCCCGATGACATAAAGTGAAGAAGATCTTCTTCGTCGCTCCCATTTCGATCAATTCGCCCAGATAATTCGGTAAGACCGGGGTCGTCCCAGGCTCCGATACACGGCCGGCGGCCACCGTAGTATTCTCCGAATGTCACCGAATTCTTAAGCTCGCCTCCGATACAAATTCCATCACGATTCTGCGAATGGGCTTGCGCACTCGCTCGGCGACTGCAACCAAGACTTAACATACCGACAATTCATTCATAACACTGACGTAACGTCGGGGAGCTATATTCAACGCTCAAGGATACCCGCCCGTTACCGATGACCTACGAGATTTGTCCGCGACCGGGCATCTCAATCCTCGCGTGGGAGCGGGCAATGCGTTATCACCCCCAGTGAATCGCTGCGAAGGCGCTATAGCGATTCGATGGCATTCAAGAGTCGCAATCACGCGTCCACACCATGATGGAGAATCACTATGAAACATCCTTCTAACCAGAAGCGCTTGACAACGTATCTGCTCACGGTTTTGTTCGTATTCCTCGCTGCACATGTTGCGTTTGCCGCCGGTGCACAACCTGCCACCGGCGATCGGGACGTACTCTCCACCAGCAGAGAATCATTGACCTTTCTTGTCATCAGTGACTGGGGGAGAGAAGGCATCGGTGACACGGACAAGAAGACGCCCGGTCAGCTCAAGGTGGCGCACCAGCTCGGGATGACCGCCCGGGACGTGCATGCGGCGTTTCTCGTGTCGTGCGGGGACAATTTCCACGGCAAGGGAGTCCCGTCGTCCACGGACTCACTTTGGCAGGCCAACTTCGAGAACGTGTATGCCGACAACGCTCTTATGATCCCCTGGTACATTGCGCTCGGAAACCACGACTATGAAGGGAATGTCGATGCCGAACTTGCGTACGCGAAATCAAGCAACCGGTGGATCCAACCGGCCCGGTATTTCTCATTCACGAAACAGCTGACCGACACGTCGTCGGCATTGTTCGTCGTCCTGGACTCCTCTCCGTTCGTCGGTGAATATCTGAACGACCCCAGCGACGCACATCACGTCAAGGGTCAGAACACGACAGCCCAGGTGCAGTGGTGCGACAGCGTGCTCCGTACGTCCCATGCAAACTGGAAATGCGTCTTCTTTCATCATCCTGCATATTCCGCCTCCACAAAACATGGCAGCACTCCGGAGATGCAAAAGACCTTTGTCCCGATGTTCGAGAAATATCACGTCGATGCGTGTTTTTCCGGCCATGACCATGACCTTCAGCATTCCCGACCCGACAATGCCACCGTGGAGTACTTCGGCACGGGCGGAGGGTCAGAGACGAGGCCTGCGGGGGTCGCCGGCTTCACCAAATTCAGCAAGGCGTCCCTTGGCTTCGCCGTGGTCTCTATTACTCCGCATATGCTGCGCGTAAACTTCGTCAACGAACTCGGCCTGCAGCTCTATTCGTCACGATATCACGCGGTGACGTCGTCAGGCGTGCGGGAACACTGTGGGAGCACGGCGTTGACCTCTCCAGGGCGGGTGGCAGCCGGAATGTGCCCAACATCGGCGATGCAGCACTACGCTACGCGCACAAACGACCCGCGCACGTGACGGCAATGGCCGCGCTGCAGGGAATCCGGAGTGAACCGCAGGAGATGATGTGTCGATGCATGCAACGACGAGGGGAGATGCGATGACCACGCCGGATTACGTGAAGATTCTGAAACTCGACAAGCTTGCACTGAAAGCCAAGACGCATTCTGACTTCGTGCACGCGGCAAACAAGCGCCTGTTATTTGCCAAACACCTCGGCGTCGACGGCAGCTTCATTTTCTTCCTTGACCTCGCGTGGATGCGATTCGGCAGCGGAGAGTGAACTCTTCCGCTGCATGAAGACACTGCGGACCTGCGCCCCGCCGCATACATCATGTCGTATGCCTCTCCAACGAAATGGTTCAACAGAACACGGGGCACACTCCACGTTCCCACTACAGAACAGGACCGGCAGTGTTCAATACATTGGCACGGCGCCAGTTCCCAACCCGAGTTAACGATAAGGTCATGTTGGCGTAACACTGGCGACACACATTCAGACTAACTTGTGCCCGCATGGTAGAGCAATTCATACCGGTCCCCGAAGCGGTCTCTTCGGGATCACACATTCACAGCATACCTACTGCGGTCAAAGAAGGTAGTTCCCAGGGGCGTCCTGCACGGGAGAAAACGGTGCGCCCCTGAGGTTGGATGACTATCCGTTGTCGATGGCTTGAGGCTCGTGATTCCACCAGGTCCCTACACTCCCGCCGCTTAGACGACGTCAGGACATCCCGCGACACGGATCCGTATGTTGTTGGGCTGCATACTCTCATGGTATCTTGCGGAGCAGAAATGAATGTTGCGACAATACTGTTCAAGGCTTCCCGTTTGTCCAGGCGTGACCGGCGTTTGATCCGTCCCAACCGGATCTCTTCTTCACTGGTGTTGCTGTTGATGCTCGCGGAAGTCGCGCATGCTGGCACGATCGCCGGAAGGGTTACGGAAAAGGGGAGAAACACAGCCTTGCAGGGGGTGAACGTTGTGGTTATCGGAACGCACTTCGGCGCGAGCACGAATGCAGAGGGGAGATACACCGTCGAAGGGCTCCCGGAAGGCAAATACACTGTCCGGATCAGCGCCGTGGGCTACAAGCCTGTCGAAAGATCCGCAGACATTACGCAGGAAAGCACTCTGCTCACCGTGGATGTAGCGCTTTCCGAGGCCGCGATTCAGGGCGCTGAGGTCGTCGTGACCGCCCGGGCGGACCGGGAGCTGGAGACGACCGCACGGGAGTCCGAGAAGTATGCCTCCAACGTCATCAACGTCATATCTGCCCAGGCAATCGAGCGGTCGACGGACCGTACTGCGGCCGATGTTCTGCAACGGGTCTCCGGCATGTCGCTCATCCGGTCGATAGGAGGGGAAGGACAGTATGTTGTCATGCGCGGCCTTGAACAGAAGTACAACAACACCCTGGTGGACGGGATCAAAATACCCAGCCCGGAATCCAAGGACCGGTATGTCCCGATGGACATCTTTCCCAGCGCCCTCTTTGAACGCATCGAGGTGACCAAGGCGCTCACACCCGAGACGGCGGGCGATGCCATCGGGGGATCAACCAACCTCTTGTTCCGTCAGGCGCCCGAAAAATTCCTTTTCTCCCTCAGTGCCGGCGCCGGCACCTCCTCAGCCCTGACGGACCACTCCTTCAACAGCTTCGACAGGAGTACCGTCAACTTTCAGGACCCCGACCGTCTCAACGGAGTCGTCAGCGACGCCGACCCGACCACGCAGCTTGCCCCGCGGTCCAACCCGACGAGCAAAGACTTCACCGTTGCCAACTTGAAGTTTACCGACAGAAAAGCACCGCTGGACGGGCTGTATTCCCTCCTCGTGGGTGATCGGTTCCTGGATGACCATATCGGCATTCTGATCGCGGGTAGCTATCAGAACACATTCAACCGCACGGAAACCGACTTCTTCTCTCTGGGATCGGACGTCAACACCATCGACAAGGACGGACACCTCCTTCCGTACGCGTCCACGGAAGACCAACGGACATACAACAGCAACAAGACGCGCGGCGGCGCGACGGTCAAGGCCGACTACATCATGGACCTTGAACATCAATTCTCCGCGGCCTACGTGTACGTCCGCCAGGAAGAAGCCCAGACGCGCCACGGCCTACAAACGACCATCGACGGTTCGCGCGGAGCCGCCGATCTCACGTACTCCAATCGCTCTGCCCTGCGCATCCAGGATATCTCCAGCATATCCCTTTCCGGGAAGGATTTTGCGGCCTCGCCGGTCTCGTTCCGGTGGACGCTCAATTACACTGACGCAGTCCAAGACCGCCCGGATGAGGCGGAGTATTCGCTGTACCAGAACTTCGATCCGTACGGCCATCTCCAGCCCTTCGTGGGATTGGCAGCAATCACGCATGTGTGGCGAAAAAACGATGACAACCAGTATCTGGGCAAGTTGGACGCCACGATCCACCTCACCGATGACGGCGCGCATACCCTGCAAGCCGGGGCAATGGCTCAACAACTTAAGCGGGTGAATTTCCAGAATGACTACAAGCTGAACCCGAAGATCATCAATGGACGCACACAGCCGTTTGTGTCCATCGACAGCGCGGTCACGACCGTGTTCGGCTACGGCAGCACCTCGGGCACGACGGTCTATGGCTATCAGAACTACAAGGCGGATGAGCTCCTGGAGTCCGCGTACCTGCAGTACACGTTGAACTTCGGACCACTGCAGGTGCTCGCTGGCGTGCGATGGGAACAGGCACATGACACGTACTTCACGATGGCGCCGGCAAAAGTCGGCCATAATGAAGCGAAAGTCACCACCGTGGATTTTCTCCCCGGCATCCACTTCCGGTATGAATTCACACCCGAGCAGATCGGCCGGCTTTCACTCACCCAGACTATGAGCCGTCCGAGCTATTTCGACCTGGTCCCGGCATCCGACCGTTCGGACAACAGCCAGACCCAGGGGAATCCGGATCTCCTTCCGGCACACTCGGTTAATCTCGACCTCCGCTACGAGATTTATCCCAATCCGTTCGATCTCTACTCGCTCGGCTTCTACTACAAGCACATCACCGACCCGATCGAAGACCAATTCGGCTCGGTCGGCGTCATCTTCGTTACGACGAAGGGGAATGGCAGCCCCGCCGATGTCTACGGATTCGAAGCAGTCGTTGCGCGACGATTCGGACCGTTCGGCATTTCCGCGAACTACAGCTATGTGTTTTCGGAAATCACCAACATGAAACTTGTTCCCGTGCTGGATGCTTATGGGGATCCGACGATTCCCGTTCCCACCTACCAGCAAAAACGGCCGCTGCAGTCACAATCCCCGCATATTGTCAACGTCTCCCTGACGTACCTGAACGAAGACTGGGGGACCGGTGCAAATCTCTCCTACAACTACACGGGGAGACGTCTCCTTGCGGTCGGCCTGATCGACGGGTACGACACCTATCAGAACGGCGTGGGAGAACTCGACCTCTCCGTCGACCAGAACCTCTTCGCGAACCTCAAACTCAGCCTGAAACTGATCAATCTGCTGAATGCTTCCGTCGTCACGGAAGTGGCCCCGGGCCAGTTCATCAAACACAACCCGATTGTCATACAACATGACTATACCATGCTGCGTGGCTCCCTCGGGATCAGCTATAAATTCTAGCACACAACAGAGCGGCAATCCAATCACAACACTCATAGAAGGGACACGTATGTCAAAAGCCATTGCATTTGTCCTCCTGCTCGTCGCAGGAACAGCAGCCTATGCACAGGGGATATTGCCCGACACTCTTTCGGGTGTCGTGAAAGGAACCACGCGCCCCAACCACACCTACGTCGTGAAAGACAGCATCATCGTGAATGTCGGCGATACGCTCCGCATCAGCGCCGGCAACACCCTGATCATGGCCAGCCCCACCGGCTGGATCCAGGTCCTCGGCTCCTTCTTCTGCGAGGGAACGCCGACCAATCCTAACACCATCACCGTTCCTCCGGCCCGGCGGACCCTGCCCGGACAGTGGGGCGGCAT
>PMCM01000261.1:10211-10339 GCA_003154155.1 Ignavibacteriota bacterium | reverse complement strand
CTGGCCACGGCGGCGTTTTCCCTCCTCGCCGTGCTCGTCGTGTTCATCGTGATCGACGCGATGGAGAAGCTGGACGACTTTCTGGATCATCAGGCGAGCTGGCATGTCATCCTCCTGTACTACTTCTA
>PMCM01000261.1:0-10150 GCA_003154155.1 Ignavibacteriota bacterium | reverse complement strand
TACTTCAACGGATGGGTCGTGCCCTTCGCAAACAAGAAGAAGTTCACCATCGAACGCGTCTACCTCCACAAGGACGTGGTCAACGCCTCGGGGGCAAATATCTACGTGCAGGACACCCCAACCCGCATCCTTTCGCTCGGATATTACGACGACTCCCGCAATACCGCGTCACGTGTCAGCATCCAGGACTTCAGCATCGCAGACAGGACCGTGCTCCTCGAACGGGTGGATGCCGTCACCATGGTGTGGGATTCTGCCGCTCATCAGTGGCTTCTGCAGAACGGCACGCGGCGGTGGTTCGACGGCGGCCGTGAACGCATGGAAACCTTCGTCACACAATCGGCGGGGGTGCTGCATTTCGATCCGGAAGACCTTCGCAAGAAACAGGAAAAGCCGGATGAAATGAGCTACTACGACCTGAAGGAGTTCATTCAAAACCAACAGCGCGCCGGGCAGGACGTTGCGCGCTGGCTCGTGGATTTCTACAGCAAGATCTCGTTTCCCTTCGCCACCGTCATTGTGGTGTTGTTCGGGGTCCCCTTCGCATCCATCCGCAGGCGCGGCGGGATCGGCGTGCAGCTCGGCGTCTCGCTGCTGATCTGCTTCGTATACCTCATCTTTATGAAGGTGAGCGAAGTGTTCGGCTACAACGGGGACATCCATCCACTGGTGACGGCCTGGTCCGCCAACATCATCTTCTTTGCCGCTGCAGTCGTGGTCACCATCCGCGTCCCGAAGTGACGCGGCGCGCTCCGCCTCCTCTTCCCCGCCAATTCCTCCGTCACCGGTGCCGGCAAGTGATTAGATGTCAACGCTCACGGTAAAGACACCCATCAGGGCATAGTGATCGCCCGCGGGAGTGAGCCGCATGCTGACGTTTGCATGCGCTTTGTTGTAGCGAACCGCCGACCATGCGCCTTCCCCGGCGCTCAGGATATGATTGACGAGCGCCACCGTCACCCACGTCGTCGCCGTCTCATAGTACGTATTCGCCTTGCCTCGCTGCAGGGAATACCAGAGGAAGTTCGCCGTAAGCGGATCGCCGTAATTGAAGGCGGCGGGGGCGTCGTTCCACCCCTGATTGAACTGAGGGTACTTCCCGATCAGTTCATAGTATTGCTGCTCATTATATCCCGGCAGCGTATGCGAGTAGTACCCGCCGATGTCGCGCTCCATCCGGTTGATTTCGTCCCAGTTGACCTGCGTCCACGGCCTGTCAAAGGGATCCATCGATTCAGTCCCCGGCTTCCGCCAGTCGTAGGTCTTCCCCGCCGGCGTGAGCGTCTGGGCGTATTCCGCGTATTTGACGACACTCCAGTGCGTATTCGCAAAGTCCTGGAAGAAGTCCGTCTGCCGGTCGGCTTTCTTGTCGTACGTGTACGCGACGATCCAGGCAGCCACATCGATGGCCAGGAAACCCGCGGCTTCCCAGTAGTTCTCGGTGTACGCCTGACCTAATCCCGGGATGAGTGCGGACATCCCTGCCGCCAGCCAGGGCGAGCGATGGGAGGGCATCGCGAGCGGCGCCCCATCCTGCCGTTGTGCCGGAGGCGCCTGCGAAAGATCCTGCAGACCGAGAAGATCGATCCGGACGTTCCCTGTGAGAACCGGAGCTCCCCGGCGCCCCCCCGTCTGTGCGAGTGCGGCAACAGAAATGCACAGACTCAACGCGAGGATTGCTGCGGCATAATGCGAACCATTCATGAAGCTCCTCCTGTTGATGTTCACCTGTTCTTCTCCGTTCCCGTTTGTTCGGCCGCCCTCGCTCCCGGCGGCAGGCAGGCGTTTCCCCTCTGGCCCGTCCCGGTTCTTCCCCGGACCGGGAGGACAACTGCATCAATCAAAGTCAAATCCGAAAAGAATGCCGAAATAGAACCGCCATTCCTTTCCGTAGGTCACGATCTGATCTCTCCCGCGGACCGTGCGGTCGAACTTGTCAAAACCGTATGCGGCGTTGAAGAAAATGCGCGTCGGGTAGGCATAATAGGAAAACGATTCGAGCCGGAGCTCAATCCCCGCATCTTTCTTGAAATCATCCAACCTCGGCGCATACCCCGTCCACGCATTGCCCGCGTCGGCATAGACGGAAGCATAGAGCTTGTCGAAGTAGAGCTGGGCACACCGCAGATCGATGTTCTGCAGGATGGGGAAACGATATTCCAGCCCGGCGGCAGCCATCTCATTTCCCCCCAGCGCATAGAACGGATACCCCTTGATGCCGATCAGTCCGCCTGCGTAGAAATCAAAGAATTCGTCCACGGGCGGCCCAAGAATCGAGCCGCCGCGCAGCTTGACGGTGAGCGTATGGTTCTTGAAGACGAACGGCAGGTATTCTTTCCACTGCACTTCCACCCGGGTGAAATTGACGTCCTTGTAGATCGGGTGGAGGCCCGTAGAGGTCACTTCATATTGTCCATCGCCGTTGAACTTGTTCAGTTCCCTGTCAACCCGGGCCCGGATCCTGCGGCCGATCGGATTGATGTCTTCGGTCCGCGACGGAACGATGGCATCCACGTTCAGCGTCAACGACAGGTCGTTGGCGATGAGATAGAGATCGCTCGAGCTGCCCACCAGCGATGGAGGATTCGTCTCGGGATCGATGAACGATTCGATGATGGAGGTATAGCGGCTGTGTGCGAACCGGAACTCCGCATCGATGAACTGGGACAAAATCGGCTGTTTCAGCGCAAGATCGAATTCCAGAAGGTTATAGCCGACATCCACGGGAATGGAGGTCGCAGGGAGGCTGATAACGTTGTCGGTCTTCCTGGTGATGTTATACAGCTCGAGGGAGGCGACGGGCTCGAAGCCGAGCTGGTACAACAGCGGAATTCTTCCGCGGTAGTTGAACTGGAAGAACAGATCGCGCTCGAGACTCCGGTTTATGGTGGCACCGGCGAAAATGCCGGTTTTATCCAGGACGTCGTTCGAGAAGGCGAACACTCCCACTTTGATGACGTCGATCCCCTTGCTTTTCGGGTTATAGTTGTCCACCCGGATGACCGGCACAAACGACATGCTGTTGAAGACCTGTTTGTAGGGTTTCGCTTCTTCCGGTTTCAGGTGAATGTCGTCGTAGTGGCGCAATGCCTGCCAATCGAACGAGCCGGGCCCTTTCGTCGGGGAACTGGACGGCGGCTGAGATGCGGCGGGATACGCGGGCACTCCGGCCGTGAGTGGCTCCGGATGATCGAGGAGATAGATCTTGTATCCGCCGGACGTGTACGCGGCATAGACCAGCGCGCCGGCGGCGTTCATCGTGGGATAAAACGCGCCCCCCAGAACATTCGTCAGCTGCCGCGTTTGTCTGGTGGCGATCTCCCATTCGTAAATATTGAAGATGCCCGACCTGTCGGAAGTGAATATGACGTTCTTCCCATCGGGCGTAAAGCGCGGGGCCCGGGCATCATCATCTCCGGTGATCAGGAATTCCAGATCCGTGCCGTCCGGCCGCACCCAGCCGATATCCCTGCCGTCACTGATGGAATAGTCAAACAGAATTCTGTCGCCGGAGGGGCTCCAGCAGGGATTGTACACCTGTTCGCCATTCGCATACGGCGTGATTTGATGGTAGCCTGAACCGTCCAGATTCACCGCAGCAAGATTGGACGTCCCGTCATGGTTGATGACAAAGGCGATGGACTTGCCGTCCGGCGACACTGCAGGGCTGAGCGCGCGCCGGCCGGAGGTCACCCGCCGCTCCTTCTCTTTCTTGAGATCATACTCGAAGATATCAAATTGATACGACCAGTGCGGATTGTCGCGCGTTGAACGGCCATAGTACACTTTCGATCCATCCGGAGACCATGCAAGCGCCGTGCGCACCCCGGGCTTCACCAGCGTCTCCTTTTTTGAAGCGACATCATACACGTACAGAGCGGAAAGCCCGAAGTAGTCCGCATTTTTCGCGGTCGTGTACGCAATTTTGCTGCCATCGGGTGAAAAGACAGGATACAGGTTTGCGAAGCCGAGGGACGCCGGCAAAGGTTCGACGCGGCCGGACTCCCGCGGTTGGAGCAACCCCTCTGGTTTCTGCTGTTCTCCCGCTTCCGGTTCGCCCGACTCTTCGATGACTTCCAGAGGATGACCCTGCTGCACGAAGGGCTTCAGGGGGGCAACCCGTGCGGCATAGTCCTGCCGCACGGCGGCCTGCCATTCCTCATAGACCGCCTTCCCGCTTTTCCCGACAGCACGTTCGATCGCCCCATCGATGGTGACCTCCGTGAGCGACGAGAGGTTGCGGGAAATCTCCTGCAGCTTCTCGACGCCGTACGTCGAGGCAAGGTAGCTCACGAATGCGAACCCCGCGTTGTACGAGGACTCGTTCCCCAGACTTGTCTTGCCGAAGACGCCCATCTGCTCCCACGTCAACATGTTCCCATCCAACGCGTACGACCGCAGGATCATGTCCCGGTGCGTGTCCCAGAAGTCGTAACTGAGCTCACGACGGTTGTACTGGGCAACGCCCTCGGCGAACCAGGCCGGTACGACGAACCCCGAAATCGGATACGACACCACAACATTCGGATACCCGTAGAGCACGTCGACCCGGCGTTCCGCTTCGTAGTTCAGCCACTGCAGATAGATTGCAGGCATGCGCCGGCCGAATTTCATGCTCGTCTGGATCTGCACGATATGCGTAAACTCGTGCGACACCACGTTGCGCAGCCAGTTATGCGTGCCGCGCAGCTCGAAATCCATGCTCGGAGCGAAAAGGTCGATCTTGTTATCGTAGAAATAGGCGGCGCCGTTGGAGATGTCGTCGTAGTCTTTGATGACGAAACTCACCTTTTGATCGGGAACATGGTCGTAGAGCGTGGTGATCGGCCCGAAGATCTCTTCTGCGACTTTCGACACCACCCGCGCGGTCCGTTCGGCGCCGTCGTGGTAGTGGACAAAGAAATGTTCGGTCTCAATGGTGTGCCAGGTGAGTTCCGGATGCGGAAAATCCTC
This sequence comes from Ignavibacteriota bacterium, assembly GCA_003154155.1. Taxonomy (GTDB): domain Bacteria; phylum Bacteroidota; class Ignavibacteria; order UBA10030; family UBA6906; genus Fen-1255. Next base: position 5,197 of record PMCM01000261.1, on the reverse strand, counting down.
CTGGGCAAATGCGGAGCCGGCGGCAAAAACCCCGGAGAGAAGACTCAGGAGCAGGGCACAGCGGATATGCATCGTGGAGGTCCTCACTCAGTGCACAACGGCTATCTTGATGACCGCGGTGGCTGTTGTGCTCTGGCCTGCGGCTTCAATGCGTGCGAAATAGATGCCGGTCTGGACCGACGACACATCCCACTCTGTCTCGTTGTCCCGTCCGCCGACCCCCGGCCCGTCGAACTGGGTGACAAGATCGCCGGCGAGGTCAAACACCTTGATGTGCACGTGCGCATCGGTATTGACGTAGTAGCGGATCCGGGTTGTCCGGTCGTAGACCGGATTAGGCCAGTTGTATGCCCTGCTTTTCGGGAAGAATTCCCCGCTCAACGGCGTCCCGGAGACAGTCGCGCCATCCAACAGGCCCGAATGCACCGCGTCATGCTGGTACTGCGGCCAGGGATACCGGCTCGCCTGCGCCGGACCCGACAAGCGGCCCGTCAGCCAGCCCGAGACCGAGCCCGTGGCCGAGGACGCGACGACGAGGAAGAGGGAGTCCAATGACGTAAACATCGCCGCTGTCTGGGCTCCCTGCCCTGCAACGAGGGGAAATCCCTGCACCGGCTTCCCGTGTCCGTCGTACGCGACGACAAGCCCCCCGCGGGTCACACCGATAACATCCACGGTGCCGTCGCCATCCACGTCGCCGATGATCGGCGCCGATGCGAGGCTGTCTGAGGCCGGAATGGTGACCGGGAAGCCGTCAAGGAGGAAGCCTGACGCGTTATAGGCGTTGATGCGGTTCTGGCTGAACACCACGATGTCGCGCAGACCGTCGCCATTCAGATCCCCGAGCGCGGGAGGCATCTGAATATCTCCTCCCACTTTCACAGGAAACCCGGATACGGTCCCGAGAGCGCTGTCAAGCAGGAAAAGGTACCCATCCCGCGACGTGACCGCCGCAACGAGCAGAGGATGTCCTGGCGTGCCCAGATCCCCCACCGCGGCAGGACCGGTAAGGGCATGTCCCACGCGGACGCTCCGGTCCGAGGGCAGCGGCCCGACGATGCGTGGGTCGCCGAAGAGCGCCACCGTGCCATCGCTTCCCGTGGCGATGCCTGCGTACGGGGCAGGGTACGCGCCGACTCCCACGATGGCCGCGAGGCTGTCACTGAGAAGCTTCTTGTCGCCGATCGTTGCGCCGTCCGTACCGAAAAGTCTTACGTGTCCCTGGGCGTTGCCATACAGCAGGATGTTGCCGGAGAGCGCCGGAGCTATGGTCCCCGTTCCGGTGATATTGAGCTTGAAGAAATCATCGGCGAGGCTATCTGCATTTGCATCCCGCGCGGAGAGCACTCTTCCGTGAAGAAATGTGGTGTTGTCACCGACGACAATCTCCGCGACCCCGTCGCCGTTCAGATCATCCAGTATGGGTCCCGGGACGAAGCCTGCCGTCTGGGCATTGTCCTGCGCAATGCGGCCGTCACGGAAGCCTCCCGGCATTGCCCGCGAACCATCCGACGACCAGGCAAACATCCGGGCATCAACAAGCGGGGGGAAGAGCTGATTCACCCGGGTGTCAGCAAGCGTATCCCTGAGCGTAGAAACGACCACGGCCGGGCGGCCGGACGCTGACAGTTGTCCGGCGACGAGTGACGGGAACGGGAGCAGCTGGTGGAGAAGTTTCGGATACCCGGCCAGCACGGCGATGACGCTGTCGCCGACCGACACCTGGGCCGTCATGTGCGGACCACGCACGCTGAAATTCTTCACTGTGACATGACTGTTGCCGCCGTCATAACTTCGCGACGACGGGAATGTCCCGTACGAGAACTCGTTCTTGTTGATGGGTGATTCATTGCCGGCGTACCAGAAGTCGAGCGCCGTTCCGGTTTCGCTGCCGCTTCCCGCGGTGAACGACCCATAATTCTGTCCGATGTCCTGCGAACCGTCCGCTTCGTCAAGATCGACGCCGCGGTGAGCGGGATCGGCGTTCACCGTGTTGGAGGCGATGTTCGCGGCGATCACGCGCTCGTCAATGTGCCAGATGAGCACGCCTCCGTCGTAAAACGCGGTGTCGGACACTCCCCCGGGGAGGCTCCAGTCAAGATCCTCGACATTAACGATATTCCCCTTGAGTGCGGTGACATCGAAAGCATTGAATCCGGTCGTGTCACGCCGCACGGTCAGGGTCGAAAGTGCACCGCCGTAGTCCATGGTGACCGTTTGACCGTTCTGCTGGGGATCCCGGTTCCGGTTTTCCACGAGGAAATATTCGCTTGGCCCGATGGGAATCCGGTAGATCGAATCGGCCAGCGCGACTGCAGGCAACCGGAGCAATGAGCTGCCGGCCGGAACGGTGATGGGATCGACCCAGCCCAGCCAGTATTTTTCCCAGGCGGAAGGCTCGGGCGGGAATACGCCGGAAAAGCTGAAGAACCCCTGACCGTCCATTAGGCCGAAACGGCCGATCGCCGTCGCACCGCTCTGCGTATCGAAAAGATCCGGGAGGCCGAGGTAATTGCCGAGCGACGCACAGAGCAGTCCGTTGATCCCGTACTCCAGGAACACGTCACCGGTGGCACCGGGTACTGTCCGGCTTTCGGTTTCCGGCATGATCAGTGAATTGGCGATGGTGACTCCCCCGCTGACCGTGATGCCGGGGCCCCCGAGGGCGTCCTGCAACGCCGACGGCCCGAGATACAACGATGGGATATCGCGGTCCGCAGGATCGTACCCCAGCAGCGACACGAGATCGATGTCATGGCCGACGCCGGCGTGGAAGATGACAAACGCATTGTACCCGCTGAACGAGGGCACGAGGCCGAGGCTGTCCACTGCCCGCCATGTGTCGCGCGCCAGATACGCGAGGGGCGCGTTCGGGCCGTTCTTGACCGGGCTGTACGTGCTCATGACCGCGGGCAGCGTCACGACCTGTGGAATCAGGTTCGCATGAACGGTCACTTTCCCCTTTGAGGCCTTTTGATAGTAGTTGGAGAGGAAAGTCAGATGATCGCTGAAGTAGGATGCGGTTCGCGGCGGAGCATCGATCGGGATGTCGCCGCTCGTCACATGCGACGTATCGAACCGTCCGTTGCCGGTGGTACGGGCGTCCGTGTCGATCTGAAACTGCACCATGACAGCGAGGACATTGACCGTGAGCGTGCCCTGGATCCGTTCGCGGGGAGCACCGGCGGCATCGCGCGGGGAGGCGGACAGCGGATGTTGAAGTCGTTGCGCATGGAGCGCAACAGGAATCAGGAGTGCGACGAGGAGCGCGCGCAGGATCGTCATAGGGAGTTCCTTTGTCCCGGAGTGCGTGGGAAGTTGTGTCGGCGGGCAGATCCGGACGTTGACCGCCTGACCCACTGCGCCACGTGCGGCCTCGATTCCACCCGGGACTCAGGACACGAGTTCGTGATTGGTCGTCATGACCGCTGCCTTCGGCATTGCCCTGCCGGACCCGGCTACACGCCGCCCCACGCAATCATCAGGGTAAACCGGATGGTGTCCGACAACGGGTGATTGTCAGCCGCCGAGATGTAGCTGAAATCGAATCCGTAAATGTCATACCGGATGCCGGCACCGAATGTCATGAACTTCCTGTTGCCGAAATTGGGGTTCTCATAGAAGTAGCCCCAGCGCAGCGCGATCAGCCGGGGAGAACCGTACCAGTATTCGGCGCCTCCGCTCACGATGATTTTCTTGAGTCCGCTGCCGTCTCCCCATGCGCTGAACAGCGCGCGGTAAAACGGGTCCGAAGTACCGTCATCATGACGGCGCACCAGCAGCCGGCTGAAGTCGACGCCCAGTTGCAGGTTGTTGTACTCATCGTCAAGCACCTTGTACCCGAGTCCGACCCGGAGATTGGTCGGCAGCGGATCTGCCTGGGCGGCATCAACATAGGTGACCTTCGGTCCGAGATTCGAGAGGTTCACGCCGGCGCTGAAGCGTTTGCCTATGTCCCCGAGAAGGGGGACATCGAGCTTGAGCGGGCGGTACATCAACGCGAGGTCGAAGCTGACAGTCGACGCGATGCCGTTCCCCTGCTCGGACTCCGTGCCGATCGGCGACAGCGCGCTGTGGATGAACCGCACGTTCATCCCGATCCCCAGGTCATCATAGGCTTTTGTTGCATAGCCGGCCGTGACGGCATACTCGAAGGACTTGAACTTGTCGATGACGGTCGGACCGGAAGAGTTCGTGACGGAGAATTCACCAAGGCTGAGATACGTGACGCTTGCGCCAATCGTACCGCCGATGGCGTCAACATCCATCCGGTAGTTCAGATGGTCGTAAAACAGGTCCGGCAGGTTGAATTGCGGAAGCCAATTCGCATGCGTGACGCTGATTTCCTGTCCTTTGAGGAAGGCCAGTTCGGCGGGATTCCAGTAGATCGCGGAAGCATCGTCGACCGAACCGGTTCCCGACTCGCCCATGCCGCTGGCACGGGAGTTGGGGGCAATAAGAAGAAAGGGGACCGCCGACTCGCCCTGGGCGCGGGCTTCCGTCAGGGTCAGCGCGCACCCTAACACGATAAGAATGAGCGCAACGGCAATCCGGAACCGCGGGTGCTTCTTCATACAGATTACTCCTTCACAAGATATGGTTAATCCGAACTATGGCTGTTATCTGGTGACGGCCAGTTTCCCCAGCGCTTCGCTGGAGAATCTGCCGTCGACTGTTCGCACAAGGACTTTGTACAAATAGACGCCGTTGGCGACACGGTCGCCGTCGCGATCGCGTCCATCCCACGGGACACGCACCATCATATCCCCCATCGATGTCGTCCGAAGATCCTGGATCAGGCGGCCGGCGATCGTATACACTTTGATTTCCACGTCCAGCGCGTTCTGCTGATTCTGTCTGAACGTGAACAACGTTTCATCGGCAAACGGATTCGGATAGTTGAACAGATCCACGATGCTCAGCTGGTCGCTCGTGGCCACATCGAAATACGTATCGGCGGTCGCCGAATTGTTGTAAGAATCCCACGCCCGCACGCGTATGGTGTTCTTGCCGTTCGGCAGGCCGGTAAGCGGCATCTGGACCGCGCCTTCCCGGTAATCGTCGCGCTTGCTGGTGTAGAAGGAGGTCAGATCGCGGCTCTGGGAACTGTTGTTGAGCCACGCCTCGATGCGGTGCCCGATGCCGGATGTGGAAGTGTTGATGCCGCTGGAATCATTCAGATCCACGATGAGCATCG
>PMCM01000098.1 GCA_003154155.1 Ignavibacteriota bacterium | reverse complement strand
CAACACTCGGCAACGGGCTCATTACGGGATCTGTTTGTCCGGCTCGTCGGCGATCACAGGAGGAAGCCTACGCTCTCGTATGTCTGATTACCTCCTTCCGTTTCTCGCGCTCGCGCGTCCGCGTACAGCCAGCNNCGGGTCCTTGCCTGGTGGCGGCCGTTGGTTGCCGTCGCCCTGTGCGCCGTATGTGTCGGTGTGGCCGGTCATTCCATCATCACCACTGCGGTCGTTGCGCACCTTCCTCGGTCCGCGACGCCGGAGGATATCATCCAGGTACGTGCCTGGCTTGATGCTGATCTCCTTCCCCGGACACTCTTGCTTCCCGTCCGGGTTGGAGCGGAATCGGCTTTGGGGGGATTCCTTTTGCTGCTCCTGGCCAGAGGCTTCCTGGGAGGCACCGGGGAGGCCTTCAAGGGGTGNNGGCGCGTCAGGCGCATTGCTTGCGGCCCCGTGGACGCTTGCCAGCGTCTTCCCCGGGGAACAAGATTACCGGGCGATTCTTTTGCTTACCTCCTTAAATCTCTTTACATTATGGTATGTTTGTTTCTTGACGTTGGGACTGGCCGTTCTCTGCACGTGCAAAGTCTGGAAAGCCTTTCTCGTGGCTGTAGCCGCCTGGACACTGTCCGCAGCTTTTTCCACCGCAGTGCTTGTTCTTCTCCGGAGCGCATTTCAGTTCGGGTTATAGAGCGGAAAGGTCCCACCAACGGCAGTACCCTGTTGTTCCACATGAGTTCTTTCTCTGGACCTTGATTGCACAGGAACTAACGCATGGCAAAGAAATTACGCTTTGAAGACCTTGAATCACCCCTCATCCGCCAACGCAAACCGGGAGACCAGTTTCATACGGTGGGGGTCATCGGCCTGGGTGTCATGGGCCAGGGCATTGTCGAGACCGTTGCAGGCGCGGGCATCGAAGTGATCGGCGTGGAAAAGACCGACGCCACGTTGAAGACGGGCCTCGATAGTCTCAACCACGCGATGGACCTCGAGATCAAGCGATGGGGAAAAACCGCATCGGAAAAGCGGGCGGTCCTCTCGCGTGTGCGCGGCACGACAACCATGGCGGATTTGAAGGACGTCGACATTGTCATTGAAGCTGTGGACGAGAATTTTGAACTGAAACGCCGTCTCATCGATGAATTTTATGCCACCGGCAAGCCGAAGGCGATCTTCATTTCGAATACGGCGTCATTGAGCCTGTCGAAACTCGCCGAAGGGGCCAAGCACCCCGACCAGATTGTTGGCATGCACTTCCTCAACCCCGTACCGGTGATACCGCTCGTGGAAATCGTCCGCGGCATGAAGACATCAGATGCGACATTCGTCCTTGCCAAAGCGTTTGCCGAGCGCATCGGCAAGACGCCGGTCGAGGTGTTCGAGTATCCCGGGTTTATCACGACCCGCGTCATCCTCCCCCTGCTGAATGAAGCAATGCATGTGCTGATGGAGGGAATTGCAAGTGCGCGGGACATTGACACGGCCATGAAACTGGGGTATGGCATGCAGCACGGCCCGCTGGAACTGGCAGATGCCATGGGCCTCGACGAGGTGTTAATGTGGATGGACACCCTCTGGCACGAGCTCGGGGAAACCCGGTACCGCCCCTGTCCGCTCCTCCGCCGCATGGTGCGTGAAAGCAAGCTCGGCAAGAAGGTCGGCGAAGGGTTCTTCTCATATAACGAAGACGGAAAACAGAAATGAACGTCCTTATCCTGAACTGCGGCAGCTCTTCCGTAAAATATCAGCTTATCGACAGCACGGCAAAAAAGAAACTTGCAGGCGGCGTCGTTGAACGGATCGGCATGAGCGGCGCGACGTTGACGAACGTTCGCTACGATGGCGACGAGATCAAAATCGTAGGCGAAATCGTCGACCACACGATCGCCATTGAATATATTCTGGCCATGCTGTTGAGCCGCAATCATGGCGTCATCAGCGACAAGTCTGATATCCACGCCGTGGGGCACCGCGTTGTGCACGGTGGCGAGACATTCTCCGGCTCGGTGTTGATAACCAAAGACGTGATCCGGACCCTCCGCGAGAATATCGAGCTGGCTCCCCTACACAATCCGCACAATATCCGGGGCATCGAAGCGTGTGAGTCGAACCTGCCCGGCATCCCCCAGGTCGGGGTCTTCGACACGGCGTTCCATCAGCGCATGCCGAAGAAGGCGTATCTGTACGGCATCCCCTACTCCCTGTACACCCAGTACAAGATCCGGCGGTACGGCTTCCATGGAACATCCCACAGGTATGTTGCCGACCGGGCCGCTCAGATGCTGTCGCGGGATCTCTCCGCACTCCGCGTCATCACGTGCCATCTGGGCAATGGTTGCAGCATGGCCGCGGTGCAAGGCGGCGTGTCCGTTGACACGTCCATGGGCTTCACACCGCTCGAAGGCCTCCTGATGGGAACGCGGAGCGGCGACTTGGATACGTCGGTGATCCTCCACCTGATGGCCAAGGAGGGGCTCACGATTAATGAGGCGACGACGCTGCTCAACAAGCACAGTGGCCTCCAGGGCATCTCCGGCATCAGCAGCGACATGCGCGAAATTGTCACGGAAATGAACAACGGCGACAAGAAGGCGACGTGGGCGTTCGAGGTGTTCTGCTATCGGGTGAAAAAGTACGTCGGTGCATACGCTGCGGCAATGGGCGGAGTCGACGCACTCGTGTTCACCGGCGGCATCGGGGAAAACAGCGCGGACGTCCGGAAGGCGTGCTGTGAAGGACTCGGGTTCATGGGCATTGAAGTGGACGACGCGCTGAATACCTCCGCCGATCGGGAGAAGAGTATTTCCAGGCCCGGATCGCAGGCTGCCGTGCTCGTCATTCCAACGAATGAAGAGCTGGTCATCGCGCTGGACACGGTGGAGATCGTTGAAAAGCTGAAGAAGGGTTAGTCCTCGAACTGTACGCCGCCACTCGTCGCCTGGACCAGCTCGGTGCGGAGCGCGTCCAGGCGGGAGCGGCGAATCTCGATCCGGTAGTGCACCAGCTCGTCGTAGCGTGTGTCGGCAATACGGGCGCCGTAGCGCGAAGCGACATGCATGATCTGGCCGACGAACGGGTGCCCCACGGCAATGGAGGTCGACGCATACATGAGCCGGGTCGCGCGTCCCGCATCCTTCACGGCGAGGAGTGCGGTTTCGCCGTACGCCCTGACAAGCCCCCCCGTCCCGAGCTTTGTGCCTCCGAAATACCGCGTCACCACCACCAGAATGTCCGTCACCCCTTCNNTCCGAGAACCGGAATTCCTGGCCGTCACACCCCAGCCGGTAGGCGAAGCAATGATGCGACGCATCGAACAATTTCTTTCGTATGGCGGCCACAATGGTGTCGGCTTCCTCACGCGTCGCGCTGTGCAGCGCATCCGCAAGAAACCGTGAACCGAGAATCCGCGTTTCGGCATGGCCGGCCCGCGATATCGTCGTAAATTCGTCGATCATCTGCTCAATATAGGGGTTCCCGGCCCGGTTTCAAAGTCCCTTGCAGCTTACCTCCGCCTTATGTATCTTCATCCGACTATGAGGCAACAATGAAGATCGGCATCGTGTGCTATCCCACGTATGGCGGGAGCGGGGTAATCGCTACCGAACTCGGCAAGGCTCTTGCAGAACGTGGGCACCAGATTCATTTTATCAGTTATGCCGTGCCCATGAGGCTGGACAGCTATCTGGGCAATATCTTCTATCATGAAGTGGAGATGTCCACCTACCCCGTCTTCGAATTCCCCCTGTATACGCCCGCACTCGCGAGCAAGATCGTGGAGGTCGCCCGGTTTGAACACCTGGATCTCCTGCATGCCCATTATGCCATCCCCCATGCCACCAGCGCCTATCTCGCGCGGCAGATCCTGCATGACGGCATGAAGGTTATCACAACGCTCCACGGCACGGACATCACGCTGGTCGGTCTGGAGCCGAGCTTCCTTCCTGTCATGAAGTTCAGCATCGAACAGAGTGACGGCGTGACGGCGGTGTCGCGGTTCCTGAAAGAAAAGACGTTGACAAACTACGGAATCCAAAAAGATATCCGGGTGATTCCGAATTTTGTAGACACCGAGAAGTACCGGCGCATCGAATGCAGCAGGGTCAGGGAACGCTTTGCCACATCAGAGGAAAAGATCCTCGTGCACGTGTCCAATTTCCGGGCGGTCAAACGCGTGCCGGATGTCATCAGGATCTTCGGGGAGGTCCGGAAGAAAATCCCGGCGAAATTGATCCTTGTCGGCGACGGACCCGATCGCTCGGCGTGCGAGATGCTCTCCCGCGAATTGGCGCTGCAGGATCACATTCGCTTCCTGGGCAAACAGACCGAACTGGTGCCGCTGCTGTCGGCCGCCGATGTGATGTTGATGCCCAGTCAATCGGAGAGTTTCGGGCTGGCCGCACTGGAAGCTATGGCCTGCGAAGTCCCGGTCGTTTCATCCAGCGTGGGAGGGTTGCCGGAATTACAGGTCCACGGCGAGACCGGCTATATTGCAGAAATTGGCGATATCGACCGGATGGCGCGTTATACCATCGATTTGCTCATGAACGACACGCGCATGGCGATGTTCCGCCGGGCCTGCCGGGTCCGTGCTGTCGAGCAATTCGATGTCCACCGGATCGTCCGGGACTACGAACACTACTACGAAGAGTGCATAGGGGCTACCGAGGCACCATGAAGAGCGCAGCAATGATGGATGTGATCCGCTGGAACAAATCCAGAAAACCTACACTCGAGGAACTTCAGGCAATGCTCCGGGCGGAAGGCCTTGAATACGAGCTTTATGCGGATGCTCCCGGCACGAAGTACGGACGGCATAAACACCCGTTCGAAGACTTCATCGTGATCGTGTCGGGAAAAATGAAGATCATGACCGACCACAACGAATGGACCATGAAACCCGGTGACCGGCTGGATCTGCCGCAGAACACCGTGCATGCAGCCGAAGTCGTAGGGAAGGAAGAAGTTCAGTATCTGTCTGCTGCCAAGTAGCCAGGGTGCCGGGAGGACTCTCTAGGCCGGACCTTTTCGTCCAACGAACCAGTCGACGAGGGCGATGACCGGTATGATCGCCAGCAGCATCAATGCAATCTGCGCTCCCTGACCCCGACCCGGGGCCGCATGCGCCAACCAACCCGCAGCACCCAGATACGAGGATTCGACCCATTTCCACCACACCTCCAGGATTTTCTCTCCTGGAAAGGCATCCCCCTGTGCATCTGCAGGCCCGGACAATGCCATGACGCTCCAGATCGCCCCTCCCATCAGCGTGACAACGACCACCGAGATCACGGAAGCCAGGTTCTCGAGCAGCAGAGTCCCGATGGAAGCACGCCGGTTCGCGCCGATGCGTGACAGGACGTTTTCCGTGAGCATGGGGGACGGGGTCATCACGCGCAGTCCGACAAGCGCCCCGTGCAGATCGGCCACAGCCTCGAATGCGGAGGCGCAGGAAGCGCATGACGCCAGGTGCCGGCGCACAACCACCTCTTCATCCCCGCCCAGCCCATGGGCCGCCAGGAGCTGGAGCTGATCCTCGGAAAGATGTCCGTTCATGCCGCCCTCATTTCTTCTGCAAACCGTTTCATCATCCGCTTGCGCAACAGCGCCCGGGCCCGGAAAAGGTGTGTCTTCACAGTCCCCACTGGGACATCAAGAATTGCTGCAATCTCTTCGTACTTCTGCTCTTGTACATAGAACATCACAATCACCGCCCGGAAATGCTCAGGAAGTTTCTCCATCTCGGCATACAGGACGTCCACCCGCTCCCCTGCCGCAACTTCATCCAGCGCCGAGAGGATGTCCTGGCCCACCACCGAAACCATTGCGCCCGCGTCTGGATCATCCAGCGGAATCATGCCCGGCCGCTTGCGTGCTACCCGGGTCATGCACGCATTGTAGAGAATCCGGTAGAACCATGTGCCGAACTGAGCGTCGTGCCGGAACGCGGCGAGCGAACGGAAGGCCCTGACAAATGCGTCCTGAACGGTTTCTTCCGCTTCTTCCCTGTTGACAAGCAGGTGGCAGGCAAGGGTGAAGGCGCGGTCCTTGTAGCGATCCACCAACAGGGCAAACTGCCGTGTCTCGCCCGCAAGCACGCCCGCTATGATATCACGGTCGGTTTTCATCCGTATATGTTTAGACTACCCCGGATCGGGATTTGTTTCGGCAGGAGTCTTTTGCGAACTGAAACATTTCGGTTTCCCCTGAAGTCAAAACGGTTAAGAAGCAGCAACCACATCTCAACCATGCAAAGGAGATCCCATGCCAGCCGGCCCGATCATCATTTCCATATTCATGTTTGCATGCATCGTCATCATCTGGGGCGGCGCAATCCTTGCCCGCCACCGGGAACGGATGACAATGATGGACAAAGGCCTGAAACCGGAAGATATCAAAAGCCTGTACGAACGCGGGATGCGGCCCAGAAACCCCAGAGCTCCACTGATGTGGGGTATCGTGCTGACGGCCGTCGGCCTGGCAGGACTTATCGGCATGGCCCTGACGAACTGGTATCATCTCGATGACGGCGTGATACCGGGACTGATGGCGCTCTTTGCCGGGATCGGATTCATCGCGTTCTATGCCGTCACCAGCAAGTCCTCGAACACCTGATCATTGACGGCAGTGCGCAACGCCCCGGATGCCGGTGTCATCTCGTTTGCCGCCGGCTGCCGGGGCATGCGCTCGCGCATCATGCAGGATGCTGTCCGTGTGCACGCACCGTTTCAATGAGCCGCAGATTCCGCAGCGCATTCGCGCCGCCGGTTTCCGGTTCACGTCCCTGCTCCACACATTCCGCAAAATAGTCCAGTTCCTTCACATAGGGGTTCTCCGGCGGGAAAATCTCGTCCGCCCGGTGGTCCTTGTGCAACACGTGCAGATGGAGGATGTTCTCCCGGATTCTCCCGGAAAGGGAGCCGGGCACCGTCACCGATCCCATTTCCCCACACACCGTGTAGTAGTTCGCGTCGCAGGTGAAGCCGCAGGTGATCGACGCAAACGTCGGACCCGCCTGCCAGGTCATGTGGGTGAACATATCCACCCCTGCCGGAGTCTCGTGCATGATGGTCGCGTTGATCAGGACGGGATCCGGCAACCCCAGGAAATGCAAGAAATCGATCCCGTAAATGCCGAGATCGTTGATCGCACCTCCCCCCGCCATACGGTCTAGTCGAAACGCGCTTCGCACGAGTTTCCGGATATTGAACGACCAGCTGAAATCCAGGTACCGCACCTCCCCCAGCGTGCCATCCTGAACAAGGGAACGCACGCGGTGGTGAATTGTCTTGAAGCGGTACATGAACGCCTCCATCAGCACGACGTCGTGCTGCCGGCAGACCGCGATCATACGCTCGATTTCTGCGGTGGAGGTGGCGGCAGGCTTCTCAACGAGCACATGCTTCCCGGCCCCCGCCGCTTTGACGGTGTAGTCGCAATGCAAATGCTGAGGAAGAGGAATATACACGGCATCAATCTCCGGGTCGGCGATGAGTGCATCGTACGACTTGAAGACGCGGGGGATATTATAGTGGCGGGCAAACTCCATGGCACGGTTGACGTCGCGGCTGGCAATCCCCTCGATGCGGGCGTGCACCAGAGGCGCCCCGAAAAAGAGTCTGGCGATGGATGCGGTACCAAGAATGCCGATGCGGATCATGCAGGTCAGTTGTGTGTCGCGTTCGCGTCGTTCCCTGCGCCAGCACCTCCATCACCTTCCCTCGCCTTCGATCGTTCCTCATCTTCCAGCCGTTTCTGGCGCGCGAGCACCAATCGCAGGGCAATTCGAATCATGAAGAGGGTCAGAGCCACCGCAAACAACGGGAAGTGCCATGACCGGGGCACGACCCGGAAGAACACTACTCCCACCATGACCAGCATCAGAGCGATGGCGATGAAACCATAGAGGTTGACTCCACGTGAAGTTATGCGCATATCAATTCCTCATTGCGAAGTGACACGTCAAGGAGACACACTGTCAATCACTCCTCCCCCGATAACGTCAGCATCTTCATAGAGCACCACCGATTGACCCGGCGTGATCGCCCGCCGCGGCTCATCAAACGTGACGTCCAAACGCCCATCGTCAAGAATCCGGGCCGTGGCAGGAGCACCCTCATCTTTGTAGCGGATGCGCGCGCAGACACGCCACGGCGACTGCGTCGCGGCGTACTTGATCAGATTCACGCTTCCCGCAACCAGACGCCGGGCATACAGCTGATCTTCCCGGCCGAGCTCCACCCTGTTGGCCGCCGCGTCAATTGCGATTACGTAGAGGGGTTCGCCGACGGCGACGCCCAAACGTCTACGCTGGCCAACGGTAAAGAAGGGATATCCCGGATGCCGGCCGATCACCTTGCCGTCCAGGATCAGCTCGCCGCCGGCAACATGCTGCTCAAGTTCGGGCAGGCGCTCTTTCAAGAACCGCTCGTAGTCATTGTCCGGAATGAAACAAATCTCAAAACTCTCGCCTTTTGCAGCAACCGGCAAGGTATGACGGACGGCAATGTCCCGCGCCTCCTCTTTTGTCAGCCCCGCGAGAGGAAACAGCGTGTGCGCAAGAGATTCCTGCGTGAGACCCCACAGCGCGTATGACTGGTCCTTTCTGCTGTCCCTCCCCTGGGAGAGCACCCATCGTCCGATGGATTCTTCGCGCCGTACACGTGCGTAGTGGCCGGTCGCGATAGCGGATGCACCCAGGGCCTTGCTCTTCCGGATCAGTTCCTCCCATTTGATTTTTCGGTTGCAGATAACACACGGATTGGGCGTTCTGCCGCGGAGATATTCTCCTACGAAATTCTCGATCACCTCGTGGGCAAAGGGCGCGCTGAAGTCCAGAACATAATGCGGAATGCCGAGTTGTGCGGCAACCGCTCTGGCGTCATTGATGCCATCGAGTGAACAGCAACTCGATGCATTCTCCGCGTTGCCCCCGACTTCCTCGTATTTGTAGGTTTTAAGGGTGATGCCGATGACTTCACACCCCTGCTCGACGAGCAGAGCCGCCGCCACCGATGAGTCCACTCCCCCGCTCATCGCCACTACCACACGCTTCCGCTCCATCATCCTTGCCTTCCGCCTCCATCCCGCCCTCAACGGTTTCGGTGGACCGTGCAGGCATGTGTACTCCTCCACCCGACCTTCCCGAACCCGCACATCAGGCGCATGGATCCGGACCACCCACTGATGGTCAAAGTACAAAAAAAGGGGCCGTCACACAACCGGAAGGCCCGCGTGTCGGCCGGACGGGCTATTCTATGGCGGATCACAGTGAATATCAATCCGGGCAGAATACTGTGCTTCGGTCTCGGCGATGCCCGCACCAGCAAAATGTGTTGTTGACGAATAGCGAAACGAAAGTTCCAGTGTGGAATGGAGGCGTAGCGAACAGCCGCTGCCCCATCGCCTGCCAATCCCGAGAAGAAGCACAGATTCCGTCGTGCCATCTGCCGGTGACTCGATCGAATAGAGTCGCGTGCCGTAGGAAGCCGCCTGGAAAAGGACCAACCGACCGGAAACAGCCAGCCATCGGTAGGGGTTCCACCGGAGATCACCGAGAAGCAGAGACCCGTGTTCCCCCATCCCCGAGACCGGATTCTGGAACCAGGCCGACTCAGACCGAAACCTTGCCTGCAATGCGCTGCCCCTCGTGAATGCGGCAGTGCACCGGATTTTCCGAGTGACCTCCGTCAGTATGGGCCTGCCTGACCTGGCTTCCCATTGCACGACGTGGGCATGTTCAGTTCTCGTCTCTCCCCCGGCTGCCGCCAGCTCGACACCGGGAGCAGGACGGAAGCAGATTTCACAGGTACAGGTCCGGCCGTTTACGGGAAATGGCTCAATGCCCGTGCGCCAGATTTTTGTATACTGCACAGCGTCTATTCGAATATCGATACCTGGCGCAGGAGACGCCTGCATTGAGCAACCCATCTCCCGGGTGTTTCGCAGCGATTCACCATAGCCGCCGCCTTCACCCAGGATGCTATGAAAACCCGGGCCGGCCGCGAGGATGTGCACATTTACCGAAGCATGACGGCCGGCGTTCGCGTTGACCTGGACAGCACACGCGCCTCCGCCGGGCGTGAGCGCACATTCCATCGCAGCTCGCAGGCTTCCCCCTCCATATGACCCATCGAAACCGAGTGAGGAAAAACGCCTCCCTTGCAACGAATATGGGCCCACACCGTGGAGCGCCCTGTCAAACCGGGCGTCCATGAGGCTCATGCCGCACCGCACTTTTTCTCTCCCCAGAAACTCGATCCTTCCCCCAAATGCTGTGAGCGTTGCCGCATCCTTGCGGGTCAGTGATCGCAGTGTCTGATAGGCGCTCCCCGTGCTCAGACTCGAGATGCCGTCAGTGCTGTCGACTGTCGCTGCGCACGGCGTCCGTGATGCAATCACATGCAGCCGGATTTCGCCATTCCACGCCCGCACTGCGAGCGTCATGCCGCCACCCCGCAAAAATCCCTGGTCACCAGAGGTCCTGTGGGGCGTGAGGTCGCCCGGCGTCGCCCCGTTCGCCGTACTCCAACGGCGGATCGGCCTGCCCAAAACCAGCCCCAGACCACCCGCATCCACAAGATCTCCCAGGATGCACTTTCTCAATACTCCCTGCCCCTCATAGAGAGCGTAACCCGAGAGGAATCCGTCACGCATTCGCTCGCCTGCATCGGCAACTGCGAGCATACCCACCTGCCAACCTTGCGCCGGTGCAATGGCAACCCGATGATACACCGCGCTCGGGGAGCCCAGGATCGACGTGTCGATCTCGACCCCGGACTTCACCGGTAGTATAACACGCGTGCGCCATTCCAACAGACGTCGCCGCAATGGCGCAGCGGTAACGTACGGGCGCAACATCGTCCACCCCGATGGACTCAATCCTTCAATTCCCGCAAGCTCGAGGACATCTTTGATAGGAGGGTGCGTACGCCGATAGTGCTGTATCGCGGCGGCATCCGCGGCAGAAACGCCGGGTATACGGAGGAGATCGGCTTCGGTGGCTGTGTTCAGATCGAGCGGGTGTTCCTGAAGCCAGGAAAGGTATTCGAGAAGATCTTGAACTAATTCACTCCCCGGCACGCGATCCAGGCCGTCCTCCACTGCGGCGACGACGCTAGAGTCGCCACCACCCGGAGACAGCGTCGCATGATGCATATCGTCCGGCCGGGCAATGAGGCGCACGGCACCCAGCACAACAAGGGACGGGAAGACGACAGCACGGATGTCAACCGGGATTGAAGACAATGCCAATTTCATGCGTGGAGCCAAGCACCCAGTGGTAGCCAAACCCGTATGTGAACACGAATCTGCCGAGACCGACCGAACATCCCGCGGTGAGCGTTCCCGGCGTGTCACTCCACCCGGCACGCAGAACAAAGGAGCGGACAACGGTGATTTCAGCGGCGCACCGGAATCCGAGGTCGAAAAGAACCTCCTTCTCGAGTCCAAGTCCAATGGAAATCCCCGTCCCTGCAGTGTACCATATCCCGCCTTCTACCATCTGGGGAAGAGGTTCACCGGTGTTCCCCAGCGTCGCGGCGGTGATGTTGGTGATGGTACCGGCGATCGCGATCGCATCCGAACAGCTTATGCGCATGCCGGCATCGATGGTCACTCCTGTGCACGATCCATATCCGCCTATCGAAAGGGAATTCAGGCGTATTCTAATACCACCCCCGACCCCCCGAAACCATTGCGTGCCGGCGGAGATCCGCATGGAGGACTCCTTATACAGGCTTCCTCCGAATACGGTCCCGACCACTGCAAGGCCCCACTTGCCTACCGGGACCGCGACGCCACCCCCGGAGTAGGCGAGTTCGGAGAGACCGAAGAGCCCCGGCGAATGATAAAAAGCGCAGGAAACGGCTTGCTGAAAAGCCAGCACTCCAGGATTCCCAAAGCACGACCAACCATCCGGCCCAGCGGCGATATCTGCGCCACCGCATGCCCGCGAACGCGGTCCGGCCGGTTCGAATTCAAAGGCGGCCGGAGACCGGTACGGGATGCACGGGAGCAGAAGGGCAACGAAAAAGAGGAACGCACGATTCCGCATTGACCCCTCCACATGGTACTACACCGATGCTGCCGGAATTCCGACGCCGGCATTGAAGAGTTATGCGGAAAGCAGTATATTGGGTGCACGCACACCGAACAAGGAGCAATTATGTCCCTACCGATTACCACACGATGCGGCGTTATCGCCGCAATCGTCCTTGCGTGCCTCGCTCCTGCCAGCTCGCAGCAGCTTGATTGCACGATCAATGTAAACTACGAAGCCGTCGGCGCCGCAAACAAGGATCTCCTGCGTGATTTTGCCAATGATGTCCGGAATTATATGAACAATTATCAGTGGGGGACCGAGCAGCTTGATGAAAAGGTGAAATGTACTATTGATATTTTTATCCAGAATTCGACCGGCGAGAACAAATACATGTCCCAGGCGTTCGTCGGCAGCCAGCGATCGATTTACGGCGCAAAGAAGAGTACTGCCGTTGTGCGAATCTTCGATGAGGCGTGGGAGTTCACCTACCTGAAAGACCGCCCACTCAACCACAATCCCGGCACATTCACGGATCTGGCAAGCTTCCTGGATTTTTATGCTTACCTGATCCTGGGGTATGACTACGATACCTATGAGCGCCTCGGCGGTACCCCATGGTTCCAGAAGGCCTCCGATATCGCAAGCCTGGCGAGCACAGGCGGACTTAAAGGCTGGCAGCTGGTCACGACGGGATACAGCAGAACGCAAATGATCACAGATATGCTCAACCCGACGGTGAACCCGATCCGCGCAAGCATCTACAGGTATCACTTCAACGGCTTGGACTCTCTGACGGCTGACAGGCAAAAGGGGTGGGCACAGATGAGGGGCGCCCTTGAACAGATCGGCACCACGAAGAAGGGAATCGATGCACGCAACCTCGTGTTGAAGTCATTCTTTGACACCAAGTATCTCGAAGTTGCAGAGGTCTTTCAGGATTATCCCGACCCGGAATTCTACCTGATGATGTCGAAGATCGATCCGAGCCATCAGAAAACGTACGAAGAATACCGCCTCAAGAAGCACTAACCATCGCTTCAGCCGCAGCAGCAACGCTTTCCACGCTGATCTGCCTGATGCAATAGGAACCGAAAACTGATCCCGAAGGGACTATGTCCGCACAGACATCATGTGGGCAGGCCGGGCACGCCCCTTCCCCACGGAGTATGCGGCACGCCGGCGTCTCGGGGTAGACGCTCCATTCGCGGTCATGGTGCCGCCGGAAGAGCGCGAGGGTCTTCGCCCCGACGGCAATTGCCAGGTGCCTCGGGCCCGAGTCATTCGTGATGACGAGGGCACATCCCGCAAACAGGGCACCAAGGCGACGAAGTTGTCCTGAAGTGTCTATCACGGCTGGTGCATGACGACTGTGACTGACCACCTCATGCACGACATCAGCATCTCCCTCCCCACTGCATAGCAGCACGGCAATCCCCTGGTCCACCAACCGGTCAGCGAGAGATGCAAAACGTTCGGGAGGCCAGATCTTGTAATCACCACTCGCCCCCGGGTGGATGGCAACGACTGCGCGGGCTCCGGGCGCCTTTTCCGCGATGACCTTCTGTGCCCAGGCTCGCTCCTCCTGACCCAGAGCATACGCCGTAGCCTCCCCGCCCTCACCGCCCCCCAGTCTGCGCGCCAGTGCACAGTAGTACTTCAACACCCCACCGTCGGATTTTCGGATATCCGGCGCACGGTTCAACAGCCACCACAGTCCCTGCCGGCGCTGTCCCACACGGATGGCCGCCCCCGAAAGGAACGCCAGCACGGCAAATCTATCCTCCGGGAACGTGCACATCACGGCGTCAAACCGTTCACCCCGCAGCCATCGCAGAATGTCCCATTCCGCCCGGAGCCGGCGCGTGCCACGGAGCATCTTCAGGCGATGCCGGTATACCTCCATCACTCGATCAACCGACGGGAGTGCGAGGAGCACGGATCCGGTCCCTGCCGGATCTGCGGGAACGACAGGAGCGGTTTCCGAAAAATGACCCGGAGAGGAACCACGGCGCTGGAAAATCAGGACGGTGAGGCGGGANNGACAAGAATATTCCGGGGATTCATCTGCCGGTCAAAAGAAGGGCCGCTTCAGGAAGATTGCCCCGATCTCCTTCTCGACAAAGGTGCGGGCCTGCATTTCATCCACGTGTTGGAGATCCACGATTGTCATGACGACACGCGGGAGGAGTTTGACAGCCTCTCGCGAGAACTCCACCATTGCGGGAAAAAACCGCTCACCATCCAGCCGCATCAATCTCCCGTACTCGCGCGGATCCGTGGAATTCAAGCTGATGGACACGGCATCAATCAGGCCCACGAGCTCGGGAACAATATTGCGTTTGTTGATGACATTCCCGTGACCATCGGTGTTCAGCCGTGTGTGTCCCCCCCGCGCTTTGACCCAGCGAGCGACATCCTTCAGGGCGTCCAGGCGGATGGTCGGCTCGCCGTAGCCGCAGAACACGATCTCCGCATAGCGAGTGGGGTCCTGAATTTCGGCGATCACCTCTTCCGCCGACGGTTCCCGCTCGATCTTCAGATTGTGCCCTTTGACGACCGCTTCCCCTTTCCGGTCGCAGAATATGCAGTCCGCATTGCAGCGTATGGTAAGATTGATGTAGAGAGAATTCTTGAGGGGATATGTGAATCGCGGAGCGGGCCTGTTGCCGATGCCGAACAGGCGGTACGCCCCGTAATTTGCGGCCCGGGTAATATCCTCCACGGTCAACCCCTGCAACTCAGCTATGCGTCCGGCAATCAGAGGCAGGCGGGCGGGTTCGTTACGGGATCCCCGATGCGGCGCGGGAGCGAGGTACGGGCTGTCTGTTTCGAGCAGCTGATGCTCCGTCGAAAGCCCCGCTGCAACTTCGGCTGCCGAACCAGGATTCTTGAACGTCACGATGCCGGCAACTGAGATGTAGAACCCCATGTCGACAAGCTGCCAGGCCGTCGCGACATCACCGGGGAAACAGTGGAAAACTCCCCGGGCTGCAGAATTGCGTCCGTTTGCCCCGCCATCAAAGACCCTCCATCCGGGAGACCCGGAAATTGTTGTCCCGACAATCGAAACCGTGTCCGTGAGAGACTCCCGCGTATGGATGATCACCGGGAGATTGCGGCGGACAGCAATGCCGAGCTGCGCCGCAAAGATGTCGCGCTGAACCTCACGGGGGGACAGGTCATAATGATAGTCGAGGCCGATTTCGCCTATGGCGACGACTTTGGGGTGTGTGGAGAGTTCCTCGATCGCACGGAGAGATTCTTTGTCCGCAGTGCGGGCTTCATGTGGATGGATGCCGACGGCGGCATACACCATTGCATGCTTGTCGGCCAGCTCAATCGCCCTCCGGCTGTCGGCGAGTGTCGTGCCCGGGTTAATGACGAGCGAAACGCCGGCCTCCCGTGCACGTGCGATGACGTCATCCCGATCGGCATCGAATTCACGCGCCGTCAGGTGCGCGTGGGTGTCAATGAACATCTGCGGCATCCCTTCCGCCCTCACTTCACAATGCTGCCGCTGGCAATTTCACCGGCGGGGGTGACAATCATCAGATGGCCGGCCGTATCGGATGCGGCGAGGAGCATTCCCTGGGATTCCTGCCCCATCAATTTGGCCGGCTGCAGGTTGAAGACCACGACCACCGATTTGCCCACCAGCGTCTCCGGCGCGTAATGCTGCGCGATGCCGGCAACGACTTGCCGCCGTTCGCCGCCGACCTCGACCTGGAGTTTCAGGAGTTTTTCCGACTTGGGGACTTTTTCGGCGGCCACGACCGTGGCGGTCCGGAAATCGATCTTGGCAAAATCGTCATAGGTGATTGTCGGTTTCGGCGGAATCTGCACCGGTGCAGGGGCCGGTGCAGCAGCCTGCGCGGCGTCTCCCAGAGATTTCAGTTCGTTTTCGATGGTGGTATCCTCGATCTTGGTAAACAGAATTTCGGGTTTTCCGATCTGGTGGCCTGCGCGGATTGCGAGGTCCGAGGCGGTGAGCCACTGTTGCTCTCCAACCCCGCCGGCAAGTTTGAGCATTTCCCAGACCCGGGACGACGATTGGGGCACCACGGGGTACATCAGGATCGCCAAGGCTCGGGTTATCTGGAGGCAGATGTTGAGCGTGGTCGCACAGCGCGCAGGATCCGCTTTTGCGGTCTTCCACGGCTCGCTGTCGTTGAAATATTTGTTGGCCGCGCGGGCCAGACCCATGATCTCGGCGATGCCATCCCGGAAATGGTAGTGTTCGAAGTAGTCGGCGGCGGCCGACGGTGTTTTGCGGAGGACGGCAAGAACTGTCTCGTCGTAAGGGGTGAGTTCGCCGCGTGGCGGCACGGTGCTCTGAAACGTTCTTTCGCAGAAGGCGAGCGTGCGGTTGACGAAATTCCCGTAGATGTCAGCCAGCTCGCTGTTGTTTTTCGCCTGAAATTCNNTCGACGTCGACACCCCAGCCGCGGCTTTTTGAGAATTTCTGGCCTTCAAAGTTCAGGAATTCGTTTGCTGGCACGTTGTCAGGCAGGACAAACTTTGCATCATGGGTGTCGTTCCATGCCATGAGCATTGCCGGGAAGACGATGCAATGGAACACGATGTTGTCTTTGCCGATGAATGCGACATACTTCGTGTCGGGCGAGAGCCAGTACCGCCGCCAATCTTCGGGAGACCCTTTGTTCGCGGCCCATTCTTTCGCGGCCGAAATGTATCCCAGGACGGCGTCAAACCACACGTAGAGCACCTTGTTCTCATACCCCGCGAGAGGGACTTTCACCCCCCAGTCGAGGTCGCGCGTCACTGCACGATCCTGCAGACCGGTGGTGAACCAGCCCCTGCAGTAGTTCAGGACGTTTTCTTTCCACCCTTCGGCCGCACTCTTTTCGCGGATGTAGCGCTCCAGCCGCTCCTGGTAGCGTCCGAGCGGGAAATACCAATGCGACGTCGAACGGACCTCCGGAGTTTCGCCTGTGATTTTGCTGCGCGGCGAGAGAAGCTGGAGGGGACTCAAATACGTTCCGCATTTTTCGCACTGATCGCCGCGGGCGTCGGTGTTGCCGCACACCGGACAGGTGCCTTCGACGTAGCGGTCCGGAAGAAACTTCTTCGCCTTGGGATCGAAGAATTGATTTTCCTGCTTTTCGGTCAGGATCCCGCGGCTGTGGAAATCACGAAAAAATTCCGCCGCCGTAGCATGGTGCAGCGGCAACGACGTCCGCGAATAGTTGTCAAAGCTCATCCCGAACCGTTCGAAGGCAGCCTTGTTGCGGGCATGATACCGGTCGACAATCACCTGGGGCTGCACACCCTCCTTGTCTGCAGTGATCGTGATCGGCACACCATGCTCGTCCGACCCGCAGAGGAACAGCACGTCGCGCCGCCGCATGCGTTGATAGCGCACATACATATCTGCCGGCAGATATGCGCCCGAAAGATGGCCGAGATGAATAGGGCCATTTGCATACGGCAGTGCGGCGGTGACCAGAATGCGCTGGTACTGACTCATGAGCAGCTCAGAGAATATGTGATTTTAACTGACCGGCAAGCGTGTAGAGTACGAGAGTAATGTACACATTTCTCTCTACAAGAGAAATTGCACGATCGATATCGGCCATTGCGCCGCTCAGATCGGCGCGCGGGAAGACCGCGACGAATTTTGACAGGCGATCCGCCTGATCCACATTGATGACCGACCCACCCTGTGCGAGCACCATTGCGTCCCGTATCCAGATCAACATCAGGAGGAGGAAACGCGTGACGCGATCACGGTCACGCTCTGCCGTCACCCGCTCGATAATCTCCCCCACCTCGATATGCCGGCTCCCCAGCGTGTTGCTGATGAAGTCCACCACGTCAATCCTCTCCTGCATGAGATCCTTTTCGAGGAGTTCCAACGCCCAGCTGTAGCTTCCTCCCGCAAGGCGCGCGACCAGACGCGCCTGCGTCTCATCCACGCCGTTGCGCTCGATGAGGACGTTCCGGATATCCGGTTCCGTCAGAGGGTCGAAGCGCACGTGCTGACATCGTGACAGAATGGTCGGCAGCAGCTGATCACGATGGGCGGAAGTCAGAATGAACATCGATTGCGCCGGCGGCTCTTCCAGTGTTTTTAACAACATGTTTGCCGCTTCGTTCCCCATGTCATCGGCATGGGAGATCACGTACACCCGGCGGCGTTGATCGAGGGTCGAGAGCGACGATTCCCGCCGGATGTCGCGGATGCTGTTGATCTTGATGCTCGATGCCCGCGTGATCGACACCCTGTGGTACGGATCGGCGCCTTTCTGCGCCAGTTCCAGTCTCAGCTCATCGAGTTCGCCGGATTGGAGCCTGTCCAGTGGACCGTCATCGCTCGTTTCATTCTTGCCGACNNCCCCCTTCCGCGCAATGCATCACCCTGGCGAGCTCGAGGGCCATGGCATCCTTCCCCACTCCTTCGGGGCCCGAGAAAAGGTACGCATGAGCCAGGCGCCCGCTGCGGAGGGCGTTCAGGAGCAGGGCCTTGACTCTCCCCTGGCCAATGACGCGCGGCCATCGCGGCGATGTGGCAAGTTCAAAAGGCATGGCCGATGCCAAACTGGAACACGCCATCCCGGAAGGTCTCGCCGATGAGCCGACGTTCGGTGATCCATTGATGACCGCTCGATTCCGCCGGATTGAATATCCGTATCCCCCAATCGAGGCGGAACGGGCCGAACGGCGTTTCATACCGGATCCCGATTCCCGTCGCCATTGCCACGGTGGCCAGCTGAAAATCTTTCACGTCCCCCCAGACGTTGCCGATGTCGATGAATTGCACGAGCCACATCTTGTCCAGGAACCCGTCACGCAATCCCTGAAGCAGATTCGTACGCACTTCCAGGCTTGCTTCGAGCGAGAGATTGCCCCCCAGTTGGGGATCGCCGGAGGCGATCAGGTCGCGCGACGCCCACCCCCGAATACTGTTACCGCCGCCCGCGAAAAACCGATGGGTCTGAGGTATCGTGCGCAATGAATCTCCGCGGCTTTCGCCGTACTTTTCCTCGATGCCGGCTTTCAATTTACTTGCGAGGATCAGGAACCGGTGATCGGTTTTGTCGGAGTACCAGCGCCCGACCAGGATGCCCCGGACAAATTGCGTGAACGGGAGATTCGGAAAGATGTGATGAGCGGCCAGCGAAAGGAGGCCCGCTTCCTCGACCGTGGCGGCATGGACGAATCCTTCGGTCGGCGAAAAAAGGTCGTTCGTCATGTCGCGTTGGATCGTGAACGACAGGATCGAGTTGAACTGTTCCGGCTCGAGATAGTTCTCCAGGATTGCCTTGAAATTCTGATTCTTGCGAAGCTCTACCGACTCCAGCGTCCACTCCAGATTCCCGGTCGTGAATTCGGCAAACCTGCCGGAAAAGCCGAATTTGTTCCTGAAGATATACTGCAGGTACGGTTTCTGCTTGTCGAGGATATAGGAGAACGACCATGTGCCCTTGACCCTGTTGGTCAGGACGTACGGCTGCACAAGTTCGAACGTCAGATCGAGGTTCGACACAGCGTCGTCGTCGACCTTGAAGTAATTGGGGAACCGGCCGAGGGTCTGGGTTTGAAACCGGAGGCGGGGATTGAAGGTCCGTGCGCCGCCGAAGAAATTCCGGTTGATATACCCGAGCCCGCCGCCGAGGTTGAAGGCGCCATCCTGATCGCTGACCAGGAGTTCCGGTGCCAACTCGTGTTTATTCCGCGGACGGATGGTGACGAGGCTGGGGACAAAGATTGATGAATCCTGCGCCCGGGGAACTGCGGTTTCGATCCTGCGCAGATCGAAGATGCCGAGACGGTTCAGGTTGCGCTCACTGTCGATTCTCCGCGCCAGGCTGTAGAAATCTCCGGGCTGGTAGTCCATCTGCCGGAGCACGATGTCGTCGGTGATGTCGGGGCGCGGTTGTTCGCCCCGGGCGGTATCGATTTCCTGACGTACGGTGATCGGACCGAACAGATACCGGTGGCCGGGGTGAAAGATGAGCCGGATGAAATAGTTCTTCGTGCTGGCATACCGCCGGGCATAGGAGCTGTCCGGATCACGGATGAACGTTGCATTGGGAAACCCGTTATCGGCGAAGATTCTGATGACCCGGTTGACTTCTTCGTCGAGCCCCTGGCGAGAGAACGGATCCCCGGCGTAGATGCGCGGAGAGCGACGGATGTCTTCCCAGACTTCGGGCGGCTGGTCGACGATGCCCTTGTACAGCACCTGTTCGATAACCGACCGGTACCCTTCGTTGATCCGGATGGTGAGATCGACCGTTCCCCTGTCCCGGTCGAACCGCATGGCGGTGTCAACGCGAATTTCGGAGAATCCCCGGTTCTCGTAGAACTTGCGGATCCGTTCGGCATCTGCGGCGAATGCCACGGGATTCAGATACTCATTCTTGCGGCCCAGGCGTTCGCTGATGCTGTTGTACAGGAATTTATTGAAGAAGCCGGGAGTTTCCCGTGTGGTCATTTGCGTCCGTAGTTCTCCGACATTGAAGCTCTTCTGGCCTTCAAGAGTAATCGAGGTGATTTCGAATTGGCGCTGGGACGCCGGTTGGGCCTGGAGCGGCGCTACGGTCAGGAGGATGAGGGCCAAAAACGCCCCACAGAGCCCACACGTGGGTGGACCGGATGGCAGGATGCGGAGCGCGTTAGGGACGAACACGGGCCCGGAATGACGATTGGTGGTAATGATCGGGAGAAAAAAACCCAGCCGCGAGGCTGGGTGTGTATGGTACCAATTTCCATCATGATAAGCAACGCGGCGCCCGTTCAGTATTCGCCCTCGTCTTCGTAAAAAAAATCTTCTCCGGTCGGATAGTCCGGCCAGATATCTTCCATGCTTTCGTAAGGTTCTTCGCCGTCTTCGAGTTCTTGCAGGTTTTCTACGACTTCAACGGGAGCGCCCGTGCGGATTGCGTAGTCGATGAGCTCCTCCTTGGTCGCGGGCCACGGCGCGTCGTCAAGGTAGGAAGCCAGCTCCATCGTCCAGATCAATTGTTCACCTCATAGATCATCAATGTTCAGTGTTCCGGGTGGATGCCTGGGCCAGCAGCGCACGGTAACGCGCCGCATCGATATCGTCGAAGAAGTAGTCGACCGGATTCTGGCTCACACCGTTGCGGCGAACTTCGTAATGCAGGTGAGGCCCGCTCACCAGTCCGGTTCGACCGCACCTGCCGATCAGCTCGCCGCGTTTGACAGTCTTTCCCGTGGGGACAAGCACCTGGGACAGGTGTCCGTACACGGACGCGATGCCGTAGCCGTGGTTAAGTTCTACAACAATCCCGAGCCCGCCTTGAGTTCTTCCGGAGAAATGGACGACCCCGTCTGCAGCGGCATACACATCGGTTCCCACATCGTTAATGATATCCACGCCGTAGTGCATACGGTACACGTGGAGCACGGGATGCAGCCGCATGCCGAATCCGTTGATGGAATAGGGTCCTGCCATCGGCTTGATCGCGGGCAAATGTGCAAAAAAATCCTTGTTGTACTGCAGGCGGGTCTGGATCTCTTCGTAGCTTTGTTGCTGGAGGCGCACTTCGCGTGTGAGGCGGTCGATCAGCGACTGTGATTCCGCCAGCAGTGTGCCTGCCTCGCCGGTAAGAAATGCGCTCGTGGATGGCTCCCGCGTGCCCCCTGTTGAAGCGGATCGCGTATCATCGTCGATACGCCGGAGATCCACGCTCAACCGCAGTTCATTTCCACGCTCCGCCAATCCCTCCAGTGTCCTCTGTACCGCTTGCATCTTCTTCCCCATTTCCTTGACCTGGTCTTTGAGGAGCTGGTTTTCGGTCACCAGCATCGACATTTCGCCATAGCCAAATCCCAGGAGGTCGTTTGCAACCATGTTGCCCACGAAAAGGAGGCCAAGGAGGCCGAATCCAAGGACCATTCCGGATAGAACGAGTTTGGTCTTGAAGAATCGAACCTCTCGGAGGTCAAGCGAAGAGTTCGAAAATACGAAGAATCGCGCGTTGCGGAACATTCTTTCCTCCTTTGTTCTCGGCGGCATCCCGCTGAGGGGATCGCAAACACCATGCCATGCATATGCGATGGTACATACTCGGTCCAACGCCCACCAGAGGAGGGATTATGCAAAAGCGACGGAAAAGTAAAGAATTATCAGGGGAGTGTCAAGGAAAAATTTCCCCCTCACTCAAAATCGTGCTCAAAGTAGTTAATTGCACGATTCCCCTGCCCTTTATGTTCGATCATTCCTTCCAGGCGCTTGGCAAGTACCTTCGCGGCGTCGTAACCGTAGTGTTTCAGGAGGTAATTGAGCGAAATCACTTCGGTAATCACTGTGACGTTCTTGCCCGGGAATATCGGGAGTTTCACCAACGGCATCTCAACGTCAAGTATCGTCACCGTTGAATCATCCAGGCCTGTACGGGTATAATCCTCGTTTTCCTTCCATTCTTCAAGCTCAACGATAATCTCGACGCGTTTCTGGTACCGGATGGCCCTGATGCCGAACATGCTTCGAACGTCAATAAGACCGAGGCCGCGGACCTCCATGAAATGTTTTACAAGATCCGTGCCAGCCCCGATAAGTATGCCCTCTCCTTTTCGTGTAATCATTACAACATCGTCGGCAACGAGGCGATGCCCCCGTTCCACAAGATCAAGGGCAATTTCGCTCTTTCCGATGCCGGAGCGCCCCGCCACAAGGACGCCAACCCCATACACATCCACGAGAGAGCCATGGACGACCACCTGAGGGGCAAACTGGTCATCCAAGAAATCGGCCAGGAAATAGGAGATTTTCGTGGTGCTGAATTCGGTGCCAAATATGGGGATGGCCTTCGCGGAAGCGGCTTCGAGAAGATTCGCATCGAGCAGATTACCATTTGTAAGAACGATGCAGGGGATCTGGAACTCCAGCAGAGTGGTAAAGGCATTGCGTCGTTGCTCCGGATCGAGCGATTTAAGATACCGGATCTCGGTGTTTCCCATGATCTGAAGGCGATCATAGGTAAAGAGGCCGACGTACCCGGCGAGGGCCAGACCCGGCCGGTGCAGATTCTTGTCTTTGATCTCATTCGCGAACCCGTTCGCACCATTCAGCTGGGTCAACTTGAAGCGGTCTTTTGTGGCCTCAAAGAGCGAACCCACACTAATGCTCCGCTTCCGGGTCTCGCTGCTGGGATCGAGCTTCATATCTTCTCCCGGATCGTGCGCACTTTTGTCTTGTCTTTTGCACGGAGTTTGGTCTTGTACTTTTGCAGTTGGAGTCCCATCTTTTCCGCCGCAATATCGATCGATTTGACAAAATCTTCGGAATCCTCAGAGGCCGTGAGTATGCCCCCGTACACTTGGAGGTTGATTTCAGCCCGTTTGACGCTGTTGGTTGCGCGTTCGAAACTCAGAATGACAGTCGCTGTCAAAATGCCATCATAGTACTTTTCCAGTTTTTTCACTGTTTCCTGTGCGTGCTCC
>PMCM01000234.1 GCA_003154155.1 Ignavibacteriota bacterium | reverse complement strand
GTATACGTCCCGGTCACAGGGTATCCCGGTATCGTGGTGAGCAGGATCTCGCCGGGATTGATGAAACAGATAGGGAGCAAGGCGAGGACCGGTTTGGATCCGATACCATGGACAATATTCTCCGAGGGATTCAGATTGGCAACGCCAAAAACCCGATGCAGGTATCCGGCTGCCGCTTCCTGGAACTCCGGGATGCCGTTGTCAGAATACCACCGGTTCTCCGGCTTCCCCGCTTCCTCGGCCAGCTTCTGCACGACGATGGGATCGGCAGCCCAGTCCGGCTCCCCCACCCCTAAGTCCAAAAGACGTGTTTCCGGATGTGCTTTTCGCGCATCCGCTTTGGCTCTTTTAATGAGCTCGAATTTGTAGATCTCCGTGGACTTGCCAAAATTTGCTCCACCGAGTCTCTCGGCAATCTTGTCGTCGAAGAANNACGGCCGGCCTTCACGGCCGCAACGCGATCTACCATACAAAGTTACCCCAGGAAGAATTCAAAGTCAACGACCAAGGTGAATTACTCTTTACAGGCTGGAAGCGGGAGCATTGTGCAGACAAACAACCTGATCGTGTTGAAAAACAGCACACAGAGAAAAGAGCTCCCCGGAAGGCAGGCACGCGGTAATTCACCGGTGCACGTCTTGCTGTTTCAGTTGAATCTGTCCCCCATTCAGTGCAACTTAGTTGAGCCCGCAGTTACCGGCAAAGCGTTTCCGCGTTGCAGCTCAATGCAACGACTGCCGGGAGCCCCGCATGATGGTCCCGTTCAAGGTGCTGAGAGGGTAAACTTCACCGGGATCGTCGGAAGCCTGAGGGGCAGGACCGGGCACTATGCATGGACTGTGGGAGCCAATTCTGTGAGGGTATCATGAGAGCAGCAGTGCTTGTGCGCACACACCAGTTCGACATCAGGCAGGTTCCCGTGCCGACAATACTTAAGGATTCCGATGTTCTCATCAGAATACGAACAGTGGGTGTGTGCGGATCGGATATTCACTATTACACTTCGGGGAGAATCGGATCCCAGATCGTCCAATACCCATTCATTATCGGGCATGAGGCGGCGGGTATTGTTGAGCGCACAGGAAGTGCGGTCACGCGCGTACAAGCGGGCCAGAGGATCGCCATTGATCCGGCCGTATCGTGCGGTCATTGCGATCAATGTCTTTCAGGGAGGGAGAATACCTGCCGGGAGCTCCTGTTCATGGGGTGCCCGAAACAACTGGATGGCTGCCTGTGTGAATATGTCGTCCTGAACGAAAAATGCTGTTTTCCTATCAGCGACATCATGACATTTGACCAGGCCACCTTATCGGAGCCCCTTTCCATCGGTGTATATGCCGTCGAACGATCAGCACCGTCTACGCGTGCGAATGTGGCCATCCTCGGCGCCGGACCGATCGGCTGTTCCGTATTCCATGTGTTGCGCGCCACCGGCATCGGCGACGTGTATGTCACGGACAAGATCGACGGACGCCTCAGTGCGCTCGCACCATTGCATCCCCGGTGGACCGGCAACCCGGATCGGACGAACGTTCCACGCGACATCACGGCGTGTGAGCCATTGCTCATGGATATCGTCTATGAGTGCAGCGGTGACCTGAAGGCCGTTAATCAGGCGCTCGAGCTCTTGAAGCCCGGCGGCTCGCTCGTCCTGCTGGGCATTCCTGAATCAGATGAGATCGTTCTGCCCATCCATGAATTGCGGCGGAAGGAAGTCACGATACTCAACATACGCCGACAGGTACACTGCACACAAAAAGCCATTGATTTGCTTGCTCGGCACGAGGTGAACATGGATGCGATGGTCACACATCATTTCCCTCTGGAAGAAACGCAGAAAGCTTTCGATCTGGTCGCCAGCTACGGGGATGGCGTTATGAAGGCCATGATAACCGTTGATTAAACGAGCGTGTTGACACCTATGAGGTCCGGTCCGGGGAAACAACAGGCGCAGTTGATCATCCCTGCCCTTCGCCGATTGCTCACGAGTTCCCCTGTATCTTAGAAGCGGTACCCGCACTCCAGAAAGAAGTGAATCCCGTTCATCGTGTTGTCCAGCGCGTAGTCACCACCAATCATCCCGTAGAGGTTGCGGGTTATCCAGAAATTGCCGGTTCCACTGAATGTCTGTGTCGTGTACGTCTGTTTCAGGCGATCCACGGAATACGAACGGGAGTCGTATTCCAGCAGGATATCCACATGCTGGGAGAAACTCCTCCCCAACTCGATTGTCGACTGGGATCCGCTCAGGAATGATCCACCCACGTTGCGATAGCGAAATCCTCCGAACACACGGGTGGAAAAGATGTCTGTCACACGGATTCCCGCCCCCAGAGTGTGGGATGACCCGCCGTCGCCTGCCTGGGTGCGCACGGACGCTTCGGTGGTCAACGTGTAGCCCATCCCCAGGCGAACGGTCCCATGGATCCGGAACCCCTGCCGCAGCGCCTCATGATACAGCGAGTCGGATATCCCCTTCATGGATTCAAACAGGTATACGCTGCGCGTTCCATCGTACCCGACATTCGTCGACAACCACGGTACAGGTTCGTAGTTGACAAAGAGCAGCAGACTTGACACCGACGGGTGCGAGGAAATGGCACCGTTGCTCATCTCTTTGAGCTCCACGTCTGCACTTCCATACGCGTTGAATCCGGCTCCCATCGCAAGAGAATTCTGCACCGAGAGGAATTCCCTGTCGAGGCTGCCCGCGGCAGTCTGGCGGACATACGCCACGCTCGCGTCATAGGCATCGTCAAAGGAGGCTCCCTGATGGTACGCAAGGAATCCGCCCATGTTCCTCTGATCGCCGCCGGTTCCCAGGACCCGCGATTGCACACCTGCACCGGCAAGGACACCTGCGGTGAATCGACCCTGCCGCAGGAACACCTCTCCGCCGTCGAGTGCACCGATGCCCGTGACATACCTGGAAATGAACCTGCCTGCGCTGAACCCAACCGCCGCCGTCTGACGGTCGAACCCAAGGGAGAGCTCCGACACATCAAGACGGGAATGCGTCGAATCCCCGTAGCGAAGGTACGGACCGCCGATGTCGTAGTACTCCCTGCCGTACAGGGAGAGTGACATCCCCGATCCCGCCAGGTTTTCCATCCTCATGTGTGCGTACACGGCCGGTTGGCTGATGTTGAGACGGTGATCTTCGGCAATCTGACCGGTATACTGGAACGCCACCCTTCCTGTCACCACGTTTTCCGAAGGGCTCCGTCCGACGGCCGGCGTTGACGGAATGGAAGCATCAAGTGCAACTGCCGCTGAATCGCCGGCGTCAGGCGGCGCCGCCGTCACATCCCCCTCCTTCATAAGGGTTCCCAAGTCCCCGATGCGTGCTGTCACATCGGAGACAAGCGCGCGACCCACGGAGGAATGCGTTGATACCCCGGTGATCACCGCCGATCCCACGCTCGTATCGCCCCGCGCAATCGTCAGGGTGTCGCCGATGGACAACCCCTCCGCTTTCCCCGCATCGAAATACATCTGCGCCGTGGTACAATACGTCACACGGCAATGAATGGCATGCCGCAGTGCGGCGGAGAATGCAGCAAGGGGAATGAGGACCAATCCCACAATCAGCACAGACTTCATCATCTTGAGGTTCCGATTGTTATCCCTGCGCATGACAACGGTAGCATGCGGAGCTGAGATACTGGTATCCACCGCGTCCCGCATGGATGCTGTCCGTGCTCGGCTTGTTGTGCTCATGGCAATTGATGCATTCAAATGCGCCGTAGTTCGCCTGGTTCGCGTGGCAATCGGCGCAGGAGTTCCATCGGCCCGGACTGTGATGGCTGCCCGCACTGATCGGGAACCACTGGTCGTGGGGGAAAAAGGCTGCGGGCGTCCACGTCAGGGCCCGGTGACACGTCGCACAATCGGTGTTGAAATTTGCACTCGTATGTCTGGGATTGGTGGTCGCGGTGTATTCCCGCAGATGGCACGATACACATTCAATGGGAGTACCCTTGAATCGGTTCCCGACATGACACGATGAGCAGCGCAACGAGGCGTGAATGCCCCGGGTCGGGAAATTGGTGTTGTC
>PMCM01000269.1 GCA_003154155.1 Ignavibacteriota bacterium | reverse complement strand
ACCCCTCCGGGAAAGCTAGGGAACTTCGTCTTTGACCCAAACGGGAGCACGCTTGCGCTTACGGGAGCACGCGACCGGCACGACAACGCCGTCAGCCAGGTGTACACAGTACCTGTGACCGGCGGCCAGCTCGCGAGTGCAACCCCGGAGAACTTTCCCGGACATGTCACATGGGTGGGATGGAAGGACTCTCAAACCCTGCTCTACCGGGCCGAAGAAGGGGCGCAGATGACCCTTCGGACGGGGCGCCCGGGAAGCCGCGAAAGCAAGGTTCTGCTCAGCTCCGCCGATGCGGGATTTGTGTTCGACGGCATCTCCCTCTCACGTTCCGGCGACCGGGCGGCAATGGTCGGCCAGTCCCCCGCTGTCCCGGGTGATCTCTGCCTCTGGAACGGCGATCGCTCACTCAAGCGCGCGACGACACTCAACCCGTGGCTGGCACAACGGCTCCTGGGACCGCAGAGTCTCGTACGCTACAAGGCGCGTGACGGGCGTGACATCGAGGGACTGCTGTTGCACCCCATCAACGAAGATCCGGCAAAGCACTATCCGCTGGTGGTGGTAGTACACGGCGGCCCCGAATCGCACTTCTCCAACGGCTGGCTGAGCAGCTACAGCGAACCGGGACAGGTCCTGGCAGGCAAAGGCTATATTGTGTTCTATCCCAACTATCGTTCCAGCACGGGGTATGGGACGGCTTTTGCAGCGGAAGGCTTCGGCGATCCGGCAGGAAAAGAGTTCGACGATATTGCGGACGGAATCGACTATCTTACGGACAAAGGGAATGCTGACAGGGAGCGTGTGGGACTCGGCGGAGGATCGTACGGAGGCTACGCTTCGGCGTGGTTCGCCACGTACTACACCAAATACGTGCGGGCGGTCGTCATGTTTGTGGGCATCAGCGACCTCGTGAGCAAGCAGAGCACCACGGATATTCCCGGGGAAGAACTTGCGGTCCACGCCGGAAAACCGGTCGAGCAGACGTGGGACTTCTCCCTCAAACGCAGCCCGGTCTACTGGGCCCATCAAAGCACGACGGCGACCCTCATCTGCGGCGGAACGGACGATACCCGCGTCCATCCCTCACAGAGCATCGAGCTGTTCAGGAGGATGAAGATCAATCATCATCCCGCCGTCCGCCTTGTGCAATACCCGGGCGAGCAGCATGGCAATGCCCGGCAGCCCGCACGCATCGATCTGCTCTACCGCACGTTGGAGTGGTACGACTGGTACGTGAGGGATGCAAAACCGCTGAATGGCCCCATGCCGCGGTTGGATATCAGCGACAGATACGGACTCGATCTGCCGCAATAAGCCCGGCTGTTACGCGTGTGCCGGGCTATTAGTGCAATGTTCCTTGAGGACCGCGAGCAGATGATCGGCAATTTGATACGCGTCCCGGCTCTCGATCTGGAAGCGCGGCACGAAATGCACGAGCACGCCATCCTTCCAGAGTGCGATCGAGGGGGACGAAGGGGGGAATGTGCCGATCAGCTCACGCACGCGCGCAGTCGCCTCAATGTCGGCTCCCGCGAACACCGTTGTCAAGTGGTCGGGCCGCACCGGCGAGTCCTTCAACGCAATCCCAACCGCCGGCCGTGCCTTCCCTGCCGCACAGCCGCAGACGGAATTGATCACAAGCAGATTTGTCCCCTTTTGCTCCTTGAGCGAGGCATCTACAGCTTCGACCGTCCGCAGCTCTTCAAAACCCAATCGCGTCAGTTCATCGCGATACGGTTGAATCATAACCGGGTCATACCGCATAGCATTCCTCTCATGTAAATAACATACGGTTCCGGCATCTACAACGCCGGAACCGTTGGAGAGGTTCCATCGTGTAAAAATTACCTGCGGCCCCGGCGGAGAGTTTTGCGCGGTTTCCTCCGGCCTGCAATCGGCTTCCGGCCCGGCTTTGGGGCGGGCTTCCGCTTCGCAACCTTCGCTCTTCCCTTCATCACCGCTCGCTTCTTCACCGTGACCTTTGGTGCGGTCTTCTTCCTCCCGGTCGCTTTCTTCTTCGCACCCGCCGTCCGCTTCTCCGGAACAGGCCGCGACTTCGACGCGATGAGGTTCAATGCGCTACCCGCCTTGAACCATCCGATCTGGTTTTGATTGAAGGTATGACGGACCTCGAATTCTTCCGTGGAACCGTCCGTGTGCCGAATGACCATCGTGAGCGGGACACCCGGAGCGAACTGCTCAAGACCGCGGATGGAGACGCCGTCATCCTCCCGCACCTTGTCATAGTCGGCGGGATCTGCGAACGTCAGGGGAAGCATCCCCTGCTTCTTGAGATTGGTCTCATGGATGCGTGCAAAGCTTTTGACGATGATCGCACGACCGCCGAGCCAGCGCGGCTCCATGGCCGCGTGCTCGCGGCTCGAACCCTCGCCGTAATTCTCATCGCCGACGACCACCCAGCCGAGCCCCTTCGCTTTGTAGGCGCGCGCAACCGCCGAGTAGCTGTCCTGCCCGCCGGTGAGCACGTTCTTCCCGGTTCCCGCTGCGCCGGTGTACGCATTGATGGCACCGATAAACATGTTGTCCGAAATGTTGTCAAGGTGCCCGCGGAACTTCAGCCATTTGCCCGCAGGCGAAATATGATCGGTCGTGCATTTCCCCCTGGCCTTGAGCAGCACCGGAACATCCTGGATGTCCTTTCCGTCCCACGCCGGGAACGGCGCCAGCGCCTGCAAACGGGCGCTCATGGGGTCGATCCGGACGGCGAGTGTCCCCGCTCTCCGCGCAGGAGCGACGTAGCCGCTTTCCCCCGCATCGAAGCCGCGCTTCGGCAGCTCGGCCCCGGTCGGCGGCGCCAGGCGTACCTGGTGACCGTTGCTGTCCGTGAGCGAATCTCTCCGCGGATCGAATGTGAGCGTGCCGGCCAGCGCCAACGCGGTCACGATCTCCGGGCTCGCCACAAATGCATGCGTGTCCGGATTGGCGTCGTTTCTTCCGGCAAAGTTCCGGTTGAACGACGTAATGATGGAGTTCTTGTCCCCTTTCTGCACGTCATGGCGCTTCCACTGCCCGATGCACGGTCCGCAGGCGTTCGCAAGCACCACGCCACCGATGTCGGTCAGCGCCTTCAGCTGTCCGTCCCGCTCGATCGTCGCGCGCACCTGCTCCGAGCCGGGTGTGATCGTGAACGCGCTCCGTGCACGCAGTCCCCGCTCGAGAGCCTGGCGCGCAACACTCGCAGAGCGTTCAATGTCTTCATAGCTCGAATTGGTGCAGCTGCCGATCAGCGCCACCCGAAGCTCTTCGGGATACCGGTTCTCCCGCACCGCTCTCGCAAATTCGGACAGCTTCCATGCACGGTCGGGCGAGAAGGGACCGTTGATCATCGGCTCCAGTTCGCTCAGGTTGATCTCGATGACCTGGTCAAAGTACCTGGCAGGATCCGCCAGAATTTCCTGGTCGGGACGCAGGTCTTCCGCTATGGCATCCGCAAGGCCGGCGATCTTCTTCCGGCCGGTCGCCGCAAGATATGCCGCCATCCGGCGATCGTACGGGAAGAGCGATGTCGTGGCTCCGATCTCCGCCCC
>PMCM01000124.1:2669-2800 GCA_003154155.1 Ignavibacteriota bacterium | reverse complement strand
GAAATGCAGTTCTTTGTGAAACCGGGATCCGACGTGGAATGGTTCGGGTACTGGAAGGAACAGCGCATTGCATGGTTCCGCAACCTCGGCATGCGCACGGACCGGCTGCAGTTCCATCAGCATGAACCCGA
>PMCM01000124.1:0-2619 GCA_003154155.1 Ignavibacteriota bacterium | reverse complement strand
GCCAGCCGCTCGTTCATGGCGTTTCTTGTCGATGCCTATACCGAAGAGGAGGCACCGACAGCCGACGGAAAAATGGATCTCCGCGTCGTCATGCGTTTCAACCCCAAGCTCGCGCCGGTCAAGGCGGCGGTATTTCCACTTGTGAACCGCGATGGCATGCCCGACATCGCCCGGAGAATTGAAGCGGATCTCCGGCCGCACATGCGCGTGTTCTATGACGACAGCGGTGCCGTCGGGCGGCGCTACCGCCGCCAGGACGAGGTCGGCACGCCCTTCTGCCTCACGGTCGATTCCCAAACGCTTCAGGACCAGACGGTC
Organism: Ignavibacteriota bacterium; assembly: GCA_003154155.1. GTDB lineage: Bacteria > Bacteroidota > Ignavibacteria > UBA10030 > UBA6906 > Fen-1255. The sequence goes on along the minus strand of PMCM01000124.1, from coordinate 2,301 downwards.
ACCGTCCGCGAACGCGACTCGATGAAGCAGGAACGTATTGCGGCTGAACGGCTGCTGGGGTTTCTGCGGGAACGCCTATGAGAATCCTGTCTGCATCATTCTCCACGGAAGGGATGCGGGCGCCGCTTGCCGGCGACACCCGGCGTGCCGCCGGAATGACGTCGTAGCCGCCATGTTGCAGCTCATCCGCATCTTCCGCAATCGCCACCATGAGCTCCGGGCGGGGTGGAAAATCCTGGGGTTTCTCGGCCTGGCCGTCGGCGGCTTTGCGCTTCCCGTCGCCCTGCCGCGATCCTGGACGTCCACGCCGTTCGCCGGCAGCTTCATCCCCCTCGCGGTCGTGCTTGCGGTGACTTGGCTCATGGTCCGTCTCGTCAATCACAAGCCCCTCGCTGCCGTGGGCCTCTGGGTGCACCCGCGCGCGTTGCGCGAATGCTCAATGGGATTACTCCTCGGCTTCCTGATGATGTCGGGAATCTTCTTGATCGAAGTGAGCCTCGGCACGCTGTCGCTGACCTGGCGGGGGTTGACGCCCCTGGAAATCGCGGGCGCAGTGGCCATTTCCTTCCTCTTCTTCGCCGCCTCCGCGATGTTCGAAGAGCTGCTGTTCCGCGGGTATCTCTTGCAGACTCTCATGCAATCGCTGAGCTTCCTGCCCGCCCTCCTGATCATGTCGCTGTTCTTCGGCCTCGCGCATTACGGCAATCCCCATGCAACCCTGCTGAGCACCGCCAATGTCGTGCTTGCCGGAATCTGGCTCTCATTCGCTTACCTGAAGACGCGGAGTCTCTGGCTGCCGTTCGGACTGCATCTTGCCTGGAACTTTGCGCAAACGACGATCTACGCCTTCCCCACGAGCGGCATTACCTTCGCAGAACGCCGTCTGTGGTTCAGTGAAGCGTCGGGACCCGGGTGGCTGACCGGGGGCGAGTTCGGGCCCGAAGGAGGCATCCTGGCCACCGTCGCATTGATTGCTGCGACATGGTATATCCTCAAGACGCCCTTGCTTCGCGTGCCCGAAGGGATCATCACCCTCGATTCAGTCGAAGATGTCCTTCCTCCCCCCCAACCAGAGGAGACAGGCACATGAAGACTCTCCTCGCCGGATTCCTGCTGGCGCTCGCCGCCACATCCACGCACGCGCAGACGCCGCACGATTCTGTCGTTGAAGCGTCCGTGCAACGGGGCATCCGCGCTGTCTACAACCTGGAATTCGAAAACGCGGAACGGGAATTCTCCACCCTGATGAGCCTGAGGCCGCACCATCCCGCCGGCTATTTCTTCCGCGCCATGATTACCTGGTGGCGGATCATGATCGACATCGATAACCGGCAATACGACGACCAGTTCTTCCATGAGCTCGAAGGCGTTGTCGGCCTCTGTGATTCCCTCCTGGACGTGAACGAGAACGACGTCGATGCAATCTTCTTCAAGGGCGGAGCGATCGGGTTCGAGGGACGCTTGCGGTTTCATCGGGACGACTGGCTCGCTGCAGCGAATGCGGGGCGCAAAGCCCTCCCCCTCGTGCAAAAAGCCCGTGAGCTGGATCCTTCGAACTACGATATCCTGCTCGGCACCGGCATTTACAACTATTATGCGGAAGTGATCCCTGATGAGTATCCGTTCGTCAAACCCCTGCTCCTCTTCATTCCATCGGGGGACCGGCAGAAGGGACTCGAACAGCTCCGGCTTGCCGCCGAACGGGGGAAGTACGCCGGGATCGAAACGTCCTATTTTCTGATGCAGATCTATTACAGTTATGAGAGGGACTATCCCAAAGCGCTGGAGATCGCCCGGTCGCTGCATGCCAGGTTCCCCAACAACATGATGTTTCACAAGTATGTCGGGCGCTGCTGCGTGGTCATGAGCGACTGGCAGGCCGCAGAAGAGACGTTCCGGGAGATCATCAGCCGCGTGCGGGCGGGGGGCCGCGGGTATACCGCGGGCGTGGAACGGGAAGCGATCTACTATCTCGGGCTCTGTGCGATGCACGCGCGGCAGTATGAGACGGCGCTCGAGGAATACTACCGGTGTGACGAAATGTCCCGCCAACTTGATGTACTCGAGCAGTCGGGGTTTATGGTCATGGCGAACCTGAAAATCGGCATGATCTATGATCTCCAGGGAAAACGGGATCTCGCGCAGAAGCAGTATGAGAAGGTCCGGAAAATGAAGGAATACAAAGACTCTCTGGTGCAGGCTGAACGCTATCTCAAGATCCCCTACGCGGAGTGACGGCGCCATGATCCTGACCATCCTGCTGTACAGTATCTCGGCGGCCCTGGCGGAGGTGATCGGCGG
>PMCM01000307.1 GCA_003154155.1 Ignavibacteriota bacterium | reverse complement strand
AATCATCGTGGTGGACAACGGCTCAACGGACGGCAGCAGGGCACTGCTGCGCCGCGAATTCCCGGGCGTACGCGTGCTTGCCCAGGAACGGAATCTGGGGTTTGCCGAAGGAAACAATCGCGGTGTGGCCTCCGCAGCAGGTGATTGCGTCGTGCTGCTGAACAATGACACGGAAGTGACGGCCGGGTGGATCCCCGCGCTGTTGCGGCTGCTGGATGTGCCGGGGGTGGCCGCCGTAACCTCCCGGGTCGTCACTGACGGCGTGCCGAAGGAGTATTACGCCATGAATGGAACGGTGAACTACCTCGGCTATAATATCATGAGGGCGTTCAGTGATCTTTCCTCCGTGTTCTTTGCCGGCGGGGCCTCGCTGATGTTCAGAAAGTCCGTCGTCGGTACGCCGTTCTTGCCGGAATATTTCCTGTACCAGGAGGATCTGTTTCTGTCCTGGCGTCTCAGGCTGGCGGGCTACGATGTGCGCATGGCGCAGGAGTCCGTCGTCTACCACCGTGGAAGCGTGACAAGCAGGAAGCAGCCCGGACGACTGGTGACCTATTATCAGGAACGGAACCGTCTGCTGAATTGCCTCCTGTTGTACAGCCCGGTCACGCTTCTGAAGATTTCTCCCCTGGCGGTGGCTGACGCTCTTGCGAAAATCCTGCTGAGCATTCTCACGCGGCGCAAGTCGTTCGTCGGGATTGTCCACTCGTACCTGTGGTGTCTCACACACTGGTGCTGGATCAGCATCTGCAGAAAGAGCCTTCAGGCCGGCCGCCGTGTGGCCGATCGGGATATCCTGAAGTGGATGAGTCCCCGCATTGTCGAGGGAAACGGAATCGCTGCCCGGTGTCTCAACGCCTGTGCCCGTACATATGCACGAATTGTCCGGTTGCCGTACCATGCCTGACCTGTCAATCATCATCGTATGCTGGAATTCGATTCCGGACCTGCAGCGCTGTCTCCCGGCCCTGCCCGGTTCGTGCCGCGGGCATCGGTGCGAAGTTATCCTGATTGATAATGGCTCCGCCGAAGACCCCACGGATCTGGCCAGGTCACTCCTCCCCGATGCAGTCTGCCTGCGCAACAGCGGAAACGCCGGTTTTGCTGCGGCGAATAATCAAGGGATCCGGATTGCGCGGGGCAGGTATGTTGTGCTCCTGAACCCCGACACAATGGTGCATGAAGGTGCCTTCGACCATCTTTTGGAGTTCATGGATGGGAACCCACGCGTGTGGGCGTGCGGGCCCGCTCTGCTTAACGGTGACGGATCGCCGCAGCGGACCGGGGTAGCATTCCCCGGCCTCTGGAATCTCTTCGTGGAATCTCTCTTTCTCGACCGCCTTTTTCCGGAAAGCCGGATGTTCGGGAGCCACCGGGAGCTCTATGCCGATATGCACTCACCGCGTCAGGTTGACTTTGTCCAGGGATCGTGCCTTCTTGTCCGGCGGAGCGCCATCGAGGCCGTGGGGGGACTCGATGAGTCGTTCTTCATGTATTTCGAAGAAACCGACTGGTGCAAGCGAATCCGGCAAAGCGGGGGGCAGGTGTGGATTGTGCCTGCCGCACGCGTTGTCCATTTTGGGGGAGATGCCTTTGCACACTATGATGAGCGACGGCTGGTCAATTATCACGTGAGCCTCTTCCGCTACTTTCGCAAGCATGCGCCGCGATGGGAGGGGCTCCTGGTCCGTGCCATTATCGCGTTCAGGAGTCTTATCCGGCTGATGCTGTGGACCGCCATCGCCCTCATGTCGCGCGGCACCGTCCGGGTGAAAGCCCTCTCATCCGTGAAGGGTTACCTGCGCATTTGCCATATGGTGTTCCGGTTCAGGGGGACAACATGAACGCCCCGTTCTTTTCCGTAATCATCCCGACCTTCAACCGCCGTGAAGGGGCGCGCCGGTGTCTTGAATCGTTGAGCTGCCCGCCGGCCCCTGTATGGACCATGGAGGTGATTGTTGCCGTCGACGGCTCAACGGACGGAACGGCGGAGTATATCCGCTCGTTGACCTTGCCGTTCCCGGTTACCGTGCTCGAACTCGACAACGGAGGAGCGGGAAGGGCAAGAAATGCGGCTGTGGAAAGGGCAGGGGGCAAGTATCTTGCGTTCACGGAGGATGATGTCACACCCGACCCTTCATGGCTTGCCCGGGCCTTTGCAGTACTGCAAAACGACACGTGTGACGTGCTTGAGGGCCGCACGGCATATCCCGGGGGTGATGCCGCTGTCCGGCGGTTCGAGAAGGATATCCAGGCATCGTTCATACCGTGCAACCTGTTCATACGCCGGGACCTCTTTAACACCGTGGGAGGCTACAGTCCGGACTATTTCGACCGGAAGTCACGGGTGTATTTCCGTGAAGATTCTGATCTGGGGTTTCGGCTGCGCGATACCGGAGCGAGAATTGTGGTCGACCCGGCAATCGTGGTCATTCATCCCTTGCAGTTCCAGACGATGGCGGAATGTTTCCGGCATGCCCGCCGGTACCGGTTCGATGCCTTGCTCTACAAGCGCCATCCCCGGTTGTACCGGCAGTTCATTGAAGTGAAGTCGTTCGGCGCCTTGAAGCTTCACCGTCCGCAGCACTACGTTGCGCTGCTGGATGTGCTGGGGTTGACCGCAGTGATCGCAGGCCTGGCGGGAGGCATGCCTCCGTTGTGCGTGTGCGGCCTGTGCATCGTGGCCCTCTGTGGCGTCCTGTTCCGCTACAAATACCAGGGTGCCGAATGGTGGCGGTTCGAGAAGATCAATGAGACGCTTGGGTTTTGCGTTCTGCCGTTTGTGTATTTGGGGGCGCTGGTAAAGGGCTGCATCAGATATAAAGCGCTGGGAGTCCTGCTGTGATGATCGAAGAGATGCGTTCCGGTGTGCACGAAATAGGCCTATTCGGCGGCACGTTCGATCCTCCGCATGTAGGACACCTTCTTGTGGCCTCCCACGTCGGCGAGGTGATGGAATTGGACAAAGTCCTGTTCGTGCCATCGGCAACTTCGCCGCACAAACGCAATCGTATCATGACCGATGCCGAACACAGGCTGGCAATGGTGCGTCTTGCCGTGGGCGGTTCCCCCCGTTTGGATGTGTCCGATATTGAAGTCCGACGGGGCGGTATCTCGTTCACGATCGACACGCTGAAAGCGCTGGCTGCCTCTTCTCCCCAGGCGGCGTTGACTCTCATCATCGGCATGGACAATATGGCGGATTTCGGAACATGGAAGGATCCTGATGGTATCCTGGAAATCGCACGCGTGGTGGTGATGACCAGGCCGGGTTATAGCACGGAACGGATGGATGCCCATTTCGCACGCCACATGCGTCTGTTGCCGGTCCCGGGGATCGACATCGCCTCGCGCGACATCCGCCGGAGGGTAGCAGAGGGGCGTTCAATCCGCTGGATGGTGACCGCCGAGGTGGAGCATTATGTCCGCTCGCATGGGCTCTACCTTGCTTCCGCACCGTAACCTCGTGTGATAACTTCAGGGCATGAAGACATCGTGGGAACTGGATTGCTTGCTTTCGCAGAGGTGAAACCGTACATTCCATGACTGGTATGAGAGAGCTCCTTCTGACGACGATTCTTGTAGCCGTACTTGCCGGCTGCACATCACGCCAGGGTGATCATCCCGAGCGCATGTGGACGGAACCGGAGCTGAAGTCCCTCCAAGGCAAAACCCGCGACGAAGTGCGCGATCTTCTCGGAGATCCCAACGGTCTCTACACGTTCGATTCAAAGGATCGCTGGCACTTCGCTCATGTTCTGTTGCAGAACGATCGACCCGGATCATCGGAACGGGTATCCGTGCTTGTGTATTTCAGCAAATTCGGCGAACACAGGGCCACCATTATCGAAATCCGTCACCGCTCTGAAGAATAGCGGTCACCACCGCCAGACCCCAAGAGCATTCGCATCCTCCTGCTCACGACGTCATGAACCCGATTCACGACAATGCACCTAGCTCCCGGGGGGGAACCACTGGCATCACACCAGCACGCATACTTGTTGTCGAAGACGGCCTCATCATGGCGCGCGACATTGAACGCCGTCTCGTCACCATGGGGTATGCCATAGCAGGCCTCGCCGCCTCGGGCGAGGATGCGATCCGTAAGGCCCGGGAGAGTCATCCCGATCTTGTGCTCATGGATGTCAACCTCAAAGGTGCCATCGACGGCGTCCAGGCTGCACAGGAGATCCGCAACGAAGCCGACATCCCCATCGTGTATGTCACCGCGTATTCCGACGAGACCACGCTCCGCCGTGCCCGGTCCACCGAGCCGTTCGGTTATGTGCTGAAGCCGTTTGAGGAACGCGAGTTGCGGACGATGATTGAGATCGCCCTGTACCGTCACGCGATGGACCGGAGCCTTCGGGAGAGCGAACAACGCTATCGTGCCATCGCAGAAATGACGCCGGGATATGCCTACTCCGTGGCCGTCCGGACCGACGGATCGATGGCAATAGAATGGGTGACCGATGAATTCGGCCTCACGGGGCTGCCGAACGACGCGCTCACGAATCTTCAACCGCATGTCCATCCTGACGATGATTCCGCGATCAAAGACCGGATGCGGCATCTCCTCTCCGGTCAGCAGAATGTCACGGAATACCGCATCATTACGGACAGCGGGGAGCACCGGTGGTGGCGCGATCATGCCCGTCCATTATGGGATGAAGCGAAAGTCCGCATTGTGCGAATCCTGGGATCGGCGCAGGATATCACCGAACGGAAAGTTGCGGAACGGCATGCAGCCGATATGCAGCACGAGCATCGCGACGCCGAGCAGAAAGTCCAGGGGCATCTGCTGGAGTATACCCGGACCGTTGCCAGCCTTCTGGCCGTACTCTCGGGAGGCCGGGGACGGGAGAGGAAAGGGGGCGGCACCTCTCTTGCTCTGCGCCTCCAGGGCATTCTCCGTGTGTTCGAGGCCGTGTACAATCGCCCCCCTCTCGAGGGCATTGATCGTCAGCTGCGCCGGCTGATCGCCGATCTTTTTAAAAGGATCGGAACGGCGCGGCTGACCTATACGATCCATGCCGAGCCCGTAGATCTGGATGATCTGTCCATGGCCCGGATCCTCCTGATTGTCCAGGAGCTTCTCGAAAACGCCGTTCACCATGCGTACGCCGGCGGGTCACGGGGTGAGATCAGTGTCGAGTTCCATCGCGCGGAGCAGGGGAAGGCCCGGCTTATAGTGGCCGACGGCGGCTCCGGACTACGCAAAGTCGTCGATCTCCGCCGGCCGAAAACCGCCGGACTCCAACTCGTCCTTCACCTGGTGAAGGAGCTGAAAGGAAACTTGGAGTGCAAACGGGAATCAGGCACAGCGTTCATCGTGACATTTCCGCTCAAGGCCTGAGGGCAGGACAGGGTGTCTTCCGTGGTGCTCCTTCTTGCCTCCCCGGCAGGGGTGCCCTCCGGTGCTTCCTCGTCGTTGCAGTGCTCGCCACGCTTCTTCCCGGCTGTCTTCCGGTCAAAGAAACCCTTCTCATGGAAGGAACGGATCTCCTGGATCAAGGCTCCTACACCGAGGCATTCGACCGGTTCAACAAGGCGATCCGCTTGGACCCTGCAACATCCCAAGCATACTACGGGAGAGGCGATGCCTTGAAAGCCCTCGGATGGCTGGAAGCCGCCGAGCATGACTATGACCGGGCGATATCGCTTGAGCCGGAAAACACCGCGTACCGGTGGGCCCGGATCGAGATCTTTCAGCTGCGAAGTGCATATCTCGACACAGTGGATCTCAATGCGATCGAAAAACCGGTCCAGCGGTCGCTGCGGGGTGTCCTCCGTGTTCTTATGCGGCAGGATCTCGATGTCATCGTTCGTAAGGATCCGGAAGACGTGTCGGCGCGATTCGAACGGGCGTTGCTGATGGACATTGACGGGGAACGCGAGGAGGCGATGGGGCAGATGGACGTCTGTGTTTTGGAAAGGCCGTTCGGCTCGGCCATCCGGAACGAACGGGGGCGGATGCTCCATAAACGGGGAGAGTATCTTGAGGCGGTCGAGGATTACGACGCGGCGTTGAAGTGGTGCGAAGACAGCGCCGTCATACGCTACGACAGGGCATTATCCCTGAAGATGTGCGGGAGAATTGGGGAAGCGGTGGAAGATCTGCAGTATGTCCTCAGGGCGGACAGCCTGGACGGAGAAGCATGGCAGATTTTAGGCGAGATGCTGCATCAAATCGGCAGAAATGCCGAAGGCTGCACGTCGCTGAAAAGAAGCATTGCTCTCGGAATTCCAGAGGCGGGCGATCTCTTCGAAAAGCTGTGCCGTTAACCTCTCTACTGGAAGAGCTAAATATCCGTTTTGAGGTAGTACGGGAGATTTCGCTTCATGCGCTCACGCTGAGCCCGGTATTGCGCTTCTTTTTTTCGACAGGTCGGGCAGCGACGCATACTTGGATTTCCCGGGAAATCCCGCCCGCATTGGCGACAAATTGTATAAGGGACTTTTTTCATGGCACACAATATAACAAGAACTAGGCCAAAATGGTTCTACTGTTTGATCAAAAAAATTGCGAAAGATATTAGTAATTCAGACCGGATTCGGGGATTTTCGCGAGGAGTATGTTTTTCTTGGTTCTTTTCTTGAACTGTGTGAGAAGGGGGTCCCTCTTCAGATTTCAAGCTTCTGACGTCGCGGGTTTTTCGAAAAGGTGGCCCATCACGCTTTTGAGCTCGTACGGATCGATTGGTTTCGGAAGCATCGCAACCGACAATTGAGCACCTTCGCTGCTCACAGAATCCCGTGTGATATATGCTGAGAGGAATATGACAGGAATATCGTTTGACTGACGAATTGTACGTGCCGCTGCAAAGCCATCCAGATCACCACCAAGATTGATATCCATCAGTACAAGATCGGGTTTGAGCGTTTGTGCCCGTTCAATCGCCTGCTCGCCTGTTCCCACCCTGCCAACGACTTCATACCCCATTTTCCGGATCTTGTGCTGCATATCCATCGCGATGATGGATTCATCCTCGACGATCAGAACGCGTACCGGCGGATTGTTTGGCATGGCGCTTGACAAAAGCTTTTGTTGATAGTGATGTTCTCAGCCGTGCACTGCGCGTTTGGTCAGGAAACCCATTCGCAGTAAGCGGCGAAGGATCTGTTTCTTTTTGCTGCAATAGAAATGCCAGCATTTTTTTGGCCAAAACCGCGCGTGTGAGAGGGGTAACTCAGGAATACTGGCTCATATTGCACAGATGGGGGGAAAAAAAACCTGCAGGGGATTAGATCTTCTTTCATCCCTTCAGGCGATTCATCCTGGGGGCATATCCGATATACTCTTGAGGTTGATTGTCCATGGATATTCCATGGGGAGGATTTGACATGAACCGAACGCGCGAAGAAGGTGGTGAGAAAGGGACTGACACATGAACTGGGATCGCTTGGAGGGAGAGTGGAAACAACGGCGCGGCAAGGCCGTTCACCATTGGGGCAAGTTGATGAACGACGAGCTGGCCGCAATCGCAGGCAAGTACGAGGAACTGGTGGGGAAGCTTCAGGAGCGATACGGTATCGCAAAGGAAGAGTCAAATCAGCAGGTGAGGGATTTCAAAAAGGCGATCGGACATCTGAAGAAATCCAACAGCCGGCTGGTTCAGCTTCAAAAATCATTACGGAAAAAGGAAACGTTGAAAAGCAAGCACGGGAGCGCGCGAAGCCCGAAAAAGACAACGCGTGTCAGGTCAGGCAAATGAACAGGGTCATCGTTCGCACCTAACGGCACATCGGGAACGTCCATGAAAAACCTCAGACCATTCCTCCTTCGCGGGCTGTTGTATTCCTCGTTGACCCTGATCGCAGGGTGCGCCGCGTCCGAGTTGGTTGATGTCTGGAGCGACGCATCATTCCGCGCTCCTCCGCTCAACAAGATCCTCGTCATCTCGATCAATAAGAATGGCGTGCTCCGGCGGATCTGGGAAGATGCGTTTGCCGCCGAATTCGTGAACCATGATGTTGCCGCGACCCCCTCGTATCGTCTGTTTCCTGATGCGGCGCCGGATACAAGCCAGGTCGCTCTTATCGTGCAAGCCAAGAGCTTTGACGGGGTCCTCGTTGCCCGTTGGCTTCCCTCGGAAACAAAGACGCAATACATGCAGGGGTACGTGACGAAGGAACAGGATATGCGCTACGACCGGCGGCTGGAGAGATTCGTGACATACCTTCAGGACATCGAACACGTGGGACATGTCGATTCACAGAAAGTCGATATGCGCGCCATAGATGTCTGGGCAACGAGAAACGAAGGGCAGCTCGTGTGGAGCGGCACGAGCAAGACTCCCGAGCCGAATTCCGTTCAGGCGGTCCGGCCGGAAATTGTCAAGCTTGTCATGTCGGAACTCGCAGACCGGCGGATCATCGGTGCGGAACGGTAATGCGCTCTCGCCGGTCCCGGCGATGTCCCCGAACGAAACTCTTCTTGCGCGGAGAGACACCGTCCGCGTGCACCTGTGGAAATTGGCTGGCATCATCCCTACCCGGATAACTTCAACAAGTCAGAGGCGGACGCGCTATGGAGCCAATCCTCTTCTTTAAAGGACTGCTTGTCGGTTTTGGGTTGGCCGTGCCGATCGGGCCGGTCGGCATCATGTGCATTCGCAAGACGCTCATGGAGCGGCATTCGAGGGGCCTCATGACCGGGTTGGGAGCGGCAACTGCGGATTCACTCTACGGGGGGATCGCGGCGTTCGGTCTGACGTTTATCACGGACATCATCGCCGGTCACCAGTTCTGGCTGCATCTTGTCGGCGGCATCCTCCTCCTGGCCCTCGGCATAAAGACGTACCTTGTGACGCACGAGAGGCCATGGCACCCGTTTGACAACAGAGGGGTCGTCGGGTCGTACCTCGCGGCGTTTCTCCTGGCCGTTTCAAACCCCGTAACAGTTTTCGCCTTTATCGCTGTCTTCGCGGCATTCGGCCTCGGCAACAAAGCAGCGTTCGCGACACGCTGCATGCTTGTGTGCGGCGTCTTCACAGGTTCGTTTCTCTGGTTTGTGGCCCTCGGTCACGTCGCCACGGTGTTCAGGCATAAACTGGACGAGGGCGGATTCAAATGGGTGAACCGGGTGTCCGGTGTGCTGATCATCATTTCCGGGATTGCCGCCTTTGTCACGATGATCTGAATTGCCAGGTGGAGCACATTGACTCCACCCTACAAGGGAGAATCACGAATATGAACAACGCGATGTGCGTGGTCATCGTCACCCTGGCTGGTACACTGATTGCCGGCTGCGGTCAACCCGCAAACCCCAAGGGCGACGGCGCCGGGGAGAATGCGGCGAATATCACCCAGAGCCTGGCGGACGCACGGACAGAGTATCGTGCGGAATGGGAGACGTTCAGGCGTGAGGCCGCTAAGAATATCGCTAACTCCGAAAAAGAACTGAAATCCTTGAGACAAAAAATGGCACACGATGGCTCCAGGCTCAATGCACAGTATGACAACGAAGTGACGCTGCTGGAGCAGAAGAATCGCGAACTGAAGAAAACACTGGACGAATACAACGCCAGGGGACAATCTGAATGGGAAGTGTTCAAGAAGCGCGTCCAGCATGATATGGATGTGGTCGATACAGCGATGACAGAGGTCTCCCGGAAGATCCAATGACACCCGGGTTGCAGCGCACAAACTTGTGGAGAAGACCGTGCAAGGGACAAAAGCCATCTCGATAGCCGTGCTTGCCTGCGGAGTTCTGCTTCTCATTCTTGGCATCAATGCCTACAATTCGTCCAGCTCCGATATTTCCCGGTTGTTTACCGGTGCGGCGACCGACAAGTCGATATGGTTGCTGGGAGGCGGAGTCGCGGCCACCGTCCTCGGTTTGGTGGGTCTCTCCCGCGGATCGAAATCGGCGTAGGATGGCGGTCTGCGAACGACATGGATCCGGGATTAACTACTCTTTCATCCTTCCAGCCGATGCGTTCTGCCGCCATTTCGGGTATACTTCCTGCGTGAGGAAGCCACTCCCCGCCATTGCGGACTTCGCGTCCGGGTCATGCAGCGGCAGATCAGGTCAGCACGGCAACCGGCAGGAATGGCCCATGGTTTTCAACCAACACGTTAAGGGTACCGATATGCTCTTTACCATTGCGGCAATTCTGGTCATCCTGTGGATTCTGGGGATCGTCACATCGTATACGATGGGCGGCCTCATCCACCTTCTCCTGGTGATCGCGATCATAGCGGTGTTGTTCAGGGTCATCAGCGGCAGAAAGGTGGCGTAGCCTGATGAGAGAATTCATGTTCGGCCTGACACTATGGCGCTGGAATCCGGCCGTTGTAATCCGGCGGGTTCGCAACGGTTCACCCCACAACAATTTTGATTTTTCGACTGCAATGAAAGTGGCACATACGGTGAAGATCTGAGCCGGCACACGGCTCGAGAAGGGAAGGAGAGATGGATCTCATGCGCGAACTGACGCATCAGACACGACATCCGCGGGGGAGCTCACCGTTTATTCCGCCCGGGCAAGAAGGGCTTGAAGCCGGAGGGGTGGGGTGGATTCAGGCACGGGGCGGGTTTCTGGACGACGAAACAGGGCCCGACACGATAAACTACAGATCGGCGTTGCATTCGTATTCCGCGCCCGAACAGGGCGCGAACCCGTCCCCCGAACATGCGTTCCGGGATGAGGGTGAATAGGGCTGAAAGCGGGAGGATGCAATTGCAGGGATAAGCCCTGCGGGCGAAAGCGACGCAGATAACCAGCGTCCGGCGGACGAAGCCGAAGAGGAAAAGAAATTTCTCTCGCCGGGCTTGTGTGCATGATGGAATGCACCGCCCGGTAGATACGACAGCCGGTGTCTCGGTGGGAGGCATCGGCTGTACTATGAAAAGGCGGGAGTCATTCCATCGCGTAAAGGAGGCGGCGAGCGTAAAGCCGGTGGACTCATCGAAGGACTAACTACTGTATCATCCCTTCGCCCTATAGGTTATCACTGCGATCCTCGGTAGACTCGTAGGCGTATAAACGACGAAGTCTGTTCGTTCAGGATGTAATATTCATGCTACACTTAAACAGAGGAGGATCTATGCAACGTATGCACATGATGGCAGTGGCGGTCGGAGTCCTGTTCGCGGGGTTGATTGCCGGTTGCGGCAGCGGCCCGGCGCTCGACAAAGAACCATCCACATCGGCGATCCGTGCAGCAGAGGAAGTCGGCGCGTCGAGTGTTCCAACAGCATCACTCTATTTGCAGCTCGCCAAAGAAGAGTTGGACAAAGCCAAGGGCCTTGCAACAAAGGGTGAGAAGGATCGGGCCGGCTCCATGTTGTTACGCGCCCAGGCGGATGCCGAATTGGCAGTAGCACTTTCCCGCGGGGATGCAGACAAGACGGACGCCACGCAGGCGATCGAGCGGGTGCGGCAGCTCCGCGAAGAAAATCAACTACCTCATGAAAGGAAGTAATCCATGAAACCAAGAAGTCTGTTTATTCTCACCGCGTGCGCCGCACTCGTTGTCGGGTGCGCCGCAACCCTTCCCCCGGCTGAACTCATCGACGCACGTCAGGCGGTTGCGCGGGCGAGCACCGGGCAAGCGGCCCAGCTGGTACCGGCAGAAGTGCACAAGGCTCAGGAAGCTCTTGCCATCGCCGAAAAGTCATTCGTGGACGAGCCGTCCTCAATCCGGACGAAGGACCTCGCGTATGTTGCGGACCGCAAGGCAAAGATGGCCGAGGCACTCGGGACAACGGCAGCCAGCAATATCGCCGCCGCAAAGGCCAAGAAGACGTTCGATTCAACGCAGGCAGAGATCGTGAAAAACACAAAGCAGGATCTGTCGGCGTCGCAGCAAGACGTCGCGATGAAAGCAGACCAACTTGCTGTGGAGCAAAAAGCACGTATCGATGCTGACAAGCGGACGGCGGATGCGCAGGCCGAACTCGTAAAACTCGCAGCGGTCAAGGAGGAAGCACGGGGTCTCGTGATCACTCTTTCCGGCAGCGTTCTGTTCGCGTCGAACAAATCCACGCTGTTGCCTGCCGCGCAGGATCGGTTGAAACAAGTCGCCGATGCGCTTATGGCAACGAAGGAGCGTAAGATCACCATTGAAGGACACACCGACTCTCGTGGTTCTTCAAGCTACAACCAGGAACTGTCACTGCAGCGTGCGAATGCCGTGCGCTCGTTTATCGTGTCTCGCGGTTATCCTGAAACCTTGATTGTGGCGCAGGGGATCGGGAAAGACCGTCCGGTTGCTGACAACACAAGTGCGGAAGGCCGGGCGAACAACCGCCGGGTCGAAATCATCGTCGATCGTGCAGCAAAATAGCATTGTCGCCTCGAACGCGTCTGCTGACGGAAGACGAGCTTCTGTTCACTTGGTGCTCGATGGTTCCTGAAGGGAGGCGTTCGATGGGACGGGCCTCTGTTCAAAGCTAGAGTTGGGTGCAGGGGCAGATGTTGGTGAAGAGGCTCAACACAGTTGGCGGCACACGGATCCGGAGTATTCCCGGGTCCGTGTGCGGTTTTTCTGGGAGAGGTCGGTCGAACAACAGGAAAACCTATGAGTTTCTCAGCAATTGATCGTTATCTCCTGCATTCACTAAAATCGAGGGTATTAATTCCTCTTTCATCCTTTTGGCCTATGCCGTTTTGTTGAAATCACCTCTACCTTTGGTTGACCCCGTGGAAGTCGTTTTCCGTCCATCGCGCATGACTTGGCATGCGCTGTTCTGGCTTTTACCGGGATTTACCTAGAGCAGGCCGAAAGGCGCATAACCCATAGGCAGGGAAAGTCCATTTCCCGGAGAAGGAGGATGCAACGGAAAACGAGGCCAGTATAGAACAGGATGCCAGTATGGAAGAGGATGCCGGTAGGGGCCAGGAAGGCAGCATCGGACAGGAGGGCAACATGCGACAGGAAGGAATCATGTCTGGCGAATCACATTCAGGCCAGTCTGATGTGAACCCAGACGCGAAATTCCTCGGATGGCAAAAGACGGGCACGGGCGAGTTCTTTGCGATATACAATGTGACCGCACCCAACCACCCATCGCGGGGTTCCACCGTCAGCGAAAAGGGACTCGAAAAGCTGCATCTGCACGTCCCGCGAACGGAGCCCCTCCAGGGTGAGCGGATGCCATAAACTCTCGGGCTGAACGCCTCTTGGCGATAAGCGTGAGACACATCAAAAGAGGAGTACCGAAGTGAAAAAAGCCGGCATTGTGATTCTCCTCGTTGGCTTGGTGATGACCCTCTACACGGGGTTCACCTACATGACGAAAGAGAAGGTGGTTGACTTGGGAGCACTCGAAATCACGCGAGATAAGGAACATGTGGTGAACTGGCAGCCGTATGTGGGCATCGCCATCATGGCCATTGGCGCTGGTGTTCTCCTGCTAGGCAGAAAAGGCTCTGCGGGCAAATCGCAAGCGTCAATCTGAAAGGGAGCAGGGTTCAGGCCGCATCGTACCATGCATCTCATGCCGGAGCCATCAGTTCCGGAGAACTGAGAGAAGAAGGGAAACAGATGAAAAGCAACGTGGGATTGTGGATTGACCACAGAGAGGCGGTCATCGTGAGCCTCTCCGACAAGATCGAAAAGACCATGCGCGTTATCTCGGATATGGAGAAGCACGTCCGGTTTTCCGGCGGAGCCGGGAACAACTCCGCAGAAGACCATCGCGAAAAGAGATTTTCGGGCAATCTCCACAAATACTACGACAGGGTGGTGTCCTGCATTCGTGACGCCGACGCTATCTTGATCCTTGGTCCTGGGGAGGCGAAGGGCGAACTCAGAACGCGGTTGGAGGGTCTCGCACTTGGTGGCCGGATCACGGGGATCGAAACAGTCGACAAGATGACCGACCGTCAGCTTGCGGCGAAAGTCCGCGAACATTTTTCCACCAGCACGGCATGAATCGCATGTTTCCGGTGAAGCGCCGATGCTTATGTGTGTATTCCTGCGAATCCCGCCTCCTGCCCGGCTGGAAATCTGTCGGCCGGGCATCCGCGCCATGCCTCCGGCCGTACGAATTGTGTTGACGGAAACAATACAAAACCGTACAATAGAGCTATAATTCCTGTTGTGTCGCTGGCCAATCCTGATCTAAGAAGAACATCGCTACATGAGAAAAACGAAGATCCTACTGATCGAAGACAACCGGATCTTGCGCGATGGCATCAAGGCCATCATCAACAGGGAGAAGGATCTCCAGATCGTGGCATCGTCGGCGGGCAACCAAGACACGTTGCTGCAGGCGCGACGGATAAAGCCGCACATGGTGCTCATTGACCTGGGACTGCGCAATGAGAGCGGTCTGAGTGTCGTGGTGTCGCTGACCAAAGTATTGCCGGACGTCAAGATCATCGGGATGGGTCTGATCCCTTCGCAGTTGGATATCATCGAGCTGGTGGAGGCGGGCGCTGCGGGCTTCATACTCAAAGATGCGACAATTGAGGATGTGCTCAGCACCATCCGGGCAGTCGCGCGGGGGATCAAGATTCTCCCCCCTTTGCTGACGGAATCCCTCTTTACGCATGTTGTCGACTACGCGCTGCGGAAAGGGAAGGGGAAACTTCCCGATGCATTGCGCATGACGAAGCGTGAGCGCGAGATCGTCGTCCTCATCGCTGAAGGATTGAGCAACAAAGAGATCGCTCAACGTCTGAACCTCTCAACGTATACTGTGAAGAGCCACGTGCATAATATTCTGGAGAAGATGGCTCTGCACAGCCGCCTGGAGATTGCAACGTATTCCTACCGCGAAACGGGCCCGTAATCCCGCCCGTCGCGTTTCCACCGTTCTGTATCCTTCCCGTTGTCCCACGTACAGCTCCCTACCGGCGTACATCTTCCTCTCCCGGGAACTAGTTCCTCTTTCATCCCTTTAGGCGATTCATTCGACAATGTGGCCCTCTATACTGCATGTAGTGCATTGCGGGCCCTAACAACAATTTCCTCCCGAATGCTCAGAAACCGCATGAAGACCGCGCCGAAAGGATGAAATGAATGAACTGGGACCAATTGGAAGGTGAGTGGAAACAACGTCGGGGAAAGGCCATTCACCTCTGGGGAAAATCAATGAACGATGATCTTGCCGCCATCGCCGGGAAATACGAAGAGCTGGTCGGCCGGCTGCAGGAAAAGTACGGAATCGCACAGGACGAGGCGGACGAACAACTCCGGCGTTTCAAGAAAAGCATCGCCGACCTCAAGAAATCCAACCGCCGGTTGGTGCACCTGCAGACCTCGCTGAGTGAAGCAAAGCAGACGCGCACGACACGCGGCGGCGTGCTGAACCTTACTGATGGCAGGTCTCGCGCGGCGCACGCCGGTGCGCGCATCCGGCGGGCAGGGTAGCGCATTGGCCAGAAACGGCCGTCAGATTTCCCCCCGGTGTCCTCATGATCCCTTGCCCCGGCCTTTCGCTGAGGCTGGGAAGACTTCGGCGGACTTTTGTGAGCTTGCCTTTGGGTGCGATCAATGGGTTGAAGCGATTGCCTCAATCCTGGGAACCGGTGAAACCGGACTGAGTCGCTCCGGCGGCCGGCATGGGATACACGGAAAATGCATTGAGGGATGGGACAAACCGCGGTGACTTCCATTCCTGGACCGGCGTGGACCTCGTCACGCCCCTCCCGATTGGCAACCCGACCCTCCGTGAAGTGTGGTATGATGCGCGCAGTCGTGCTGCATGGTGAATGCGGATGGCAATCCCGAGGAAACATGAATGAAGACACGTGGTGTAGAAATGAACTAATTCCTCTTTCATTCCTTTGGCCGATTCTTTTGTTGCAACGTCTCTTATACATTGTCACAGGCGTGCGGAGCGCCTGCCCGGCCGCCGTCAGGGGCTCCGCCCACTATACCCGGCCAGGTGGCGAATCCCGGGAGATGCCACCGCAAGATCAGAGAACGGTCCGGCGTTCCGGTGCTGCCATCCGGAAAACGCAGCGCACAAATGAAGCCCTGCCGGAAGTTTGTCCACTACACTTCACGAAAGGTGTCATGATGAAAGCGCGAATGATTTTTGGGGCTCTCGCCATACTGGCGGTCCTGGCTCCTCCGATGCACGCGGGAGGAAAAGGAGAACTGCAGGCGTATTTTGGCGGTGTTGCCGCCCGGGTAAAAGCCACGGATGATCCGGCGGAAAAACGCATGGTCATGAATGAATCATTTCAGTCCATGTCGAAGGCGCTGGATATGGTGCGGTCGTCAACTGTCATGTCGGCGAATGACGCCATCGGGATTGACCGCTTTGCCTCCTCACTCAGGGAAAAACAGGATGAGTTGGCGGGCCGCAATGGGTATGTGCGCGTCCCGGATGGGCAACTCAATGCATTCTCCGACTATGTCGTGCAAGACACGGAACAGGCGGATCAGGTCATCACCATTAGTGTCGTCACCCTGCTCCTGATCGTCATCCTCATTGTACTGATGGTGAAATAGTCGTTTGCAGCCGAATAGCCGGGCAATGTCAATGCGTGATGCTCACTCCCGATCCGATAGGAACGCAATGTACGCGCTCCTCGGAACGACCGGTTGCACCATGACACTCGCTGTGGTACTGTCCGCGTGCGGCGCGGTCGGGCCCATGCAGTCTGCGGATACCGATTCCGCTGACCGGGGGAGCGTTACGAACTATTCCATTATCTGTGTTATTCACGGCGATGGGGACTATCTCTACCACGATACGAGCGGTACGGAGTATCGGGCAGACGAAGAAGCTCTCGCCGAAGCGAAGCGGATCGGCGAGCACAACCCGTTTGCGGAGGTGTTCATTTATCACCAGAAACCCAGGCGGCATGTGCTGTTCCTGTTTCCTCTTCACGACGGCGACTTCTCGTATTACCTGCACGGCAAGCTCATTGCCGAGGAATCGTACTGGCGCGATCAGGAAGGTTCGCCCTGGGCGGCTGAAACAGCGTTGTACCGCCGGTACCGCACGGCGTGTCTCCAGCAACCGGTGCGCGTCTTCGTCTATTGTGGCCATGAGATTCCGGAATTCGCAGGCGGCGGCTACGACGCATCGTACCCCGACCGTTCTTTCACGGTGCATGACTTTGCGACCGGAGTACAGGGATTCATCCGTGATGACGCAAAGTTCGCGCTCATGGTACTCTCCACGTGCTTTGGCGGCACACCCCGGACGATCGCGGCCCTTGGACCATTCTCACGGTTCATTGTCGCTTCTCCTGAGAATCTGCACCTGTCGTACTTTGATTTCCGTCCGTTGGAGCGGCTTGATCTGGGCCTTCATGACGGAGATGTGGCGGGATTTGCCGCGAGGTATGCGCGACAGTCCTTTGAACGCTTGACGGCGAACATCCAGACGGCGGTGAGTGTCGGGGTATATGATGTTGACCGGGTGATGGAGTACGTCAACGCGGTGCATCCGGAATACGATCTTATGCTGGACAGCTGGAGTAATGATCCGCAAGGCGCCATGATCAGGCTTGAGCATTGCGATTGCGGAGACCTTCCCGCGTACCTGTTGCCGGAAATGCACGAGGGTGTGGAGGTGCTCTACAGGCCGGCGCGATTCGGCCGGTTGAAGGAGAAACAGATGCATTCCGGATGGGAATGCTGGCGGGACAGAGGAGTGCGGACTGCCGAAGCGCGTATTGCGCCGCTGTATCCCGGCGGGACTTCTGAACCGCGATAGCTGTGTGATGGCATGCAGTCACCCGCATGCGTGTGTCCTTTCTCAAGCGAGATGCCGCACGCAATGGGGCGTACAGAGGTACCGGAGCATACTATGACACGTGCGTTCTTCAATGATGCGGTTGTGTCGGCGGAGCAGGATATGTCCGCCCTGCTGAACGGTAATGCCTTTGCGCGTACACTCAAGGAACCTCACGAAACGCAGCAACCACACGGGAGAAAACCGATGGCGGGCGATACAAGCGAAAACCGACACGTATTTGAACAGCAGGCGCTTGAGCAGACTAAATTCCTCTATAGCATCGCCATGCGCCTGACCCGGAACCCTTCGGACGCCGACGATCTCGTGCAGGAAACTTTCCTCAAGGCGTACCGGTTCTGGACCTCATACGATGAGGGGACAAATATCCGTGCATGGCTCTACCGGATACTCAAGAACTCCTACATCAACCTGTACCGCAAGGAGTCACGGGAACCTGAGACGGTGGACTATGCCGGGTTGTTGGGACCGACCTATCTCCAGCAGGTTGTACCCGACGGTAATAACCTCAACGATGCCCTCTTCAAGAATCAACTTGACGATGACATGTCCAATGCCGTTGCGGCCTTGAAGGAGGATTTTCGCATCATTATCATCCTCTGCGACATTGAGGGGATGACGTACAAAGAGACCGCCCGATTCCTTGGCTGTCCGCTTGGTACGGTGCGTTCACGCCTTCACCGTGGCAGAAAACTTCTTTATGACAGACTGTTTGACTATGCGAGGAGACGCGGATATGTCCGTCCCGAGCTGCGCCCGGTGGAGAACCTCTTGCTCGTTGCGGAAGGCTGATGTGTCTGCGTGAATAGCATCAACGCAGAACGGATAGCGGTAAATGTCGAAAGCATGCTCCCCGACGACCGTAGCGGCTCATTGTGGAGTTAGCTGTCGCGGTTGCCCGAATGCACGGCAAACGCCATCAGTGGACCAACTCCCGGAGGCTCGTTCTTCCCTCGCAATGTCGCGATGTTCCCTTCATACCAAGGATTAACTACTCTTTCATCCCTTCAGGCGATTCAGACCTTCTTTTGCTTCAGTATGATGTATCAGTATGTCATGTGCAGCAGCATTTTTTCACTGGAGGTAACTTATGATCGACGATCGCAATGCCACCTTAATGACAGGCGCTCCCGAAATACGGATCGTGCGGCTGAATGCCGAAAAGACCCGGAAAGATACCGGGTCCGATGCCGTGTACCACGTGTATTTTGAGCTGTCGGGGCATCCGGCCCCCGAGTGGATAGACATTTTTGGACGCGAATGGGCGGGCCTGGGTGCGGGCCACGCCGCAAATGTCGATGGCGAGTTTCTCGTGCTGCACTGTCAGCTCAACGAGGTCGGCGCGACGCTCGTGCCGGCATTGAAAAGGGCGGTCGCGGCGACAAATGCCGGTTACAAACTCTATTCTGAAAAAGAGTCTGCAGCCCTTGAGCACCGGGAAGACGCATGGAAGGAAGAACGGAAGAGTGTCGAAACTATGGCCTCCACGATTCATTTCGACTGAGATCCGGCCGCGTTGTACGGCGTACCCCGGAGGCGGGCGCGCTACACAGGTGCGGTGCGCTTCAGGCAAGCTTCGGGAAGCCTCTTCGGCACGGCACGTGTCGTGTCCCGCCCCCATCCAGAAACTACTTAATGAATAGGAGCAGCTGATGATCTTCATCGTATCGTTGGTCTTGGCGATAAGTGCACTTCTCGTGTGGCGGACTGCGAGGAGCAAAGTGCGTCAGAATAATCTTGGCTTCCGGTCCCTGGCAAGCCTGAGCGTGTTGGCAGCTGTGGTGTTTGGCTTGCTTGCCCTGATGCAGTGTTTTACACAGATCCCCGCCGGTCACGTCGGTGTAGTGGATTTCTTCGGCGTCGTTTCCGATCAGACGCTGAGGGCGGGCATCAATCCCGTCAATCCGCTCTCTACCGTCGTCAAGTATTCCATTCAGACCCAGGAACACAAGGAAACGATGCAGGTGCTCTCGCGCGAGGGTCTCACAATCGGTTTGGAAGTCAGCGTCCTCTATAGGTTGAACCCCGACTCGGCGGCGCGCGTCTATAAAACTGTTGCCGACGGAGACTACGAGTCGATCATCCTCATCCCGCAATTTCGCTCCATTTGCCGGGCAGTGACGGCAAGTTTTCAGGCCAGTGCATTATATTCCACGGAACGTGAGCGGCTTGGCGCCTCAATTCAAGAGGAACTTGCTAAAGCCGTTGCCCCCCGCGGCGTGACGATCGAGACATCGCCGATCCGGAATGTGGCCCTCCCATCCCAATTGACCGAGGCTATTGAACAGAAACAGCGCGCAGATCAGGAAAGCCAGCGCATGGAGTTTATNNGCAAAGGGCATCGCCGATTTCCAGGCTATCGTGGCCGCCGGCATCAGCGATCAGCTGCTGCGATGGAAGGGGATTGAAGCAACGGAGAAACTGGCAGGTTCCCCGAACACCAAAGTGATCATCGTGGGATCGGGGAAAGACGGGCTGCCGATCATCCTCGATACAAAGTAAGTGTCCATGTGAGTCGATGAACAGGATGTCTGCCATTGGTGA
>PMCM01000065.1 GCA_003154155.1 Ignavibacteriota bacterium | reverse complement strand
CTGACAACGTGAGCGCACGAAACCGGCTTAGGTAGGGCCCTCTTCCGCCAGGGTTGCATGGTGTGAACCAAGCCCATCCTACTGCATGTGCGCTGAAGGGTAGAACTTTCGGCGGATCGTCCATCGACCACCTTCGCTGCATGCAAGCCGCATCGGCTGGTGCCACCACATCACGAAGAGCGGTTCTCGGAGGATTTTGTGCACTCAGTGTTTTGGTGCAGATGACAGCTCCGCAGGATCGTAGATACCGCCACCCTTGACGACCCGGAATATCTGACGAAGATTTCTCAGATCAGTCAGCGGATCTGCGTCGATGATGATCATGTCAGCGAACTCCCCCCCCTCGATGGTCCCCAGCTCGTGTGCTTTGCCGAGAGCTTTCGCAGCATCGCGCGTCGCCATCAGGATGACATCCATAGCAGATGAGCCCATGTTGCTTTCGCCGTAAAGGGCCTTGTACTGTTCACCGTGTATCATGCCGTACGCCCCGCAATCGGTACCAAATACCAGCAAAACTCCTGCCTGGCGAGCCCGTTGCACCTCCGCAATGAAGCTTTCCTGACGGTGGGCGGCATTCCACCCGCTTTCCTTCATATGATCTGTTTGCCTGTGCAACGAGTCAATGCCAGCGCGAAGCGCAGCGAGAACCTCCTCCGGAAGCAGTCTTGCCTGGGCACGATCGAACACGCCGATTGCCCGGGTTGTATCAAGGCGTTGGACAAAGAAAGCGCCCGCTCCAGCCATCAGAGACATCCTCAGCCGGGCCATGCGAGCCAGCACGTGACTGTCCTGGGAACGAAGAGGCGCATTGTGTTCTATGCCATCGGCGCCGGCGTCAATGGCAAGCGCCACCAGATCATCCGCTGGGACGTCGGTGTGAACGGTTGCCCTTATGCCGAGACCATGAGCTTCTTCAACAATTGCGCGGACTTCCTCAAGCGAAGGGACTGGCCGCATGTGTGTCAAGCGAATCTTGATCACATCAGCGCCCATCGAAGCAAGATACCGGACCTTCGCATGGGCGCTGTCACGACCCTCGTATTCCAGGAACATGCTCGCCGCGGGGGCGTCTGTCGACACTCTCACCAGCTGCATACCTGCCGCGACAATGCGCGGACCGGGAAGTCGACCTGAATCAATGTCATCGCGGACTGACAGCACGACTGCCGTTGAACCCAGATCCCGGACCGTCGTAAAGCCTGCAATCAGATCCAGTCTGGCATTGATCACCGCGAGGTCTCGGATCTTGCCGGGCGTGCTCCACTCCGGCGGTATTTCACCGATGTCGGACAATCCCACCGCCTCGAGATGCACATGGGTGTCGATGAGGCCCGGCAGGAGGAACTTGCCGCGTGCATCGATAACACGGGCACCTGTGGGAATGCTGACCGTTGATGAAGTCCCTACATCCGCTATCCTGTCCGCCCGTATGATGATTATGGCGTTCGGCATTGGCGGGGCACCCGTGCCATCGATGAGCGTTGCACCAAAGATGACCGTCGTGGGCTGATGTTGAGCGGACGATCCGGCGACGAGAAGGACACTGCAAATGGCAGCAAGGACGGATGATTTCATTGTCGGTCTCCCCGGCTTCGCAGCGTCATACGCTATCATCCTCTCCGGTTCCCTCCAACAGCATCCATGTGGCTGGCACTCAGGTGGGACATCCTCATGTTCATTCTCACGGCAACCGCTGAACCTTCCCCGGCCTTCTTCTCCGCATACGTGAATATCGGAAGAGAGTTCCAGCCGATCAGTGGTCCGGATCGAGACATTAAAAGGATTCTGAAACGGGGTGGAGAGAGATCCTTCTTACATCGCACTTCTCCTGGCCAGAAATCGCCGGCACGAACCACGCGGCAAACAACCGTTTTCCCATCATGGGGCAGGAAAAGGCTCCGACGACACAGTCATCGCGTGTGATCAGCGATCTCCGCGTGTTCGTGATTCTGTTCTTGCGCGAACCGGATGTGGCACCGAGTTCCGTTGTGAACAGAAATGTCCAGATCCCCTTCAAGTTGTTCATTCAGCAGCTGCACCAGCGTGAGGCCCAGCGCCCCGCTCTTGTCCAGATCATACCCATCGGGCAGCCCGATGCCGTTATCCCATACGGAAAGATCGAAGTACTCGTCATCTACTTTCTGCAGAAGAACGTGTATGTCTCCACCCCGACCGTCGGGGAACGCGTGCTTGAAGGCGTTCGTTATGAGTTCGCTGAGAATAAGTCCGCAGGGGATGGAGGTGTTCACACTCAAGACGATTCCCTCGGCCTTTGCGGACAGGTGAATGTCCTCCCGGGAACCATGGACTTGCAGGAGGTGGCTGGTCAGTTTCTCCAGATACTCACCCATGTCAACGCGGGCGTAGTTCCGGGACTTATACAGTTCCTCGTGCACCAGGGCCATCGACATGATCCGGTCCATGCTGTTTTGGAATGCAGCCAACGCCTGTTCGGGGGTCTTAATCAGGTTGGACTGCAAATTGAGCAGGCTTGAAATCACTGTCAGGTTGTTCTTGACACGGTGATGCACCTCCCGCAACAGAACTTCCTTTTCCTCCAGGCTTCGCCGAAGCTGTTCCTCAGCCAGCTTGCGCTCGGTAGTGTCGCGGATGGTGTTCTGTGTGCCCACCACACGACCCTCAATGTCAACGAGTTGGGCGGAATGAGACACCCAGCGCACTCTGCCTTCCCCGTCTGTGATGCGGTATTCGTTATCGCGAAGTGAGCCGCTATGCAATAACGTTTGCCAAGCCCGGGCGCATGCTGCAGGATCGTCGGGATGAAGGATTTCAGGCATGGTGTGCCCGATGAATTCGTCTGACGGTCGGCCCAGAACATCTACGCACTGGGGACTGACGTATGTGATAACACTATTCTGATCCGTTGTGATCATCAGATCGGCACTGTTGTGGACAACCGATCTGAGCGCCGCCTCGCTCTCCCGCAATTCGCGCGTGCGTTCCTCGAGCAGGTCCTGCACCCGCAGGAGGGCACGTTCGCGGCGGGCTCTTCCGCACAGCTCGATGAGGTAGTCAGCTTGAAAGGGTTTGTGCAGGTAGGCAGCCGCGCCCCGTTTCATCCAGTCCAGGGCCAGTTCCGGTTCCGAATCGGTGGTCATCATGATGCAGACACAATCGGGTCGTTGCGCGCGGAATGTGTCGAGTAGCGTGTCCCCCGTCCCATCAGGCAGGTGATAATCCAGCACAATCACATCGTAGGCGGTCTTCGTAAATGCGTCGGCTGCCGCCCGGACTGTGGGCGCCCTATCCGCCCTGTAGTCGTTTGCTGTGAATGTTTCCTGCAGCAAATCGGCCAGAGCTTCGTTGTCATCGACGATCAGCGCGCGCACGCCTGCGAGCTCCGCCGNNCCACGAACGACTCGCCGTCAACCGGGGATGGGATGAACGCTTCAGCCCCAATGTCGGAGGCAATGCGGCCGGTCTCCTCCCCGGCGTAGAAGGCCGAAACCACGACAATCGGAACCTCGTTGAACGCGGCATATTCGGGTGACCGCAATAGACGGCAGAAGCGCCATCCGTCAATTCCCGGCATGTAGATGTCGGTGATGACGAGCGCGGGCATAGCGCTGGGAGCCCCCCCTGTCAATCCGGAAGAGACGGACATATCCGTCAGCGCGGCTTCAGCGGTTGCAAAGCCGCGGGGTTCGAGTCCCACCTCGCGTACCAACGCGGAGAGCAGGTCGAGCTGCACGCTGTCGTCATTAACTACCACTGCGTAAGGGCGGGAAGAATTTGTCAGTTCACGGTCCATACGTCTGTCTGCAAGGCTATCCTCCTCATCGCTACTTTACTGAAGCCAATTCCTTCCGAATACCAGATTGATCTGCGCACACATCGTCAGAAGCATGGATTCGCTTCCTTCCGGCAAACCTTATTCGTCATAATAAAACTTACAAATGGCATGCCATTCTGTACCTGGACGACGAGAGCGATCTTGCTCAAAGAGGACAATTCAGCGGGGCATCTCCGGCGCGAAGATGTCGTCCAGGAAAACGGTAGTCAGCAAGACCCCTGTCGTGGCTGGTTTCGAACAAATGGCTGGTATTCACCAGGGAGGGGAAGGACACCATCGATCCTCTTGAGCTCGACGGTCTAGAATGGAGGAATTCGCACGCTATCGGTAATCTGATGGGAACAAAGAAGCTGTGGGGAGGCACATACAGGAGTTTGCCTTGTGCCTCCCACATTTGGCGGGGCTCAGTATTCGTGGGATGCCAGGTGGCAGCTATTCTCACGCTGAATCCGGCAATTGAACACAAGCAAGAGGCAGGCGGTAATGCAGGTGCCATGGGCTCCAACATCCCGTCTGACAGGATTTGTCATGCCTCCGGGTTCTCTCTGTGGAGCACAGGGAACGTCATGATGAACTTCGCCCCGGCGTCTTTCCTGGACTCGAGTCGGATATTGCCTCCATGATGCTCAATGATCTGCCGGCAGATGGGGAGGCCATAGCCATGGCCATTCACCTTCGTCGTAATGCTCTCGTAGAACAGTTTGTTTCTAATAGCTTCATCGATGCCCGGGCCGTTGTCGCCGACGGAAACGCGGACAACGTTGTCAACGACATCGTACTCCGTCTCCAAGGTTATGGCAGCGTCCGCGAATGCTTCAACCGCATTGTTCACCAGATTCAGCAAAACCTGGTGGACCTGATCGACATCCATCTGGATGTCAGGGACATTTTCACCGAGGACCAGTGCAATCTCGCGATGTTTGAACTTCGGCAGCACCTTGATGAAGTCGAAGAAGTCGCGGCAGACCACGTTCGGATTGCCCGGCAACAGGGTACCTGCAGCACGGTTCCTTGTCAGGAGGTTGTTGGAGAAATTCTGAATCTTCCGAGTCCCCGCCATGGTCTTCTCGATAATATCTCTCAGCTCTTGGGGCGAGAGTCTGTCAAGCTTGAGCCGCAGGATTTCGAGCTGCAATACGACCACTGCGACGATGTTCTTGAGCTCATGACTCACCTGCCCGGCAATCTCCCCTTTCATGGCCATGCGTTCGGATTTGATGATCTGCTCATTGGCGAGCCGGAGATCTTCGTAGGTCTTTTTCAAATCCTCGTAGAGCCGTGCATTCTTGATCGCCGTCGCAGCCTGGCCGGCAAGTATTTCAAAGAGAAACAACACCTCGGCTTTTTGTACGGACTGGATATACCTGCTGTCAACATAGATGACCCCGATGGTCTCCCCCGGTGTGCGCAGCGGACAGCAGATAATCGTCTGCAATTCAAGGTTCATAATGCTCTGACGCGATTCGAACCGCCCGTCGCTCAGCGCGTTTTCCACACACAACGATTCCCCCGTCTCGAACACGTCGTCAAGAACGCTGGAACTCACCTGAAAGCTCGCAGCCAGTATGCTCTTGCCGTTAGCGTCGCGGCCGGTCACAAACTCCAGTTTCTTCGCGTCATCGGCAAGCATGATGAATCCCCGTTCCGCCTTCGTGATCCGGATCGCCTCGTCGAGCACAAGCTCCAGCGTATCGGAAAGCACCAACGACGAGTTGATTTCTCGCACCACGCCGAGGATCATCGTGAGATCCTGCATGCGCGATTCCGACACCGTTGCTCCTACTGCGGTCGGATCCTGTTCGCCCTTTTGCGGCAACAGCTCATCAAGCTTCATTGTTACTCCCTGGTTTCTGACCGCCACACATCGTGCATCAGGCCGGAGACGCTATCCGGCGCGATGCAGGATGTAGTGTGCGTGGACCTGTAAGGTGCCACACGGGCGGATGTCACTTGCTGTTGTTTTCGTACGCGGGAGTGCGACGACCGTCGCAACCGCGTTCATCGGTAAATGAGTATGTGCGCATCTTCGTGTTGCATCGCATCCTCCATGTGCCGTCGACGGCCGCACGCATGTCCGTGGTGGCCCGTGTGACAGTTCAGTGTTTCTCCGCTTCAAGCGCGGCGATCTGGTTCTGCGCCTTCCTCACATTCTCGAGGGCTCCGACCTTCTTGAACGTCGCCTTTGCCTGCTGAAAGGCCTTGAGCGCCGCAGCCTGGCTCTTCCGCGTGATTGCGAGGAGACCGAGTTCAAAATACGTTTCTCCGGTGTTCACTTGATTGTTCAGTTCGACATTGATCCGCAGGCTTGTCTGCAAATATGATTCTGCCGCGTCGAAACTTCTCATGTCACGGTGAATCATGCCCTTCACTTTGTACGCATCCGCAAGGCTCAGCCGATCATGAGTCTGCGTGAACTGTTCGATGGACTGGTTGACCAACTGCAAGGCGACCGGGAGATCGTGAAGCAAGTAGTACACGTTCGCTTTGGCGAGTCCGGCAAGCGCCATGAGAGGAATATTCCTGGTCGTGGCGCTGAGGGAATGACTTCTGTCGAATTCCCGGATGGCCTCGTTCAGGAGATGTTTCGACATGTAGCTCATCCCCATGTTGTGATGCAGCTCTGCCAGCCGGTTGAGATCCCCCACCTCTTCCAGACACGATTGCGCACGTCTGTAGTGCGTGAGAGCGGAATCGAAATCCCCGACGATATTGCAGATAATCCCGAGGTTCATCAATGCCACGCCGGCCATTTGCGTCTGTCGCGTCTTCTCGAAAAGCGTCAGTGCGCGCGCAAAGAACCCCGCAGCCTGCGTGATTTTTCCCTGTTCCGCATAGTTTGTCCCGAGAATATTCTCTACCCTGCCGAGGGCATCGTGGTGACGCAATGCCGAAAAAATACTGCGGCTGCGGCTGAGATCTGCATTGGACTGTCTCCAATCCGCTTTGCGCGAGTACACTTCTCCCCGGCGCATGTACGCTTCCGCAACATAGCCCTTCTTCCCCGACTCCTCGCCTTTGGTCAGCGCAAGGGTGTACATTTCTTCCGCCCGGTTCATCTCACCGTGCGCTTTGAACACATCGCCGATGCCGAGCAGCACTTCACACACGTCTTCTATGGGAAGGCGCGAGTGGCAGAGGGTGATCAGCCTGTCCAGTTTTTCCTGGTTGTCCAGGGATACCGGGCTGTTCTGTCGCCTCACGGGCGCAGCCCGTTTCTTCGTGCCAATCGTCCGCTCGAGCGCCTCAGACTTCTGGAAGTCCGTCATCAAGCCGGTCACCACGTTGGGCTGGCAATAGGTCTTGACGACATTCAGGATCTGCTCTGATACCATTTCCGAGGTCATGACGCCAGTTCTCTCGTTCGCATATCGTTTTTAAGAAAAGGGGCAGACGGATTGAGTAATCATCTGCCGATTCATTGTCCGTGATCTCAGCGACCGAACGCGTAACGCGAGAAATGAGGGATCTTCCCCGATGCAAACACGATCCCGGAGAAATTTGGCGTATAATACCCCCACGAGTCGGGATACGGCACCCAGGTGCCCGCGTTCCAGTACATCAGCGAAACGCTCGTGGCCTTCTTGGCGACGTCTACATTTGTTCCGAACACATACAATGTTGCCGGGTTGTTGAAGACAAGGCCAGCAGGCCCAAACGTTACATCGGCGTTGTCGCCAAATGTCGTCTTGTCGATGGTAATCGAGATTGTCTGATCACTCGGCAAATCGCCTGGCCTGAAAATGATGGCCAGATTATAACCTACCTGTTCACCCGCCGCGTTCGTAAATGACCCGTTAAGACTGACAGTTCCCCCGTCTTTGGCGGTAACGGCTTTTGACACCGAAATGGTAGTGCTCGCAGGCGGAGTCTGAGTTTCGCTGCTGGCCATGGCCTGTGCCTTCACGGTCTTTCCCTGGGTCGCATTTTCCTGAACGGCGGGACTCAGCGCCGGTTCTACCGGGCTCAACTGTTCCGAGCATCCGTACACAAACAGGGTGGCAATCGCAGCGGCGATTCTGATGTTCTTCATTGTGCTTCCTCCTCTTTCTGTGGACTTCTGATTGACGGTTTTCGCAGCATTTCGTGGTTTCTGTCACCCATCTCACTTCAGCTACCGACAACTCTCACATGACGTTCACATGGAGGAAGAGGTCAAATCCTGTGCCAGATACTAAGAACCGCGGAAATGCTCTAAACGGAAGCGCTGCGAAGGAAAAGGGAACGGGAAGGGTGGGCCGGCTCGTATCGCGCGCCGGGAATCGCGTGATGGTGGTCAAACAGTGTAACGAAACGTTCCATGTGGAGGATCAAAACAATACATCAATCCTCAGAATCGTCCGTACCGTTCTTGAGTATGCGATTCAGCCTGGGACGGGAGACCCCCAGGATCTTCGCTGCCCTGACTTTGTTGCCACCCACATGGTCAAGGACCTTGTGAACGAACGTTCTTTGCACTTCGGAAAGCAATGCCCGATCAAGAGGGATCAGGAGCATGAGCGTGTCCACTTCTTTCGGCGGGAGATTCTCGGGCTTGTTGATGATGACTTTCCGTTTTACGGTACGGGCTTTCGTGTTCTGCAATTCAAAGTCGTGTTCGGTGATCCAATCCGATTCCTCAAGAAGGAAGGCGCGTTCGATGCTGTGTTTTAGTTCGCGCACATTGCCTTCCCATTCGTGTTCCATCAAAAGCTGCAGAGCGTGTGGGGTCAAGCCCCGGATCTTCCTGTTGTAGGCCTTGTTGAAGGATGTCAGAAAACTGTCTACAAGCAGCGGAATGTCTTCCTTCCGCTCCCGCAGCGGAGGGAGCTCGAGCGGGAGAATCTTCAGGCGGTGGTACAGGTCCTTCCGGAACTCGCCCGACCGCATCTTTGCATCAAGGTCGGCGCTGGTGGCTGCAATAACTCGCGCTCGAACGGGAACATCGCGGACGCCGCCGACCCTCCTCATCGAATGATCTTCAATCACTTTCAGCAGCTTTGATTGGGTTGCCAGGGAGATGTCGCCGATTTCGTCAAGAAAGATGGATCCATCACCGGCGAGCTCGAACAAGCCGAGTTTCTTTTCTTTCGCATCTGTGAATGCCCCCTTTTCGTACCCAAAAAGCTCTGATTCGAGAAGGGTCTCGGGCAGGGCAGAACATGCAATGTCGACAAACGGGCTGTTCTTGTTCTTTCCGTTGTAATGGATCGCGCGAGCGAACAGCTCCTTGCCGGTTCCGGTCTCNNCCGGTCTCCCCGGTAATCAACACCGTCATGGTGCTGTTCTTGATGACCTTCTGTGCGCGTTCGATCGTAACCTTGAGCGGCGCCGCATTGCCGACGATATGCCGGAAATCGTATTCTTGCTGCTGAAGCTCGGCCAGCTTTTCTTTTTGCTTTTTCGCGACCCAATCGTTGAAAAGCACGGCAATCTGCTGGGAGATCTTCCGTTGCTCGTCCGGCACAATGAAGTAGGCAGAGACGCCCAGCTTAACGAGTTCAACGGCGAAAGCATGGTCCGGATCGCTTGCCATGGCAAGGATGGGAATGTCAGGAAACTGCGTTGAGAACTCGGTGAGCGCAGTGCGCATTTTCAGCGTATCCTGCGTCACGTCAAGCAGGACCAGGTCGGGAGTGTTGAAAAGAGCCCTGCTGGAGAGAAATGTCGGCGAAGAGGCAAACTGCAGATGCATGTCGTCGGTCGGATGGATATACCGCCGTACACGATCCATGATTTCCTTCTTG
>PMCM01000005.1 GCA_003154155.1 Ignavibacteriota bacterium | reverse complement strand
CCGGCTGCCGCGCCGGGCGGCACGGCCTTCTATTTGCTGCTCTCCTTCACAAACCGCACCGCATAATCTGCCAGCCCCATGACCGTTAACTGCGGGTTGACACCGAGACTCGTCGGGAACACACTTGCGTCGGATACAAAAAGGTTTTCGTAGCCGAACACCTTGAACTCCGCATCCACGACTCCGCGTTCACTGCTGCTGCCTAAGACGTTCCCACCCTGGGGATGGCCGGTGCCCAGGGTGATTTCGCTCGGGTCTGTGATTCGTTTCTTGAGCGTTCTGAGCTGGTCGACATTCTTGAACTCATAGTACTTGAACGTGTTCGGCATAACAGATTCTGCGCCCGCGGCAAGCATAATCTCTCCTGAGAGTTCCAACCCCGCCAGAACTGTCTGGAAGTCTTTATTTGTAGGAGTGTAGTCAATTTCCCGCCCCAGGAGCCCTGCAACCTTCGCCTGCGCATTCGACTCGGAGCCCACGAGCACTCCCACGCAGGCTAGCCGGTCATATCTTCGCATATTTCGGTAATGGTCTTCGAACCAGCCGGGCATCGCGGTCGACTGAAACATGGGCGGGTTGAACCACGATTCCATGACAAACCCCGTGTCCGGCGATATTCTCAGGAAATGCGATATCTGCAGTCCGTCGTACGAATCGATCTTTCGCGGGAAAGCCGCCGTCATCTGGGAGCCGACATTAAACGACAGGTTCATCCCTGCATTGCGGATCCCCAGTTTTGATTTCAGGAGAAGGACGCTTGATGAGATCGCCCCCGCGGCGACGACGAATGTCTTTCCCCGCACGGAAACCCGGCGGCCGCTCCGGAACTCACATTCCACCGAGGTGATGCGTTGCCCGTTTCTTACAAGCCTCACGGCCTCGCATCCTGCCACGATCTCCAGAGCTTCATTCCCGAACTCGGCCTGAATTCCAGGGAGAATCGTGACCAGCATCGAGAGCTTCCGGTCGTAAGAGCATCCGATGTTGCAGTATCCGCACCCCGCGCATCCCGAGATATTTGCGTTGACAGAGTCAACGACGGTGGGCGCGGCGCCGTACCCGAGTTTTTTGCACCCTTCCTTGAAGAGGTATCCCCCGGGGTTCAGTCGCACGGCCTCTTCATCCATATGCTCTGCACCAATAAGCTTCCAGACCCGATCCATGGACGCCATGACCTCCCGCTTGTCCAGCCCGACATTGAGTCCGCCCGGATCGTTCCATCGGTCAAGGACTGGCTCGGGGATCTTGAAGCAGACGGCGTTGTTGACGACCGTTGACCCGCCGACGCAGCTCCCCTGGAAAACTGTGAATCTGAAATCCCGCGCGGCCTGGAGCGCTCCATCCTGGAACAACCTGGACACCATCTCCATTTCATTTTCAGTAAACGTCTCGGGTCGCTCGTGATTGCCGCGTTCAATCATTAACACCCTCCTGCCGTTCTCTGCAAGTCCCTTCGCCAGAATGGAGGCGCCAGCACCGGAGCCGATAATGACGACGTCTCCCTCGAGCGTATCACTGTGGATATCCCTCTCGGATTTCACAGAGAGGGGGCGCGGCAGACGAGGCTTCGCAGTACGCAATCGTGTGGCTGCGTCCTTCCTGGCCGAGAACGGGATGTACCCGACCGAGGCAAACGTGCGTGAATCGTTGTAGTACCCGATGTAACACATTTGCTTGGCAATCCTGATCATCCCCTGAACGAGGACTCTCCAGAATTCAGGGATTCGTCTGGCCTGGACGTCCCTGTAGAATCTCTTCTTGAGGAACTCGTGCCTCCGACGTGCCTCGATGTACGGGAGAGGCGGCTTGAGGGATAGGAGGGGATAGAAATAGAGCCCTGTGATCACCCAGGCCATTGTCCATTTCGATTTCGCCTCGAAACTCTTGAAGTATACATCGACATTGTGCGCCACATCCTCGCTCTTGATGATCTCGTGGTCGCCGTAAATGATGACCTCCGCGAGCGCTCGGAGAGTCATAAATTGCAGCGGTGAGAAATATGCGAGGCTTAGCCACTCCCGTTCTCCGCGCCCGAGAAGGACGCTCGTGATCACGGCATCGACCAGGCTGGCGATGGCGAGAATTGTCAGAAGGGAACTCAGCGGATACGAGAACCCCGCGATCGAGATAACATTGTCTGACAGCGTGCCCGCGAAATAATACGCCGAGAGGAGAAAGACCAGTGCTGAGCTCCACGCGAGCAACTTCACCAGAAGCGTCGACTTGTGCAGGTCGGCGATGGCGTACCAGTAGAGCAACACACGCCCCCCGAGTACAAAGGCGGCCGCCGTGAGGCCGATGATTCGGGTGATTTCGGCAGGCCCGGGGCGGGAAAGGTAATACATCATCCACGCAAGCAGCAAGGCCAGGTGCAGCGCGAGAAGCGTTGACAAGTATGCCCGTAATCTCTTTTCCCACTTTTTCGACACGCTGTTGCCTCCTGTTCTGTGCGTGAGTCCGATGGCGATGTTACCACGGGAGATATTTGATTGGTTCCCTGTGCCCGAGCTGAAAATAGCAATAGAAGATGTTCAGGAAGGGGAAAATACGGAGGTACGCCTTGCACAACAGAAGTGAGTGGTCCCCCGGGTTCGGCAACACCACGAAATCTCGAATGACCCTGAAAAAGCTCAGATACCACTTGTGCATGTGCGGGATATCGTAGTCGAAGAAGCCGAGGGGCTGGTATGGCTGCGCGATGTTCATCGGCGGCTCGTCTCGCACGTAGGCCGTTCTGAAATACCCGAGCTGCGTCGGCATGCCGTCGCTATCAAGATTCTGCTTCCAGTTTCCGCGGAACCCGTCTGAGTCCTGGATGACAATCTCATTGTACCCGAAATTTTTCCCATCCTTCTTCATAAAACCCTTCTTGAACTTCTTTCCCGACAGGTTTCCGATCCACTCGTGGTTCCAGCCGCAGTAGATGAAGCCGTTGAGCTGTTCGAGGTCGGGCGCGGTCCCCGTCCGTAGAATATTCTCGAGCTCTTTGCTGCTCGCCTGTGCAAGGCTGTCGTACGTCCAGAGTTGTGACGGCATAAGGGGCTCCCTGTGGGTGTCAGTGAATAAACCAATCGTTGGCGCGATGGAGATGCTGGTTTGATCCGGCGTCCCTGCCCGAGAATCCCCCGCTCGCCGAGTATCTCCCGGAGCCGGGGCTCCAGTCCTTCTTCCGGCGGATTCGCGAGACAAGCTCGTCGTATGCACGCTTGGCTGGGACCTCGTGAATCTGGTAGGTCAGCAGGTCGAGAATGCGTCGCTCTTAATCACCTTTCCGGACCGCTGCCAATGTCGCTCCCAACGTCCTTGAAATTGATGCAACCGGCGGCGAGCACGCTGAGGAGAAGCCATGGGGCGTCTCTCATAAGGGATCCTCCGTTCGAGACGGTAAAGAACGCCGGCAAGTGTCGGTACCGGAGACATACCGGTGGAATTACCTCCTCGGGCCTATTCAGCGGATGCCGAACATGCCGAGCAATACCTTGAATATGCCATCCTCAACCGCTGTCGGCGCCGGCTCTGTGTCAACAACGCAGACCGGCTGCGGTGCCTTCCGGTCGGAGTTCCAGCGGAGCAGCTCTCCGTCGCCGTCTTCCACCTTCAGAAATGTGAACTGGTGCGCGTCGCGGTAGATCTGCTCCTCCGGCGAAAAGATCGTCATCCAGGTTCCGGTGTTGAAATACCATGACCGGTCGGAGCAACGGTACACGTCGGCGTAATGCGTGTGTCCGAACGTCACGTACTTCACGCCGAGCAGATGTGCGATGAAACGCGCGTCGTCGCGCACTTTCAGCGTGACGTCAAGCGTTCCCTTCAATTGACCCCGTCGCTTCCTCCGAATTCTCCCATAGACGACAATCATCAGAATCCCGAGGAGGGCCACAGCGGCGAGCTGGGGGACCTTGAGAGCGATGAGGCCAAGGAGTGCTGACTTCCAGATGGAAGAAGGCCAGGTGCGAATCGCGTCGCTTGCCAGTCCGTTGAAATATGGAATGAAGGAAAGGGCGTAGAGGGGGAGAATTGCCAGCATGGCGGCGAGCGGGGTCTTCGCTTCCATCCAGAGGAAGCGCCACGCCCCCGAGGTGAGTACGGGGTCCGCCTTTCGCGCATCAATCAGGCGGAATTGTTTTTCGAGCTCAGTTGCACCGTTGCCGGTTTTCGAGGAGAATCGCCTCGCCTCATCGTCGATCAGGACTGAGTTCTCCCTCACAATGCGCGCGTACGCTGCGCCTGTAGAGCCGGCCGTGAGTTCACGTGCCTTCGCGAATGCCTTGAGAATATAACGGAGCGTTGTTCCGATTGTCGTGAGGAAAAGGAACGGATGCTTGCTCCAGAACATCTGGAAATACTCTGACTGTGGCCGGATGCTGTCGGAGAGCGGGTCGATGGGCTTCAGCCGGTTGAGCACGTACCGGACGAGGAACCCGGAAAGGTCCAGCTCGATCTGTTTCCCTGTCCCGGGGTAATCAATGGGGAGCTCGGGATTCAGGAAGTTACGGAACGACGTGGTGTATTCGTATTGATTGCCGTGCTCGACGTAGAGCAGTCCGGGTTCGAAGTAGCACCAGGGAAGGAAGGAAAGCCGTTCTCTGACGAGCTGCTTTCTTTTCTTAGGGAGGAGATCCTCCAGCCGCGCATAGAGGCGTTCGCGAACGGCGTCCCAGAAGAGCTGGATATCGTGATTGCCTTTGAGGATGACGATGCTGTTTCCCGCGGTCATGAAATCGACAAGCGCGCGGAAGAACACAGGATGACCATCTACTATTTTGTCAACCTGGAATACCCCGGTCGCCTCCGAGCACCGCAAACCATAGGTGCGGTTGATGTCACGCTCAGATATTCTATAGATATGCATTTCCTCCGGCGTCGGGAACACGAGCACCTTGAGGAAATCGAACAGATCTCCATTGATAATAAGTCTGGAAGAACCGGAGTTGGAATAGTGGGCGAGGAAATCGCGAAAGTCGTCGTCCCAGAAGAAATCCTCGGTGGGGGACCAGACGCCGGACCGAGGGTCTCTTCCACTCGTCAAGTGTAAATCCGAAACAACGAGGAACCTGCGTGGTGTCATGCAGTCTGACGCTTTTTTTCTGGATCCCCGTGGGTCGATGGTTGAGTTAAAAGAACAGAAATCTGTAGAGTTATAATAAGGCCGGAGGGGTGAAAAGTCAAGATTCCCCGCGTGATTTTGCGGGATCCAATCTGATAATCGTCATAGCTCTGCGGATATTCGCGTTGAACCAACGGCAGCAT
Organism: Ignavibacteriota bacterium; assembly: GCA_003154155.1. Taxonomy (GTDB): domain Bacteria; phylum Bacteroidota; class Ignavibacteria; order UBA10030; family UBA6906; genus Fen-1255. The sequence continues at coordinate 146 of PMCM01000005.1, read as the reverse complement.
TCCACACCCAACTCGCCTCATTCTAAGGGGGTGGACTCCAAGGCGATCGGGATCACAATCATCCAGGTCGATCCCGGCGTCATGGAGCGCGAGCACGGAGGCGGCCAGTGCAAGCTGCACGGGACGTGGAGTGCGCCGTGCCATAA
>PMCM01000238.1 GCA_003154155.1 Ignavibacteriota bacterium | reverse complement strand
TGGTGGCAGCGTCTGTTCGATTTCTATCCCTTCTACATAGCAGCGTCCGGGGGCCGGACGCTGCTCACTGCCGGCCGCCCGTCGTTCGGGGACAGCTCTGCTGCAGAGGTTTTTGCCTTCTTCCGCGAATGCTACGGGAGGAAGTATTTTCCGCGGACGTATTTCCAGGGTGGCGACCCGTTCCTGCTCGAGGAAAAGGCAACCCATTTTTCAGGCCCCTGGGAAGTGGCGGCGATCCGCAAATTCGCGCCGAGGATGGACTTCGGCGTTGTGCCGATTCCGGTCCCCGACGATCACCAGGGACCGGTGTATACCTATGGGGACTACAAGGACATCTCGATCTTCAGTACCACAACGCATCCCAAGGAGGCGTGGGAGTTCGTGAAATTCCTTGTCACCGCAGAACATGACCTTCTCCTGCTCAGAATCTGCGACCAGATCCCTGTCAGGGGCGACCTTCTGGGGAACCCGCTTTTCTCGGAATACTTCCGGGAAAACCCCGTGATGATCCAGTTCGCCCGCCAGGCGATCTATACGCGTGGGATGGATGATGCACCGGATCTCAAAGAGATATTTGATGCATTAGCACAGGAATATGAATCCTGCGCCGTGTACGGCCGTGTAAGCCCCGCCGACGCAATGCGTGCCGCCGTCACGCGCACCAATCTCATCATCGAGTGGAACAAGTGACCGGGCTGAAGGAAATATTCCTCAGGGCAAGGACGAGTGACAGGGGGGCGTACTGGTTCATCCTTCCGTATGTCGTGTTCTTCTGTGCATTTGTCGCGTATCCGCTCATCTTCTCCATCGTTCTGTTGTTTCACCGTTGGAACATTGTCACACCGATGGAATGGATCGGGATGAAGAACTTCGGTCGGCTGATCGGCGACGCGCTCTTTTACCGGTCGCTCCTGAATACGCTGACGTTCCTGGTCATACACATCCCGCTCCAGGCCGCGGTTGCGCTCACGCTTGCGCTCCTCCTGAACACTGTGGTCAGAGGACGGGGCCTTTTCAGGGCGCTCTATTTTCTCCCCGTCGTTGTCTCGGGTGTGGCGGTCACGATCCTCTGGCAGCAACTCTATTCATTCGACTACGGAGTCCTGAACAACATGCTTCATGCGGTGGGTCTGCCTTCCGTCCCATGGCTTGTCGATCCGCATGTGGCCATGCCGTCGATTGCCATTATGGCCACATGGAAGAATGTCGGGATCTACGTCGTGCTGTTCCTGGTCGGACTCCAGAACATACCGCGCGAACTCTACGAGGCTGCGAGCCTCGACGGTGCGTCTCCGTTCAAGCAGTTCCTGCACGTGACTCTCCCGATGTTGAACCCCGCGATCGTCGTCATCGTGGTCCTTTCGACGATCGGAGGGTTCTCCCTGTTCATTGAGCCGTACGTCCTTACGGGGGGCGGGCCGATGCAGAGCACGCTTTCCGGCATGCTGTATATCTACAACCAGGCCTTCTCATTCGGGCACATGGGATATGCCGCAACGCTCGGCTTCGTGTATGCGCTCGTCATCTTGGGGGTCGTGCTCCTCCAGCGACGGGTGATCGAATCGGAGACGTCATCGTGAAGCGAATGCTGAAATACGCCATTCTCACCGCCGGTGCCGCCGTCTTCGCGTATCCGTTCCTCTGGATGCTGGCGGGGTCGTTGAAACCCGAGATGGAGATTACCAGCCTGAACCTCCTGTCCGGGAATTTTTCACTGCAGAGCTACGCGCAGGTGCTGCTGAAAATCCCTATCGGGCGGGCGTTCCTGAATAGCGTCATCGTCTCAGCGACGAACACGGCCTCTGTGGTCTTATTCGGGTCCATGGTCGGCTACGCGCTGGCAAAACTCCGCTTTCTGGGCAACAAAACGCTCTACATGCTTATCCTTTTCACCATGACCATCCCCTTTCAGATCGTCCTGATCCCGCAGTATATTCTCATGGTGAAGCTCGGTTGGACGGATACGTATCTTGCCCTGGTCGCACCCACCATGATGAGCGCGTTCAGCATCATCTTGTTCCGCCAGTTCTTCATGGCGATCCCGCAGGCGCTCGTCGACGCCGCCCGGATTGACGGGTGCACGGAAGTTATGATCCTTTTCCGCATCATCTGGCCCCTGTCGCGACCAGTGATCATTACCGTGGCCCTCCTGACGTTTATGTCAAACTGGAACGAAGTCCTCTGGCCCATGATGGTGGTCCGCGAACAGACGCTTATGACGATGCCGCAGCTCATTACGATATTCACCACCGGCGGGCAGGCGGAAACGCAACTGGGGTACCTCCTCGCGGCCGCGACGCTCCTCTCGCTTCCGGTCATCATCGCCTACACATTTTTCCAACGCTATTTTATCGAGAGCATGGCGTCAAGCGGGTTGAAAGGATGAATACCCATCTCACACTCGGCGTGCTTCTGCTTCTCGTCTCTCCTGTCGAGGGGCAAGACCTCATCACGCGTGAGTTCAGCGGCCTGTACGGTCAGGTGGAGGTAGGAGGGCCGTTCGCCGGGGCAGAGTTTCACGGGAGTCGCCCCCTTCCCTCACGTATCAGTCTTTACGAGCCTGCCGCAAACAGCATCGACATGAGCAGGGACTACTGGAAGAGAGGGGAGTCGGCTCCGTTTCTTGCCGGCGTCCGTATCAACGGGGGTCCGGCACGCCATGTGGGTCTGGAACCGTGGGCGTACACGCTCTCCCCTCATCGCGTGCGCTTCCACCATGACGACCAACCGCTGCAGTGGACCTCGACGTACGAATTCCTGGAGGGGTTTCCGGGGCTCGTCTGGACACTTTCCTGTGAGAACCGCACGCAAGGCCCGCTCCGCATCGAGGTGTACGTGCAATGCAGAACGGTCCTCCGCACGTGCCAGACATATGCGTGGCTTGACAGTGCGTGGACGGAGTATGATGCTGCTGCCGGTGCGATCGCGGTGCATTTTGACCAGCCCGCGTCGCGTCTGGCGACTGTTGTGGTGCAGAACCTCGGGGCCGCGCCGGAAGGATGGACCGCCGATGCCGCCGATCTCGGCCGGGATTCCCTGCCCCCCCCCTGGTTCTCGACCGGGGGCGGCCTCGGAGCGCACACGCTAGCACGGGAAAAGCAGGGAAGCCCTGCCGCGGCGTTTTCATATGGGAAAGACGTCCCGGCGTATGGCAGACTCACTGTCCGTCTCGCAATACTCAGTACACCGCTTGCACAGTGGAAGCTGTGCGCGAAAACGGTCCGGACAGAGTGGAAAAAAGACATTGCCAGATACGATGCGCGGGTCAGGCGGCAGCTCCTCCTTGCTCCCCGGACGGGCGATCTATCGGTCGACCGGACCGCGGATTGGGCCTGTGCGCTACTTGCCGTGAATGCACATTCACTCGACGGGCAGATCGTTCCGATGCCCTGCCCTGCGGAATACAATTTCTATTTCACACACGATGTCCTGTTGACGGATCTGAGCGCTGTCTGGTTCGATGTAGCACGTGTCAAACGGGACCTCGTGACTATTGCAGGGTGGGCGGAGAAGGATATCATCCCCCATGCCCGCTACTGGAAGGATGACGGCTTCAAGAAAGAAGTCTGCACGCCTGACGACTGGAACCACCTCTGGTTCATCGAGGCCGTCACGCGGTATATCCATCATACGCTCGACACGGCGACTGCGGCACGCCTCTTTCCGCTTGTGAGGGCAAGTCTCGGACAGGTTCTCACGCAATGCCACGGCGACAGCTTGATGTATGCATTCCGTCCCGATTGGTGGGACATCGGACGAAGGGAAGGACCGCGTTCCTATATCACGGTACTGGCGATCCGGGCGCTCCGCGATTATCTCTTCCTGTGCTCAGTCATGCACAGGGACCTGGCCCTCCTTCCCGGCTATGAAACCCTGGCTGACGGGATGGAAAGGGCGCTTAATGCCCGGCTTTGGGATAGCGGGACCGAATACCTGATGAACGCCAATGGTGAGGATCCGGACCGGCACTTCTACATGGGTTCGTTGATGGGTACGGTGTACGGCGAAATCCCCCCGGAGAAGGCATCGGCGCTTCTCGCGACTGCCCGGCGCGTGCTGGTGGATGAACGGCTCGGTGTGCGGAACGTCATGCCCCCCGACTTTAACACTGATTCCGTGCGCACGTATTTTCGTTTTCCGACGAACGAGGCCGGTGACCCGTACTTCTATGCCAACGGCGGCGTGTGGCCGCACGCGAATGCATGGTACGCGCAAGGACTCGTTTCCATAGGCAGGAGTGCCGAAGCGCTCAAGTTCTTCAAGGCAGTCATGACACTCGACGGCATCGCCGCAAGTCCCCGCGGGCAGCCTGCATTCTATGAGTACAGGTACGCTGATTCGTCTTCTGTCGACTACGGGGCGATCGATAAGCCTTCCTTCCTCTGGGCAGGGGGGATGTACCTGGGAACACTCTATGCGTTACTGGGGTTCAGAGAAACCGAATGGAATATCGGCAACGGTGACGGACGTGCCGCCGGGAGCTTCGATACATGCACTGCAAGGCTCGAATTCGGTCCGGCGAAATCAGTCCGGGTGGTTGGAACCGGCATGCACAGTGTCGTTCTCTCCGCAGGTGGTCTCCCGACCCCCACCGGGGTCTTTCCTCTCGACCGCATGAGGAGTCCCGGTTGGGTCATCCGCAAGGGGACGCCGGGTGCGAACTTCCTGGCAGGTGTGAATGCGATCGTCTATTCCTGCCGTCCTGTCAAGGGGGGAGGACTCCGCGTTGGACTCTCGTCGTTCGACGGACACCGTGTGACCGCCCGCATCGCCGGGCGTTCCACGGATATTGTTGCCTTCGTCGACGGCCGCCGGATTGAGAACATGAGATCTGAAAGAACCACCGATGGTGCCGTCGTAACGACTATCGTTTTCCCCGGCACACTGCGGAAGCAGTTCCTTGAGATCAGCCAGTCCCGATGAGGATCGTCTCGCCCTATGAAAGTCGCCGAACTCGAAAAACCCGGATCCCTCCGAGTGAGGTCAAAGCCACTCCGTGCCCTGCAGGGGGACGAGGTCCTTGTCAGAGTCGAATCATGCGGTCTGTGCGGAACGGACGTGCATATTGTCGATGGGACCTCGCGATCCACTCCTCCCGTCATCCTCGGGCATGAATATGCAGGGTTCGTCGTAGATCCGGGAAGGAATCTTGCAGGGCTTGGTGAAGGGACGCATGTTGCAGTGGACCCCAACATCTGTTGCGGACGTTGTCCATACTGCCGGCGCGGCCTTGTGCACCTCTGCTCCGGACTCCGCGCGCTCGGCGTGGATATCGACGGAGGAATGGCGGAGTACAGCATCGTTCCTGCATCTCAGCTCTATACGATTCCGCACGGCATGACTGCGGAGGAGAGCATGTTCATTGAGCCGGTCTCCTGCGCGGTCCATGGCATGGACAGGGCGGGGATACGGACCGGGGATTGCGTCGTCATACTCGGGGGAGGAACCATCGGTCTCGTCATGCTCCAGCTGGTCCGGCGTGGAGGGGCGGCCGCCATCGTTGTGAGCGAACCGGTGGCGCACAAACGGAAGATCGCTGCCGATCTCGGAGCTTCGCTCGTCATCGACCCGGCGGGAGATTCACTGCGGCAGGCGATCATGGATACGAGTGGCATCGGAGCTGATGTCGTTATCGATTGTGCGGGAACCCTCTCGTCGGCGCGCACGGCGATCGACCTGGCGCGGAGGGGAGGCACCGTGATGTTTTTCGGCGTCTGTCCCATTGGCGAAACGACCCCCCTCGAGCCGAATGGCGTTTATTTCCGGGAGTTGACAATCGTAGGGTCGTACATCAATCCGTTCACATTCCCGCGCGCCATAGGCCTCTTGAGCGAGGGAATCGTGCGTGTGACCCCCCTGGGAGTACAAGCGTATCCAATCGAAAGTGTGCATGAGGCCCTTGCTTCTCTTCGGGACGGGCGCGCTCTCAAAAACATGATCGTGCCTGGCACATGAACCCATTGCTCCCCTCACTCCTCTTCGCGCTTGCCGGGATTCCTTCGGGCCCCCGGGAGTCTCCTGCGATCAACTTTGCTCACCTCGACCATCTTATGGAGAGCGTTGTGCTCGAGGGGGACACGGTAAGCATTGTCCACATCTATGCGAATTATCCCGGCTATCACTGGGTGGCGGCCGAGGAATCCGGTCCCGAAGGAATCGCCTGCGTGGATGATGCAGCCCGTGCAGCCGTCCTGTTCCTGAGGAGCTATGCATTGCAAGGAGATATGGCGAGCCTCGAGCGGGCGCGCGGGCTCCTTGCGTTTGTCATGCATATGCAGGCGCCAGACGGGGAGTTTTACAATTTCATCCGGACGGATCACACGATCAATACTTCCGGGAAAACGAGTTTCAAATCGTTCGGCTGGTGGGCGGCGCGCGGGCTCTGGGCGATGGCGATGGGAGGAATCGCATTCAAGGACCGGGATCCTCTGTTCTCCCGCCGGTTGCTGGGTCGCGTCTCTCTCATGATGCCGCTTGTCGGCGCTTCGTTGAAGGAGTACGGCAACACAAGAACCGTGTCAGGGTACACCATCCCGCGATGGCTCCTGTATGAATCCGGCGCCGATGTGACCTCCGAGCTTCTCCTGGGGCTCCTGGAATACCAGAAAGTGCGGGGGGATGACTCCCTTTCTTCTGTGATAGCGAAACTTGCACAAGGCCTCGTCGTGATGCAGGACGGCGAAGGGAATAGGCCACCGTATGGACTCCACCGGTCCTGGGAAACCCTCTGGCATATGTGGGGAAACGGGCAGACGCAGGCTCTCAGCGCGGCGGGCATGATGCTTCACGACACAACTATGATCGCGTCCGCGGTTCGGGAGGCGCGCGGATGGTACGGCCGCCTGTTAATGGACGGGTTTCTCAAGGAATACGATCTCGCGGGTTCTGCGCCTGCTACAAGGTACGAACAGATTGCCTACGGGGTCCGGCCGATGGCTGTTGGGCTTGTCAGGCTGTACGAGGCGACCGGCGATCGCGACTACCTGTACATGGCCGGCCTTGCTGCCTCCTGGCTTACGGGTAACAACTCCCTGGGGCGGGCGATGTATGACCCGGCCACCGGAAGGTGCTATGACGGCATCCGGGACTCGCTCACAGTGAATTTGAACTCCGGCGCTGAGTCGACGATTGAGGCCCTCTACACTCTGGTCGAAGTCGGGCGCTATCCGGAGGCGAGACGGTTCCTGGCATGCAGGAAAGTCGGTGCGGGGTCAACCGGGAGATTCTCATATGCCCTCTTCCGCGGTGGGCCGGACACCGAACTGACGCTCACAAGAGAACTTGCGACAGGGCGCCTCTCCCTGTACGAAGGCAAACAGAGCAAAGCGTTCTGCAGGAAAGAACATATTCCATGAAGGATCGGGTCATGTCGCCAGCGCGTGCCGTGCTTCCTGTGGCCCTTCTCCTTGGGCTTTCAACTGCAGGGGGACTGTCGCAGCAGATTGCCATCGGCAGGATAGATCAGATGCCGAATGCCCCCGCCCCGTACTTGATGAGAAACTGGAAGGCCGTGGCGGCCTCCTTCGACTCCATTGCTTTCGACGTCTCCCGGTCGGGCCAGTATCTCCCGCTCGTCCAGCTGTATTCCAACACCGTCAATTATCCGGGACAGGGGAGCTTCCGGATACAGAGTTACGTCGGCTCACCCGGCTACGGTGGGGAAGCGGTTACCTGCCTCCCGGCTCTCGTGGGTGCGAGCCTGGCCGGCAAAGACAAAACCAACCAGGGGGGGACCAACTGGGTGGTGATGGGGGAGGAGTGGTTCAACAGCAAGAACGGTCAGAACGTGTATTTGAACACTCCATCGGCCCTGACAGGTGACGACTGGTGGTATGAGACGATGCCGAATGTCTTCGCATTCCAGATCGCGAGCCTCTACCCGTCGACGGGCGACTTCCGCAGTCGTATCCCCATTGTGGCGGGCAGGTGGCGCGCAGCGGTCACAGCCATGGGAGGAAGCGCGACCCCCTGGAGCCTTGCCAACGTGAATCATCGTGCGTTCAACCTGATCACCATGAAGCCGAATGACACGGGAGTTCCCGAGCCGGAAGCTGCGGGGGCGATCGCCTGGATACTCTACATGGCATATCTCCAGACGGGCAACCAGGACTTCAGGGTCGGCGCTGAGCTTGCGCTCGAGTCGCTGCTTGTGTACACGACCAATCCCTCATACGAGCTTCAGCTCCCGTACGGTGTGTATGCTGCCGCAAGGATGAATGCAGAGCTGGGGACGACGTATGATGTCACGAAGATGATGAATTGGTGCTTCTCGAACGGGATCGGAGGGGTCCGGCAGCCGTGGGGCGCGATCGTCGGCAACTGGGGAGGGTATGACTGTTCGGGCCTTATCGGCGAAAGCAGTACGCAGAACGACTATGCCTTCTTCATGAACGGAGTGGAGCAAGTAGGCGCCCTGGTTCCCGTTGTGCGCTACGACGACCGTTTCGCCCGTGCCGTCGGCAAATGGGTCCTGAATGTTGCGAACGCTTCTCGCCTCTTTTTTGCGCAGTACCTTCCCGATGTTCATCAGGACAGCCAGGTGTGGGCCCATCAGTATGATCCCAACTCCTCAATCTCCCATGAAGCGATGCACCAGTTTAGTCTCTCCGACGGCACCACGTCCCCCTTCGCAACGGGGGACGCAATCACGAACGGTTGGGCCCAGACGAATCTCGGCCTCTACGGTGCGGCGCACGTCGGGATACTCGGGGGGATCATCGA
>PMCM01000316.1 GCA_003154155.1 Ignavibacteriota bacterium | reverse complement strand
CAGGGATCTTACGGCTGGGTTGCATTCGCTCCGTTGCTGGGACGAAGACGGATCGATCTACCGGTTCGCCGTCAAGCTGGTGAGCGGCAAGAACACAGTTTTCCTTCCCATGACTTATCGCATCAGAGCGCCGCTGCCGTCATTCACCAACGGTAAGAGGAAAATCGAAATCACAAAAACCACCACAGTCATATTCGCTGTGCCCACTCAATGACAAAGGGATGCTCGATGGGATTGCGCGATCACTTTGGACCGGTGGGGGTGCTGCACCGGGGTCTTTGGGCGATTTCTCTGCTCGCGGCTGCCGTGTTCTCTGATTGCTCGCGGCAGAAAGACATCCGCATTGTCGTGAACGTGGAAAAGGACCCGGTCCGGCCGGCACTGATAGAGGTTAACGACGAACCACGGGGATACGAAACCGCCGCGAGAAAGCAGATCGCCATGCGGTCTCAAGTGGGTGATGTGATCACAGTTGCCGTCACCCTGGACAGCGTGCAGTACCAGAAACTTCTTGTCACCACCGAAGACGATTACAGCCTCTCGTTCCATTTCGGGGCGCCGACCCACGACGGAGCAAAGAAGGAGGAGGTGACCGTAAAGGATACGAACATCGTCACACACCCTGAGGGCGTTGCCCAACTGACGGTGCCGGGAGACCTGAGGTTTCCTGTTACCTCCCTCGCGGGAAAGCGGGACACATCAATAGCGATTGCGAACAGCGGAAACTCGACCCTCAGGGTCAGAGGGATGACTCTGGAAGGGACGTGCCCGCACGATTTCAGAGTCGACGCGCCCTTGAAGTTCGACGTCCGTCCCGGCGCCCAGACAACCGTTCTCCTGCGCTTCATCCCGCTCGCGGGAGGCACCCGGACTGCGGTCCTTTCGATCTCGAGCAATGACGGAGCCAGAAATCCGATTCATATCGCGCTCACAGGCATCGGCCAGCCCGACACTGTCGAGCAGGCCGTCGCCTCGACGCTGGAACAGGCTGCGCGTGATTTCGGCAATGGGCAATTTGTTCGATCCGAACGTATTTGTTCGAGCATACTCCGGGAAGACCAATACGATGCTGATGCATATTACCTGCGCGCAAGGGCCCGCTACGAGCTGAAGCTGTTTGAAGGTGCCATAGGCGATTTCCGCGTGTTTTATGCATACCGGACGAAGATCCGAAACCGGGATGACGTCAACCGTCTGACCTGTGAAGCGCTGTACTATAAAGCAATGGCCGGATACCACCGGTGGCAGTCCATGGCTTCCGGGGATGAAAGTGGGAACGCGCGCAGAGAGGCGGCGGGCTACTGGAAAGATTTCCTCGGCTTGAATATCTGCCATTCCGATCAACGTTTTGTAGACAACGCGAAACAGACTCTTAAGCAACTTGAGGAATCCAAATGAGAAGCTTCGCTGCATCGCGCTGGAGACCCCTTCTCCGCTATCTTGTTTTTCCATTTGCCGCCATGGTCCCAGGGGTCGTTCTCTGTCAGGTAACGCTTGATCATGTCGCGCTCGTGGGATCGACAAAGGAGTTTGAAATCAAAGGCGAGATCGCAAATGCACAGATATCGAGCGTGAACCCCGAGGTCGTCTCGTTCGAGTCGATCGAGAGTGCCCAGTGGCGCCATCTGTGGTGGATCGATGTGAACCAGAAGAAGCCGCATCAGATCTCCCCTCGTCGGTCCACCGATGAGCTGGCGGCCGAGTCAGACCGGGAACTCCGCTGGTGTCCGGTCAAGTACGAAGGGAAGGCGTGGTATGTCTTTGTCAGCTCAGGCGACGAGTGCAATGATGATATCTATCTGGGGAACCTGTCAGACAACGTGTATGCCCGCCTGACGAAGCACCGCGCGTCCGATCATCATCCCTGCTGGTCGCCGGACGGACGACAGATCGTCTTCGTCTCCGGCCGCACGGGAAACGGTGACCTGTACGTGATCAGAAACATGAGCGAGCTCGTTCGGGAGTTTTCGGCTGCGGCAGGGTACCCGGCAAAGAAAACGAACCGTTTGCCGCAACTTCCGCAGATCCTGGACCTCACCGCGGAGGCGAGTCTGGCCCAGGTGACGGAGAACCCTGACATTGACACATTCCCGGACTGGTCTCCTGATGGCCGATGGATCGCCTATCAGGCCTACTATACGGGCGATGCAAGAAGACATTGTGAGATCTTTATGATTGACCCTTCACATCCCGCTTTGCCGCCCAGGAGATTGACTGACAACAGCAGCACAGAAAAGATGCAGCCCCGATGGTCCAGCGACCAGAGAGGCGTCACATTCTATTCGCTCCCGATAACGTCCGACCCGTCAGCCGCCGACGTCGTAGCGCTTGAGTATCTCCCGCTGACCCAGTCATCCTCCTGCACCTCTCCTGCGCCGGCGGGGGGGGCGTTCATCGTCGCCAACAACGTGCGCAGGAATGAGAGCTCAGGGCCGTCATGGTGTCCCGGCGCGGTATTATTGGCGTTCATCAAATATGTCGGGAGAGAAACCCCACTCGTGCTGTGCAGGAAGGGGTTGCAGGGGGGGCAAGCCCCGACGGAAGACGTGGTGATCCCCGGCGCGTTGTCCCCCGTGCAGTACCGAAGTCTCGATGTCCATAGGACCGGCAGGACTGCCCGCCTGGTGTTCATCAGTTATGCACAACAGGATTACTATCTGCAAAGCGCCGATCTCCATGTCGCCGGCAGCGACCCGAAAATTCAGGCTGTTGATGTTTCCATCGCTTGTGAACCGGCGTCCGGCACGCGCGTCGGTTTTGGAGGAGAGTTCATCATCATTTCTCCCACGCCGTGGCAAAGGAGCGGTCTGACTCGGGGCGGCGGCAGCGTCTACATCGACTTTTCCCACAATGCCGGCTGCATTCAGGGGGTCCCCCTCCG
>PMCM01000130.1 GCA_003154155.1 Ignavibacteriota bacterium | reverse complement strand
GTCCGGGCGTGCTTCCCAGCGCTGAGTTCTTCATCGTCAAGTGTCGACACCGCGCGGCCGAGAGCATCAACAACACGCAGGGTCACGGGACCGGCTGCGGGCATTCCAAAGGTGATCTGCGTCGAGGGATTGAACGGATTCGGATAGTTCTGGTTCACCACATACGATTGGGGGACGAAACCCGCAGGGCTGCCCACCGCAGTGGAGGAGTACCTCGTGATGTGAACGTCATCGACGCAAATCTTGTCGGAGTTATCCCCGGTGCTTCCGCCGTCATACATCAGATAGCGGAATGCTACATAGCGGACGGCGGACTGAGGCAGCGCCAGGGCCACCCGTGTCCATGCCGTTTTGGGGACGTTCAGGTACACCAGGCGGGTGAAGCTCCCCACGGCCTTGTTCGTCGAGGATACCCGGATATCCAGCGAATCGGGATAGGAACCGGAGCTGGACAGACGGGACACCATCCAGAAGGTCAGTGAATCGACGCTGCCGGCCGGGCCTGCGCCGCCGGTGTTCGGCGTGACCAGCCAGTCATCGAGCAGGAGACCGTTGGAGGTGCCGTAATACGCGGCCGCACACCCGACGCCTTCGATCAACGGGAGGGCAAGACTGCCGCCGACCGTCACCGATTCATACCAGCACGTATCACTGGGATCCGAACCGGTCGGCGCGCCATGATCATTGTTGATCATGATCCAACCCGCGGGCGGGAACCCGGTGGCGGATGTGTCATTAAAACCTTCCTTCAGAAGATCCGTTCCTCCCGCCACTTCAAAGGGGGCCTGCACGGAGAGTACCGGGCTGCCGTTGGACTTCTCTTTCCCCTGTTTTTCGGCGAACATCAACCCTGCCGCACAGCATATCAGCACAAGCATGGCAACAACGCGTAGTACGTTCCGCATGGTACCTCCTGCTGAGAATGGTAAGTTTGACTTGGGGACGATATGCCTAATGATATCCAAAAAAGAACGGAGGCACAAGCAACAGGAGCGCCAGGACAAAGAAAAACAGCTGCACGGGGAGCATCCACCGGAACCACCGCTCCCACGGAATGCCCGCGAGACCCAGGACGCCCATCGTGACGCCGGATGTCGGCAGGATCGGATTGATCCACCCTTCGCCAAACTGGAAGGCGAGCACGGCGGTTTGCCGGGAGATGCCCACCACATCGGCAAGGGGCGCCATGACGGGCATCGTGAGGGCGGCCTGGCCGGAACCGGAATGGACGAAGAAATTGATGATCCCCTGTGTGACGAACATCGCTTGTGCTGCGAACACCGGGTGCATGCCCGATATCACGTTGGCCAGACCGTACAGCATCACATCCAGGATCCTGCCCTCGGTGGCGATCACCAGGATTGCCCGGGCACAGCCGATGATCAGCGCAACGCCCACCATATCGCGTGCACCTTCCATGAACGCATCTGCGGTGGCGACGACGGAGAGGCGTCCCAGAAGCCCCGCCGCGATGCCGATGCCCAGGAAGAGTGCGGCTATTTCGTTGATATACCAGCCCAGCTTCAGCACGCCCACGATCAGGAACACCATCGCCAGTGCGAACCCCGAGAGCACAAGCTTCTGGGGCACAGTGAGGCCGGCGGGGGGCGACTCGTCGAGATGCAGACTGTTCTTGCGCGCGCGATCCAGATCGGCAACCCGGCTTGTCTCCGGGGAAGCCTTGATTCGACGGGCGTAGAACATCACAAACGTGATCATGCATGTCGTGCTGATCACCCAGATGATCACACGGTATTCCAGTCCCGAGTAGAGAGGAAGTTCAGCGATCCCCTGGGCAATCCCCACGGTGAAGGGGTTCAGCATCGATCCGGCAAATCCGGAGGCGGCACCAAGGAACGGAATCGCCGTTCCGACAATGGAATCATACCCGAGTGAGAGCGCCAGGGGGATGAAGATGAGCACGAAGGGCATGGTTTCTTCCGACATGCCGAAAATCGCGCCACCGAGGGAGAAGATCGTCATCGTCACCGGGATGAAGAATTTCTGCAACCCGGGACGTTGCGCGAACGTGTACGCCATGGAGCGGACTCCCTCGGTGATCGCCCCTGTCTTCTCGATGACCTTGAAGGTGCCGCCGATCAGAAAGACAAAGGCGATAATGTGGGCCGCTTCGATGAACCCTTTGATGGGCGACATGAGCAGCGACCCGACACCCTGGGGTGTGCTCGGGACGAACGTGAACGAGCCCGGGATCACGAGTGTCCGGCCATCCTTCACCGTCCGCGTATATGTCCCGCCGGGAAGGACCCAGGTTGCAGCGGCGACCAGCGTGACGACGGAGAAGATCATGACCATCGTGTGAAACCGGAACGGTTGTTTCACCGCGGTTCCCTCCGGGGGAGGGGTGCAAGGGTGCGCAGATCGAATTCGTCGCCGTTCAGGAGGACATGCATCCGGATGCCTGAGGCGCCGAGATTGCCGCGCTCGTCCGAGTGGATGTTCGTGGCCTGGGAGGCGTCAATCACCATCACGCTGCCGTTCCCCATCACACGGAACGTGCTGTCGCCTGAGACGATCGCGGCGGTTGCCTCGTCGATCCCGACGCCGACATGGGGGGGGTGTTCCAGGACCACGCTGATCAAGCGGTTATGCCGTTTGCGCCGGATGAAGTGCTGGTCCACGATCACGGTCGTAAGGAATCCGAGCCCCTCGGTCACCACGACATTGTCCCGTTTGATGAATGTAAAGCCGTTGACCGTATCGCGGTTCAGCTTTTCATCGCCGGTCAGCATCACGGCGCTCATGATCGCCGCGCCTGCGCTCGTCCCGCCGATCGCGGCTCCGCCGCGATAGAGGTCCTGCAGGGTTTTCTGCACTGGTGTGCCGACAAGTTCCCTTGTTACGCGTGCCTGGTCGCCGCCGGTGAAATAGACCCCGGTGACACCCTTGAACTGTTCGAGGATGGCAGGCGTCATGGCCATGGCGCGTGTAATAAAGAGTGACCGGGCAGTACGCACGCCCAGGCCGCGGAATTCCTCAGCCATTTCCAGACCGGTGGTATCGCCGTCGCCGCTCGCCATGGGCAGGACAAGGATCGAAGCCTGTTCCGGTCCGCCTGCCAGGCGGACGTATTCCTTCATCATTTCGGGGCTGCGCCGCCCGCCGCCGATGATAAAGAGGTGCCCCTGGTGGTGCTCCCCCGCCTGTGCCATGCAGAGGATGCCGCCGAGGAGCAGGAGGATCAGTTTAACGGATTTCATCGGGAGTCCTTTGCATGAGATCGTGGGCGATGGAGGCGGAGGTTTGGAGATCTTCCAGAAGGATGAACTCATCGGTGCCGTGGGGATTCTGGGCGCCGATGCCGAGATTGACCGAGGGGACATTCTTGCCGTTCAGCATATTGGCGTCGCTGCCCCCCAGATATTCGATGGGATTCGGTGTCAGGCCGAGCCGTTTCAGCACTGCGCAGGCGCGGCGGAAGACCGGCGCGTTTTCCGACAGCACGAACGGTGCGAAGTCGAGGGTGGAGTGCACATCCACGGTCGCCTGGAATTCGGCGCAGGTAGCATTGAAGACCGTCGTGATGCCGGCGATGTAGGCGTCGAGCTCTTCCGGGTGGAACGAACGGACCTCCCCTTCGATGACGCAGGTATCGGGCACGACGTTGGTTGCCGAACCGCCCCGGATGGTGCCGACGTTGGCGGTCATTTTCGGGGAGAGTCTGCCCATCTTGATGCGGTCGATGGCGCGGGACGCCGCCTGGATGGCGTTGATCCCCTTTTCCGGGGCGACACCGGCATGTGAGGCCCGCCCGTGAAACGTTGCGGTATAGAGCGAGGAACCGACACAGGACTGGATGAACGTTCCCGGGCGGCGAGAGCAGTCGAACACGAACGCCATGGCCACGTTGTAGGGGGAAAGGTCCACATGTTTCGCCCCCCACATGCCCAGTTCTTCGGCGACCGTGAACACCACCATCGCATTTCCCTGCGGGTTGGTTGCGACCGTGGTCCGGAGGGCATGCAGCAGCATGCACAGTCCCGCCCTGTTGTCGACACCGAGGATCGTTGTACCGTCGCTGGTGATCCGGTCGGACGTCACCACCGGATGCACGCCGGCGGTCGGGCCCGGGGTATCCAGGTGGGCGAACAGGACTGTTGCGGGGCGATCGGGGGTGAAGCCCTGGGGGATACAGATCAGATTGCCGCAGCCCGTACCGAGCGCCGCGGCGGCGTCGTCCTCGATGATCCGGACGGGGACATCGGCGAGTGCCCTGCGGACAAATGCGGCCATGGGTGCTTCATGGAGCGATGGTGCGTCGATCCGCACCGCGGCCAGAAACAGGTCGATCAGCGGTGAAGTCATGTAAAGAGGTTTCCAGGCTGGAGGGGGTATGAAAAATACTTCTCACCGGAATATACACCGCGCCGGAGGGAATGTCAAGGGCGTATTACCATGGCCGGTCGATTATGGCCGGTCGATTACCGTGGCTGGTCGAACGTCATCGTGATTTCCACGATTTCCGGACGGTTCCCCGTGCGCACCGGGGGGCCCCAGGTGCCGAACCCGCTGGACACATAGAAGTGGGTCGTCCCCTTCTGCAGATAGCCCCAGCTGAGCTCGTAGACGGCACGGGTGATATAATTGAACGGCCAGAGCTGGCCGTGATGCGTGTGGCCGGAAAGCTGCAGGTCGACGCCATGCGACGCCGCCTCCTCCAGGTGGAACGGCTGGTGGTCCATCATGATCAAGGGCTTGTGCGGATCGACGCCGGCAAGCAGCTCGTCAAGCGGTTTCCGGCGTTTGCCACCGAACTGTGTGCTGCTCCGGTCTTCCCTGCCCGCAAGGAGGATCCCCCCTTCCAATTCCACCACCGTATCGCGCAGCATGCGGATCCCGTGCGCCTCGAGGTAGGCGCAGGCCTTTTCCGCCCCGCCGATATATTCGTGGTTCCCCGTGATGCCGTAGATCCCCTTCCGCGCGCGGATCGTCAGCAGCGTTTCGCCCAGGTTCTCTCTGACCACCGGCCCCAGGTCTTCATCCACCACGTCGCCGGCAAAGAGTACCAGGTCAGGCCGGAGCTCATTGATCTTTTCGACAAGGGAGGAGAGCCGCTCCCGGCCGATGATCGTGCCGAGATGGATGTCCGACGCCATGACGATGCGGAGGGAGTGGGTCCCGTCGGTGGGTTTCGGGATGTTCACGGTGAACCGGTGCACCCGGGGTGACCGGGCATTCCAGTAACCAGCGGCCACGACTATCCCGACCACGCCGATCGCGGCAAAGAGCATCAGACGCCGTGCGTGCTCGGGGTCACGAAACACCGGAAGCGACACGGGGAGGAACAGCAGCACCAGCCGGGCCAGATCGATCACCACACACGCCAGGAGAAAATAGACGAGAGCGGCGAGCCAGAGGGATCCGGTCCAGACGAAGAAGTCGCTGACGGGGGAGAGCCAGTAGTTCTCCAGCACCCTGCCGATGACGAACGACAGCGTGACAAACAGGAAGGCCGCCGCATACCACGTGCGGAGCTGACTTCCTGGGGCGAGGGCCTGCCATCCGCGCAGGAAGACGTAGCCGTTTATGGCAAAGTAGACGGCAAAGACGACAAGGAAGAAGATCAGCATTTGGTATCTTCGCATAGAGGTCGGGAGAGGGGATCAGGAAACCCGGACAACGACGATGGTCTGATCGTCATGAGGATCGGTCCCTGCCCCGAACGCATTCAGGTCCGCCATGATCCGGTCGCGGATGGCCAGTGCTGGAAGTTGGGCGGCGGCGGCGATCGCCGCCGAGAGCCGGTCTTCACCGTATTCGTCACCGGCGGGATTGCGGGCTTCGGTGACGCCGTCAGTGACAAGCACGAAGACATCGCCTGGTATGTACGGTTGGGTGAATTCCTCCAGTTCGGTGGCAAAGATGCCTGCGTTGCTGAGACCGAGTCCGAGGCCCCGCGGGACGATCCGTTCCACGCGCGCATCCGCGGTGCGGTACCTGTAGAGCGGGAGATGGCCGGCACGCACCAGTTTCACCTGGCGGGCTTTGGGGAGGAAGAGCGCCGCCGACGCGGTAATGAAGGAATTTTTTTGCAGGTCGGCGCAGAGGAGCCTGTTGGCGCGCTGGAAGAGATCACGAGGCGCCAGGCTGAATTGATGCAGGGACCGGAGGATGCCCTGCACTTTGGACATATAGAGGGCGGCGGAGGTTCCCTTACCGCTGACGTCCCCCACAATCACCATGACATCCTTGCCGGAGCCGTCCAGGTAGTCAAAGAAATCCCCACCGACTTCCAGCGCCGGCGTCGACAGACCCGCGATATCCAGTCCGGTGATTTGCGGCGTCACGGAAGGAAGCGACCCCATCTGGATCTGCCGGGCAATTGCCAGTTCGTGGCGCATGCGATCCTGTTCGGCGAGCCCCTCATACAGAAACGCATTCTCGATGGAGACAGATACCTGACGTGCCACGCCGCTCAGGAAGGAGAGATCTTCGGTGCTTTGCGGTGTATCCGAGAGCTTTTCCCCGACGAGAATCGCGCCTGACAGGTGGTCCTTCGAACGGATCGGAATGACATAGTCAAACCGCATCGCGCGCAGCGCGGCGGCCAGATCCGGGGGAAGCAGGTCGATGTGTGCCGCCTCCTGATGGGTTGCAAGCGCAGTGGTGAACCGGGCGTCCAGAGCGCAGGCAAAGTTCCGCCATGCCTCCGCGTCAACGCCGGTAGCGGCATCGCAGCAACAGGTCGTGCTGTTGCGGAAGACCACGAGTCCGGCCCCTCTCAGCTTCAGAAGGCCCATCAGCGAATGCACGAGTGCGGTCGCAAGATCCGTCATACTCAGCTTGGTCGACAGCACTTCTGACACCTCTTTGGCGGCACGCCGGTAGTCGAACCGTGTCCGGTAGTACTTCCGGTCGAGCAGCCGCTGGCCGAGCAGGCGCATGTGCCAGAAACCGGTCCAGACGCCGACGCCGAGCAACATGGCTACGAGTCGCTGGGCGGCAAGTTGTTCCGACGCCGAGGCGGGTTCCTGGCGCACCTCCACAGAAAAACCGTTGATGACCACATTCGGCAGGAGCAGCCGTTGTGCCGGGAGGGCGAAAAAGACCCAGATCAGCACCATGGTTACGGCGCCGCCCCAGAACCAGCTCAGCACCGAATACTGCACATTGCGGCGGACGCGGATATCCAGATCAAACAGCCGGTAGTGCCCGATCGTATACAGATACGAAAGCGGATAGAGAATCAGCAGCACTCCCACGACGCCGATGAGTTCCGGGTGGCCGAAGACGATGAGTGCGAAAATGCAGAGTACCGATGCGCCCAGCGCGGAGAACCCGATCAGGCGTATCGGCCGGCCGAGAGCGCGTTGTTGCGTTGTTGCCTGCCGGGTGAACGGCGGGCTGACGAACAGCCCGATCACAATGACAAGGGCGAGCAACAGGTAGCCGATCACATCGGACCTCATCAGCACTGGCGCCACGGCCGCCAGAACGTACATGGTGATCAGGCCGCGCTTATGCCACCGGCTAATCGGCCGCTGCCATGGGAAGAGGAGTCCGGCGTGGAACGACACGACCGTACCAAACAGCGCTCCGTAGGCAACGAGGACATTACGTGCCACGACATAGGGAGTCATGACGTTGTCGCGTCTGACGAGCAACACGGCAATAAAGAAGCCCAACAGCACCATCCAGAGAGCGATCAGCCGCGCCGCGAGGAATCCCGGGCGCTTCAGCCCGAGGAACATGCCAATCAGTATATAGCCGATGCCGGCAAGAGAGAACATCAGCGTAGGGATTGCGAATCCGAATTGGGCCAGAACCACATTCAGCGTGAGCGGCGTGGAGCCCCGGAGCACTTCGTATGTCGTGGCTTTGCCGCTTGTCCCCTGACGCATGATGCCGTCCGCCTCCGCAGAGGTCTTGAACTGTTGACCGTTGATCCGGGTGATGTAGTCACCGGGCTGCATGCCGGCCCGGTCGGAGGCACCGCCGGGTGTCACATCAATGACGATGATGGCCGGCCCTTTTTCCGCAAACGTGCCGCTGAGCAGATCCGACCGGCGCACTTTCCAGCGGATGGAACGAAGACCTTCCGGCCTCAGGACGGTAACGGTCGTGGTGTCGGTGATGATCCCCGCAAGTGCGCGCTGGTACCCATCCATGGAACGGGCAGGCAGCCAGCCGATGGAAAGAAGGAGGTCATGCGGCTGCACCGAGTCACCGGCAAGCGCGATACTCGAGGTCGCGAGAGGGTTCCGGTACGATTTTACCTCGATGGGTGTCGCCCGAAACGCCCGCGCAACCTCGACGTTAGAAGGGGTCTCGGTGAAGAGATTCTCGTCGGTGGGCAGGCTCGCGCTCGTGATGAACGTGACGGTTGCCAGGGTGACAAAGCACGCACCGAGGAGCGCGAGGAGAATCTGGAACGACCTATTGCTAACGTGGATACGTGGCATTGTCGGCATTTCTTCTAACAGTTGATACGAAATCTAATGGAAATGGTTCAGAAATGCCACTCAAGACCAGTGTTGAATTTTTCAACACCTCGGTTTTTTTTTCTCAAGGTTTTAGAAGTTTATCGTGCAAATGGTGTAGCGATTCTTTAGGTTTCAGCGCATTCTCCGCTTCAGCGGTCCACAGTACGTTCGGCTGCCCCTCTGGGTTGCACAAGGCCGGCAAGTTCTCCCGCTGTGCATATTTCATCAAGAAAGGAACACTTATGTCCATTGCACGATGGTTCTACGTGTGTGCGTTCCTGGGGATATTCGTCGCTGCACAGGCATTTGGCGGCGGGTTCCAGCTCAATGAGCACGGAGCTAGAGGAATGGCTCAGGCTGGCGCTTTCGCAGCCCGGGCGACCGACGGGTCGGCCATATTCTACAACCCTGCAGGGTTGGGTTTCCAGACACAGGCGTCCGTCTATCTTGGCGCCACGGTGATTGTGCCCACGGGTTCGTTTTACGGACCTCTGCAGGACAACACCAACGCAAAGACCGACAACAAGCAGCTGGTGTTCACGCCGATCAACGCCTATGTCGTGGTGCCGGCCATGGACCGGCTCACTGTGGGCGTCGGCGTCATGAATCCTTATGGCCTGGGAACGGAGTGGGATGCGAACTGGGCAGGACGGTTCCTCAGCGTCAAAGTCGATCTGAAGAGCTTCTACTTCACTCCCACCGTATCCTACCGGCTGACGGATCAGCTTTCCATCGGCGCGGGATTCAGCTACGTTACAGGGAGCGTGCTTCTGACGAAGAAGGTCCCCGTCCCGGTCGGCATCGCCGATCCCACCACGGGGTCGAATCTTGCAGAACCGCTTGTGTCGCTTGACCTGACCGGCACCGGCACCGGCTGGACCGCTGGCATCTTGTACAAGTTCACCCCATCGTTGTCTGTCGGCTTGTCATATCGCAGTGCCGTGAAAATGGACGCCAGCGGAACCGCGTCGTTCACGCCGAACTATGCGGCGCTGGATCTTCCCGCGGGCGACGCGTCCGTCTCCATCAAACTTCCCGCAACGTCATTTGCGGGCGTCGCGTACAGGATCAACGATGCGCTGGAGGTCGAGGCTGACTTCCAGTACATCTGGTGGTCATCGTACGATCAATTAAAGGTGGATTTCAAAGCGGACGGTTCGAGCTCCATTTCGCCGAAGAATTACAAAGACACGTACATTGCCCGTGTGGGCGGCGAATATTCGTTGGGTGACCTCAAGATCCGCGGCGGATACTATTTTGATCACTCTCCGGTGGACGACAGTCACCTGGAGCCGATGCTGCCCGATGCGGACCGTCACGGTCTGAATATCGGTTTCGGCTATCAGATCACCAAGCACATTAATGTCGACGTGTCGTATCTGTTCATCAAGTTCCTCGACCGCCAAGCAGTGAACACCATCCCGCAAATCGCGTTTGACGGCACCTACAGGACCACGGTCAATCTGTTCGGCCTGGATCTCGGGTACACGTTCTAATCTCATAGCCACGGAGTGATGCAATGAAGAAGACGACGCTGTTTCTCATGCTGTTTGTCGCCGCCGCACTGCTTGGTGGGAGTGGCTGTGACAAATCCACGCCGAACGGTCCGGTGACCGGTCTCGGCGGGGCGACCATCAACAAGTATGTTGCGATCGGCAACAGCCTGTCGGCCGGATATCAGTCGAACGGCCTGTTCCAATCCGCACAAGTGTACAGCTTCACGAACCAGATTGCGCAGCAGCTGAAGATTGCCGGCGCAAACCTCGGCACGTTTGAGCAGCCGCTTTATTCCGATCCCGGTACGCCCGATCCGGTCTCAGGCAAGGCGTCCCGGTACGAGATCATCAGCCTTGTCGGTCCGGTGATTGGTCCGAAGGGGCTGAACCCCGGTGCGCCGATGAACACTGCACTGGCCCGGCCGTATGACAACCTGGGCATCCCGGGAGCGGTGATCTACGATTTCCTGGATACCGCCAGTTTTGTGTCGAAGGCGGGCCCGCCCCGCAGCAATCCGCTCTTCCTGCTCGTGCTCCGTCAGGCGGCACTCGGGAAGAACATCCTGATGCAAGCAAAGGCGCTCAACCCCGACCTGGTCACCTTCTGGCTGGGCAACAACGACGTGCTCGGGTATGCGACGAGCGGCGGCGTTTCCCCGAGCTCCCCGACATCCAACGCGGTGTTTGCCGCGCTGTACACGCAGGCGCTCGATTCCCTCCGCGCTGCGCTGCCGAACGCGAAGATCGTG
>PMCM01000064.1 GCA_003154155.1 Ignavibacteriota bacterium | reverse complement strand
AACGCGGAGCGTTTGCTCGAGGTCCATGATCCCCTTGGCGACGTGTACCGGCGGCTTCCCGACAGGGAAGTGCTGTTTCTGGCCCTTCTTCTGCATGATATCGCGAAGCCCCTGGGGGTGGGGGATCATGAAATCCGCGGTGTGGAAGTCACGCGGACGGTGCTGGAACGGCTCGGGGCCGCGGAGTTGATCCCCGACGTGAGTTTCCTCGTGCGTCATCACCTGATCATGGAGCAGACCGCCTTCCGGCGGAACATCCACGATCGCGTGACATTGCGCGACTTCGCCGCCCACTTTGCCCGGCCCGTGCTGCTGGACTATCTCTACCTCCTGACATACGCCGATCTTTCGGCGTTGAATCCCACCGTATGGACGGAATGGAAAGCGGCCCTGCTCCATGATCTGTACCTGCAGACCGCGGACGTCTTGCGCAGGAATCTCCAGGGGGAGGAGATCAGCCGGTTCCAGGCGGACCGTGCCGCCGTCAAGGCGGCGGACGTCAGTGCGGTGCTGGCCGGCGACATACCGACGGATGTCACTTCGACCCATCTTGACGGCATTGCGGGCGACGCCTATCCCTCGATGTTTTCCCCCGAGGAGATTGCCGACCATATTCGTGCGATCGGGACATTGAAGGATGTACAGACGTTGTTCCGTCAACACGGTGCCTACACCGATGTCACCGTCATCGCTCACGATGCGCCGGGCGCGCTGTCGCGCTTCTGCGCGGTCCTTGCCGCGAACGACGCAAACATCTTTGATGCATCGATCTTCACGCGCGGCGACGGGATTGTCATCGACCGGTTCCGGGTCAGTGCGACCGCCGGGCACCAGCAGCTGGAGGAGCCCGTGTGCGGCAAAATCGAAGAGGATCTGCGGGCGGTTGTCGGCGGACGCGTGGAACCTGCAAAGCTCTTCCGTGATCATCACCGGAAGTGGCGGCGGCGCAAGCACGCCGCTGTGCCCAATCCCAACATCCGCACCGACGTGACGTTCGAAGACACGGCCGACTACACGATCATTGACGTCTATGCGCCCGATTCCGTGGGGTTTCTGTACCGTGTGACGGAGACCATTTCGAAGCTCGGCCTGGATATCTCCTTCGCCAAAATCGCTACGCGGGTGGACGGCATTGTGGATGCGTTCTATGTCCAGGATCGCACGCACGCGCCGTTGCGTGATGCGGGGCAGCGGGCGGAGATACGGGAGGCGATTCTGGCCGCGATCAGTGACCGGACCGAGCTGGCACCCGCATGATCGCGCTCCGGCAAAAACCCATCGGCGTATTCGACAGCGGCATCGGGGGATTGACCGTGGTCCATGCGCTGACAGAATGTTTTCCCCATGAGAACATCGTGTACTTCGGCGACACGGCGCGCGTGCCGTACGGCTCGAAATCGCCGCAGGTGGTGCGGGAATACGCGGCGCAGGATATCGATTTTTTGCTGGGCAACGATGTGAAGATGGTCGTGGTGGCGTGCAATACCGTGTCCGCAGTGGCGCTGGACGTCGTCCAGAAGCATGCGCACATGCCGGTGATCGGCGTGATCGTCCCTGGCGCCGCGGCCGCCGTGCACTCGACACGTAACAAGCGGATCGGCATCATCGGCACGCGGGCAACGGTGAACAGCAGGGCCTATGCGCATGCCATACGGCAGATCGATCCGGACGTGCAGGTGTTCTCCCAGGCATGTCCGCTCTTCGTCCCCCTCGCCGAGGAGGGGCTGACGGATCACCAGGCGACGGCTCTCATCGCGAAAGAATATTTGTTCCCGCTGCTGCTGGAGAAGATCGACACATTGATCCTGGGCTGCACGCATTACCCGGTGCTGCGCACCGCCATCGCTGCCGCGGCCGGTACGGCGATCACGCTGATCGACTCCGGCGCCGCAACGGCGGTTGAGGTCGGGCATCTGCTCGACACCACCGATCTGCGGAACCCCAGCGCGCAAAAGCCGAACCTGCGTTTCTTTGTCAGCGATATCCCCGCCAAGTTCACGGAGGTGGGGGAGCGATTCCTCGGACAGCGGATGGGCATGGTCCGCCGGGCGGCAGTCGGGGGCGTCTGAGGTTGAGCGAAGTTGCGGGAGAGCGGGGAAGTTCATTTCTTGAAGGAATGTTCAGAGGAGGATTGCCCATGGCAGATCGCAGATCGCAGTTGACGGCGCTCAGGGAATTTCCGGCGAAGATCCGGGAAACCGTCGCCGGGCTCAACGACGCCCAGCTCAATACGCCATACCGCGACGGCGGTTGGACCGTGCGGCAGGTGGTGCACCACCTGGCAGATTCGCACATGAACGCCTACCTGCGCATGAAGCTGATGGTCAATGAAGACCACCCCACGATCAAGCCATACGACCAGGATGTGTGGGCGGCCAACGGCGAAGCATCCCAGGGAGCCATCGGATCGTCGCTGGATCTCCTGGACGGGCTTCACCGCCGCTGGGTGGATTTTCTCGAGCGGCTGCCGGAAAGCGCCTGGTCGCGCGGCGGAATGCACCCGGAACGGGGCGAGATCACCATGGCCAACACGCTCGACGTCTATGCGCGCCACGGAGCGAAACATATCGAGCATATCATGGGTCTCCGCAAGGCCAAAGGATGGTGACATCCCGGACATTCCTCACGCTCGTCGTTTTCCTGATTCCGGCGATCGCACTGCAGGCGCAGACGTCCGGCGGCGGCAAGAACGATATCTTCCGCACGCTCTATGCGCCGAGAGACCGGACGGTGGAGATTACGGGAGGGGTCACCGTTCCCCTTTCGCACCTGGCGCTGAAACAATTCTGGACGAGGGGACCTTCGGCCGGCGTCCTCTTCCTGGGACGGGCAACGTACAATGTCAAATTCGGCATCGGGGGGGAAGCGTCGCTGTTCAGCTTCCGCCGCGGCATGTTCGCCCTCGCCTATCCGGGTGTGACAACGCAGGCAAAGGACCTCGCTACCGTCTACGTGTATCTCGCCATCCGGAACTATCTGAATCCGGGCCTCCGGTTATCGCCCTATGTCGGCCTCGACGTGGGTGTGCTGCGCGTGACCGGGGCTGAATACAAAGAGATCATCAACGATGTCCGCTTCACGTACTATGATATTCCCGGGATGTCCCGACTGGCCGGGTCGGTATCGATGGGAGGCGATTATTTCCTTTCGCGCCGGATCGCCCTGCTGCTGCACGGCCGGGCGATGTACGTGGTCAACGACCCCAATGTCGGATTTCTGCTTTCGTTCCACGCCGGGGTAAAGTTCACACTCTAATGCCCCTCCACCTTCATGACACGAAAAAGGGGCATAGTGCGCGTTCCAACTTTGCATGTAAAGACCGAGTGATCAAGGGGTTGGTTGGAACGGCAGTAGATCTCGCGTATTCCTTCCACCAGCGGAAAATGACCAGCGATGAATTCTGATCGTGTACTCGCCATCTTCAAGGAAACCGGAGCGTTGCTGGAAGGCCATTTCCTCCTCACCTCGGGGCTTCACAGCAACCAGTATTTCCAGTGTGCGAAAGTGCTCCAGCATCCCGCGCATTGCGGGGCGCTGTGCGGCGTAATCGCCGAACAGTTCCGGGCACGCGCCGTCGATGTCGTGATCGCCCCGGCCCTGGGGGGAATCGTGGTGGGGCAGGAGGTCGGACGACAGCTCGGGGTGCGGACGATCTTCGCGGAACGGAAGGAGGGTGTGATGCAGCTGCGGCGGGGGTTTGCGATCGCCGCCGGCGAAAAGGTGCTGGTGTGCGAGGATGTCGTCACGACCGGAGGGTCGGTGCAGGAAGTGATCAACATTGTTCATGAACGGCACGGGGTGCTCGCCGGCGTGGCATGCATCGTCGATCGAAGCGGCGGCACCGTGCGGTTCGAGCGGGCTCCGGATCCCCTCGTAGCGGTCTTGCGGATGCATGCGGTGACCTACACTCCCGTGGAGTGTCCGCTGTGTGCGGAGGGGATTCCCGCCGTGAAGCCGGGCAGCCGGGGCAGCGCCTGACATGCACGCGGAACTCAAACGGCTCTCCCGGTCGCTGATTTACCACGGACGGATCATTGATCTCTATGTGGATGAAGCGGAGTATCCCAGCGGAAAAAGGACTGTGCGGGAGGTGGCGCACCACCCCGGCGGTGCAGCCGTGGTCCCCCTCACCGGCGACGGCCAGGTGATCCTGGTCGATCAGCTCCGGTATCCCCTTGAGCGGCACATTCTGGAACTTCCCGCGGGCAAACTCAATCCGGGAGAAGATCCCGCCCATTGTGCGGCGCGCGAGCTTGAAGAGGAGACCGGATGGATTGCCGGTTCGCTCACCAGATTGTGTGCGTTTCATACAACGCCGGGATTCTGCGATGAGCTTCTCCACGTCTATCTGGGCAGGGATCTGCGCGTCTCGCCCGCCGGACACAAACGGGAAGAGGGGGAGTTCACGATGTCGTTGCGCTTCGTCCCTCTGGAAGAGACGATCGAGATGATTACGAGCGGAGAGATCACCGACGGCAAGACCATCATCGGGTTGCTGCTTGCCGCCCGGCACAACGAACGGTAGGGGCAGAATGCGCTTTCCGAACATTATTTTCGATTTCGACGGCACGCTCACCGATTCACGCAAGGATATCGCCGGCGCCCAATTGTGGGCACTGCAGCAACTTGGCTTCGACGGGTTCCGGGAGGAACAGATATACCCTCTTATCGGCAAGCCTCTGCGGGACACCTTCGCGCGTCTTCTTCCTGCGGAACAGCATCACCGGATCCCCGAAGCCATTGCGCTGTACGCCGAATACTACCCTCCCCGGTCGCTGGTCTCGACCACGCTCTTCCCCGGTGTCCGGGAAACGCTGACACACTTGCGCTCACGCGGACATCGTCTTGCGGTGGCTTCCACGAAGCGCGGTGCCGGCATTCTCCGTGTAACGGATCATTTCGGGATCACGCCCCTTTTCGACCGGCTCCAGGGGACCGATGGCATCGCTCCAAAACCGGCGCCCGACGTTATTCTCGCGGTGCTGGAGGGTCAGGCGTGGCATGTACGGGAGACGCTGATGGTCGGCGACTCCGATGCCGATATTCTTGCCGCCCGGACCGCCGGCGTCGCCACATGTGCCGTCACCTACGGCGCTCTCAGTGCCGCCGAGCTGGCGGCGTACCGTCCGGATTTCGTCATTGACGCCATCGCCTCCCTCACCGGTATCGTCAATGGATCGGCGCACGGCGACCCGGCCGGCCGTCGATTCCAGGACCGGCCATGAATCCCGTCGAGCTCATCCGCAAGAAACGGAATGGCGGTGCGCTCAGCCGTCAGGAATTCACCTGGCTGCTGGACAGCTACGTTGCCGGCGGTGTCCCCGATTATCAGATGTCAGCCTTCCTCATGGCGGTCTACTTCAACGGCATGACCGACGAGGAGACCTCCACGTTCACCGACGTCATGCTTCATTCCGGCGTGGTCGTGGATCTGTCGGATATTCCGGGCGTCAAGGTGGACAAGCATTCCACGGGGGGTGTGGGCGACAAGGTGTCGCTCATCCTGGCTCCGATGGTTGCGGCCTGCGGCGTGCCCGTCCCTATGATTTCCGGGCGGGGCCTGGGTCATACCGGGGGAACGCTCGACAAACTCGAATCCATCCCCGGATTCCGCACCGACCTCACCGTGGAGGAATATCGCCGCGTCATCGCAGAAGTGGGCCTGGTGCTGATCGGTCAGACTGCGGAGATCACCCCCGCCGACAGGAAGATGTATGCGCTGCGGGACGTGACGGGTACGGTCGAGTCCATTCCGCTGATCGCCGGGAGCATCATGAGCAAGAAGCTCGCGGAGGGGATCGATGCGCTCGTCCTCGACGTGAAGACGGGCG
Source organism: Ignavibacteriota bacterium (assembly GCA_003154155.1). Classification (GTDB taxonomy): domain Bacteria; phylum Bacteroidota; class Ignavibacteria; order UBA10030; family UBA6906; genus Fen-1255. Next base: position 3,430 of record PMCM01000064.1, on the reverse strand, counting down.
ATGGGGCATTTATGCAGAAGTACGACGACACCGTTGCGCTGGCCAAGGCGCTTGTGGCCATCGGCACGAATGCCGGCAAGCGTGTGGTGGCCTTTCTCACGGAGATGGATCAGCCGCTCGGGTTCACGATCGGCAACTGGGTGGAGGTCATGGAATCGGTGGACTGTCTCCGGGGCAAGGTCATACCCGACCTGATGGAAGTGACCACGGTGCTCGGCGGGGCGATGGTCTGGCTTGGCGGGCGTGCGGAGAGTATTGCGGTGGGGATGGCGATGTGCCATTCGGCGATCTGGTCAGGCCGGGCGTACCAGAAATTTCTGGAGATCGTGCGGAGGCAGGGTGGGGATACCTCATATCTGGAACAGCCGGAGCGTTACCGGAAGCCGAGGCACGTCGTACGTCTTGAGAGCGGGAGCGGGGGGTTTGTCGGAGGTTTTGCGACCCGCCGCATCGGTGTGCTGGCCACGGAACTGGGTGCCGGGCGTCAGAAGGCCGATGACGTGATTGATGCGACTGCGGGCATTGTGCTGAAGAAGAAGATCGGCGATCCCGTGCAGCGGGGGGAGCTCCTTGCGGAAATCATGGCGGAGAAGGCGGATGCCGTGGCGCGGGTGCGGGATGAGCTTTCCGCCTGCATACGCATCGACGCGGTGCGGCCGGTCCTTCCGCCTCGCATCCGGGCGATGGTGGAGAGCGACGGCGTAAAGTCCTGGGTGACCCCTCCCCTTATATAATCCCGTCCCAACAATCCTTTGACGGCACAGTATCCGGGCGTCAATGTTGGGACGCGGACTCTGCCCCCTTGTTCTCGCCCAGGATGATCGAGGGGGCTTGAGTCATTCCGGGGTACGGAGAATATCCAGCATTGCCTTGTGGATCAGGCCGTTGCTGGCGACCACGCGTTTCTGATAGATGTTCAGCGGCACGCCTTCCATGTCTGTTGTTGTGCCCCCGGCTTCGCGCACGAAGAGCGCACCGGCCGCCATATCCCAGGGATTCAAGTACACTTCCCAGAAACCTTCGAAGCGGCCTGCGGCCACATAACAGAGGTCCAGCGCCGCCGAGCCCAGCCTGCGCACGCCCTGTGCCGCCATGAGAAATCCCACGAACCGTTCCACCGCACCGTCGGGGTTCGCCGTGATGTCGTACGGAAATCCGGTAACCAGAAGGCTGTCGATCATCCGCGTGGCAGTCGACACCTTCAGGCGTTTGCCGTTGAGGAATGCCCCCTTCCCCTTTTCGCCGGTGAACATTTCGTCCATGCAGGGATCGTACACGACACCGGCGATCACTTCGCCCCGGTGTTCCACGGCGATGCTGACCGAGAAGATGGGCACGCCGTGGAGGAAGTTGGTGGTGCCGTCGAGCGGGTCGATGATCCACCGGTATTCCGCCGGTGCCTCGCTGCCGCCGCTTTCCTCGGCAAGGATGGCATGTCCGGGGTAGTGGCGTTTGATGATGGCGATGATGCGTTCTTCAGCGCCGCGGTCGATTTCCGACACGAGGTTCCGTTCCTCGCCTTTCTTCTGTTCGACATTCCGGACCTTGCCGACGCTCAGTTTCAAGAAACGTCCGGCTTCGCGGGCAGCTTCGATGGCAACGTTGAGCATATGATTATCCTGTGCTTGTGGTATTCGGGCGCCGGTGTTTTCTCTTCTGGCGCGGCATCGTCATGCTTTTCAACAGCCGGTCCGCCAGCACCTTGCGCATGCGGAAATGCAGGCGGATCATTTCCCCCTCATACTCCGTGGAGATCACCTGGCCGGCTTCGTGGATGCGGGCGATGATGGCGTAGTCGCGGTGGCTCACCACCACTTCCTGGTCCACCACTTCCGCATCCAGCATGGTGATCACCTTCTCCTGGAGCGCGTTCATGCCGATGCCGCGGGTTGCGGAAACGAACACCGCGTCGGGATGGTCAGCGGTCAGGCGCCCGACCACATTCCGGTTGGCCAGGGCGTCGATCTTGTTGAACACCAGCACGACGGGTTTGCCGGTTGCGCCGATTTCCTCGAGCGTGTCGTTGACGACCGCGATCTGTTCTTCAAACAGCGGATGGCTGACATCGATGATGTGCAGGAGGATATCCGCTTCGCGCACCTCATCCAGCGTGCTGGTGAAGGAGGCGACCAGGTGATGCGGCAGTTTCCGGATGAACCCGACGGTGTCGGAGAGCAGCACCACGTGTACCGGGGAGAGCTTCACCAGGCGTACCGTCGCGTCGAGCGTGGCGAAGAGGCGGTCTTCGGTGAGCACGTCGGCGGCTGCGAACCAGTTGAGCACGGTGGATTTACCCGCGTTGGTGTATCCCACCAGGGCGACGCGTGTGAAGTGCTCGCGGCCCTTCCGTTGTGTCGCCCGTTCGCGGTCGATCTCCGCGAGTTTCTCCTTCAGGAGGCCGATACGTGTGCGCAGCGCCCGGCGGTCTGTTTCGATCTGGGTTTCACCCGGGCCTTTCGTGCCGATGCCGCCGTATTGCTTGGAGAGGTGTGTCCACTGGCGCGTCAGGCGGGGGAGCATGTACTGCAGCTGAGCCAGTTCCACCTGTGTTTTTGCTTCGCGCGTGCGTGCCCGGGAGGCGAAGATGTCCAGGATCATCCCGCTCCGGTCCAGAATCTTGCATTTGAAGAGGCGCTGGAGGTTGCGCACCTGCACCGCCGAAAGGTCGTCGTCGAAGATCACCAGGTCGGCGCCTTTCTCCTCCACCAGGAACGCGATCTCCTCCGCTTTTCCCTTGCCGATGTAGAANNGCGAGTTCCTCGATGTATTCCTTCGCGCGTTCACGGCCGGACTGCAGTGAGACACCGACGAGAATCGCGCGTTCATGCTCAGACGTTGAGCGCAGCATGTTTCTCCCTGTCCTGTGATGGTCCGGATGATCTGCTGAGCAGCATTTCGCACAACGCGCAGGCAAGAGCGAGCGCCACGAAGAGCCGCCAGAGCTCGACGCCGTAGCGCGCTGCATGCACCTCACGGGCGACGTCGGCGGGAGCGGTGATCCGGTGAAGGTTCGCCGGAGCAATCCCGCATCGTTGCCAGAACCCCGCGAGCGGTTCCTCCTGTACTTCCGTGCAATCCGATTCCCGCGCAGCGAGGTTCACCGCCACCGCNNCTTCGGCGGCGTCCGCGCGTTCCCGTTGTCTGCGGGAACGAGCGTATAGATGCCTGTCTCCCGTGCCGGTTCCGCGGCGAACACCGTGATGCCCGCGGCCGTGTGCTGTTCCGGTTGCACCCGTTCATTGTTACCCCCGGGTGACCGGACAAGATACGCTTTTCCGGANNGCCAGATAGATCATCGTGCGGTGCATCAGGGGTGCGAAGATCCCCTTGAACGGAAAATCCGACCAGGTGACGCCGCTTTCGACTGCGAACAGCAGTATCTTCCCTTTGGCGGACGTGTATTCGCAAAGGAACGGCCGTCCGTCGGTCA
>PMCM01000172.1 GCA_003154155.1 Ignavibacteriota bacterium | reverse complement strand
GGCCTCGCTGGTTGAGCGCAACGACGGCAGCGAAATCGCTCGTAAGCTTTCCGCCCGCAATGAGACGATCCTCCTGGTCGCAACATTTCTCAAGGAGCGACTTGCGTTCCGCATCAAGGGTCAGAAAATGGTGGGCAATGTCTTTGAAGAGCAGGTGGAGCACGGTGCCTCCGTAAAGATGCTCCTCCCGGGTATCAAACATCGACCGTAGAGTGGGCAGGATGTTCGATGAATCAGCAGCTTCTGAGGGGTCATACATTCTCATCGTCAGCGTTCCGGGCCGGTGTACACGGGGTTTCACTGTTCCATCCTGCCTCACGCGCAAATCGCGCGGAAATCCTTCGAGCAGCCGATTGACCGCCTGCATTTGCTCAGCGCTCCACTGAAACCGTGATGGGCCGACAAATTCGTTGATCACCAGTATTCCCCCCGGCCGCAACCATGAGCACACCCGCGACAAAATCCCGCTCACGGGCGAAAAATGGTGGAGGGCATCCTCAAAGATCGCGATATCGTAGCTTTGCGCGGGGGGGGGCATATTGCGCACATCGCCAACCACAAACCGCAGGCGCTCGCCGAATCCTTCCTGCTCCGCGCGTTGCCGAGCGACGGCAATGCGGGATGGTGACAGATCAACTGCATCGAGCAGGGAGAACGCACCCGTTGCCATCCACCGTAACTCCCGGCCACCCGTTCCGCATCCCAGTGAAAGCCCGCGCCATGAATTCTGTGCAGGCCCGGCGATGCGAATAACGTACTGTGGAAGATTCTCGTGCGCGCTCCCCGTGATTTTCGTGCGAATGCGGTCCTGGACGAAGGGGATCTCCGTCCATTGACGCGGAAGTGAGGATGTATGAGTCCATGCGGATTGCGTGCGCAACGTGGGTGAATGGAACGGACGGGCAAGGATCCGCGCGCCGGAGCGGCGGATCCTTGCAGCGAGGTCAATCAGGTCGGCGGGGTGAACCAGGGCAAGGAGCATGGATTTGGGTAATCAATGCGGCCCATGCAGGGTGGCCGCTAGGGGCCGCCCTGAATCTTTGCCCTGAGATACTCCCGGTTCAGACGGGCGATATGTTCAACGGAGATCTGCTTCGGGCATTCGGCTTCACAGGCGTACGTGTTCGAGCAGTTGCCGAACCCTTCCGCGTCCATCTGTGCAACCATTCGCTCGACACGCACTTTCCGTTCGGCATCTCCCTGCGGCAGCAACGCCAGCTGCGACACTTTGGCCGCAACGAACAACATCGCCGATCCGTTCGGACACGTGGCAACGCAGGCGCCGCACCCGATACAAGCTGCGGCATCCATGGCCTCTTCGGCATTCGCCTTTGGCACCGGGATCACGTTGGCTTCGGGGGCCTGCCCGGTTTTCACGGACACATACCCTCCAGCCTGCATGATGCGATCGAACGCCGTGCGGTCGACAGTCAGATCTTTAATGATCGGAAAAGGCCGTGCCCGCCAGGGTTCCACGACAATGGTGTCGCCGTCGGGAAAATTGCGCATGCGCAATTCACAAGTGGCGACTCCCTGATGCGGCCCGTGGGCGCGTCCCTTGATCATCAACCCGCAGCTTCCGCAAATGCCCTCGCGGCAGTCATGGTCAAACGCGACCGGCTCCTCGTTTCTGGACACAATGTCCTGGTTCAGGACGTCAAGCATTTCCAGGAATGATGCATCCGGCGGGATGTCCCGGATGGGATAGGCGACCAGCCGCCCTTCGGCCTGGCGGTTTTTCTGGCGCCAGATCTTCAGTGTGAAGTTCATTACTTATAACTCCTCTGGGCAGGTTTCACGTATTCAAATTCGAGTGGTTCCTTGTTGAGCGCCGGCTTGCTGAGGTCTCCGGTGTATTCCCAGGCGGCCACGTAGCTGAATTTCTTATCGTCCCGTTTCGCCTCCCCCTCATCGGTCTGGGATTCCTCGCGGAAATGTCCGCCGCAGGATTCATTCCGGTGCAGGGCGTCGCGCGCCAGGAGCTCGCCGAGTTCGAGGAAATCCGCAATGCGGCCCGCACGTTCCAGTTCCATGTTCATGTCATTGGTTTCACCCACGACCTTCACATCGTTCCAGAATTCGTTGCGAAGCGCCGCGATATCGGCGATGGCTTGCTCGAGGCCCGCCTTCTTGCGGGCCATGCCGACATTATTCCACATGATCGTACCCAGGGCCTTATGGAAATCATCCGGCGTCCGGTGTCCTTTGACTGCCATAAGCCGGGTCATGCGCTCCTGCACCTCCCGTTGCACGTCCTTGAACGGTTTGTCGTCCGCTTTGACCGGGGCAAAGGTATTGGCGGCCAGATAGTCGCCAATGGTGTACGGGAGGATGAAGTAGCCGTCGGCCAGTCCCTGCATCANNGCGCTGGCTCCGAGCCGGTTGGCGCCATGATCCGAGAAGTTGGCTTCGCCGATGACATACAGCCCCGGAATCGTACTCATGAGGTTGTAGTCCACCCAGAGACCGCCCATGGTATAATGGACCGCCGGATAGATACGCATGGGCGTCGTGTAGGGATCCTCTGCGGTGATCTCATGGTACATGTCGAAGAGGTTGCCGTATTTCTCCTCGATCCAGCTCTTGCCGTTCCGATTGATGGCGTCGGCAAAATCCAGGTACACGGCGAGCTTTGTCGGGCCGACGCCGAAGCCCTTGTCGCACATCTCCTTTGCGCGGCGCGATGCGACGTCGCGCGGCACCAGGTTGCCGAACGACGGGTAGAGCCGTTCCAGGTAGTAGTCGCGTTCGGCTTCCGGTATGTCGCCGGGTTTCCGCGTGTCGCCCTTGGTCTTGGGCACCCAGATCCGGCCGTCGTTCCGGAGGCTCTCGCTCATCAGCGTGAGTTTCGACTGGTACGCGCCGCTCTGGGGAATGCACGTGGGGTGGATCTGCGTGAAGCACGGGTTGGCGAAGAGGGCGCCCCGTTTGTGCGCCCGCCAGATGGCGGTGGCGTTGCTGGCCTTTGCCATGGTCGAGAGATAGAAGGTGTTCCCGTAGCCTCCGGTGGCGAGGACCACCGCATCGCCGGAGTACACTTCGAGCGCACCGGTCACCAGATCGCGCGCAACGATGCCGCGCGCCTGGCCGTTGGCCACGACAAGATCGAGCATCTCGCGCCGCGGGTAGAACTTCACCTTGCCGGCGTCCATCATGCGCACGAGCGCCGAATACGCGCCCAGCAGCAGCTGCTGCCCTGTCTGCCCGCGCGCATAGAACGTGCGTGAGACCTGCGCGCCGCCGAACGAGCGGTTGTCGAGCATCCCGCCGTATTCGCGGCCGAACGGCACACCCTGCGCGACGCACTGATCGATAATGTTGCCGCTCACCTGGGCGAGGCGGTACACATTGGCTTCGCGTGCGCGGTAGTCGCCCCCCTTGACCGTGTCATAGAAGAGGCGGAAGATGCTGTCGCCGTCGTTGGTGTAGTTCTTGGGTGCGTTAATGCCCCCCTGGGCGGCGATGCTGTGCGCCCGGCGGGGAGATTCGTGGTAGCAAAGGGAGATGACGTTGTAGCCCAGCTCCGCAAGTGATGCCGCCGCCGACGCCCCGGCAAGGCCGGTCCCCACGACGACGATGGTGTACTTCCGCTTATTCGCGGCGTTGACCAGCTTCAGGGAGAACCGGTGATTGTCCCATTTCTTTTCAATGGGACCCGAGGGAGAATTCGCATTCAGTGTCATGGCGTTGGTTCCTTACTTGCACCAGAGGAAATACAATGGCATTGCGGCGAACCCGAGCGGGATAAGCAACCAGAAGATCGCTCCGACCCAATCGATCAGGCGCCGGTAACGCTCATGACGCAAACCGAATGTCTGGAATGACGACTGGAACCCGTGGCGCAAGTGGTAGCCCAGAAAAAACAGCGCCACGACATACAGGGCGTCTGTCCAGGGATTCTTGAAGGCTTCGGCAACGATGTCGTACATGCTTCTGTCCGGCGTGATAAACCGCGAGGTGATAAAAAAGCCCTTGATGTGCACGGCCAGGAATGCCGCAATGACGAATCCGGTAAGCCACATGATGCGCGACGAGAGCTCGCTTGTCTGGCCGGTCTTGTGCAGCGCATAGCGCACGGGCCGCGCATGGCGGTTCATGAGCCAGAGCCAGATGCCGATGAACGCGTGCAGCAGAAAGCCGGCGAAGAGTATGATCTCAATGGGCCGCAGCAAGGGGTATGTCGCCATGAATTCGGCGTACCTGTCAAACTCGTGGCCGAGGTCCTGTTTGAACAGAAAGAGGTTGATGTAGAGGTGGATCACCAGGAAGCTGGACAGGAAGAGCCCGGAGAGGGCCATGATGACCTTCCGGCCGACCGAGCTGGTGAGGAACGATGTTGTTCTTCTCATTGAAGCCGCTCTCTTCTATGGTGAACATCGGAATCGTGGTGAGGCGAACGAACAGGGAGATGTGAACGGATTGCTGAGATTCGGTGCTCCAAAGTACGAAAGATGAGTTACTTGTGCAACCTGGCGCAACGGATGGCCTGCCGCGACGTCATGCGGGTCAGTGCCCGTTTCCCGATCCGATGAACCGCAGCACGGAGATCACGCTCCCGGTGAATCCGAGGAGCGCGCCCGCCGCAAGCACGGCGACATAGAACGCCGGTTCCATGTGGACGAACGCGGCCAGCTCCGGCGAGACCAGACGGAGAAGGTACCCCAGGATGCCATAGAGCAGTCCGACAGCAAGCACGCCGCCGATAATCCCCTGGAGAATTCCTTCCAGCAGAAAGGGGAGCCGGATGAACATGCGTGTTGCGCCCACCAGCTCCATCGTGCGGATCAACTTTCGCTTTGCGTAGATCGCCAGCCGGATGGTGTTGGACACCAGCACGATTGCCGAAAGGCTGATGAAGACGCCGAGGGCGAGGGTCACGTTGTGGATGTTGCCCGCCCGCTTGTCGATCACCTCCAGCATCGCCTTGTGATAGATGACGCTCTCGATTTCCGGCATCGTGCGCAGGCGCGTCTCCATGATCTGCACCTGCCGCGAAGTCTTGTAGCCGTCCTTCAGGTAGATCTTCAGCGACGGGGGGAGCGGATTGAAGTCCAGAACCGTGAGGATGTCTTCGCCGAATTCTCTCTTGAAGATTTCGGCTGCGGTGGCTTTGGACACATACATGACGCTGTCAACTCCCTCGAACGCCGTGATCACCTGTCCGATGCTGTCGATTGCCACAGTCGCCGCCGGCTCCACGAGGAATGCCTCCAGTTCCACCCGGTTGCGCAAGTCTTCCAGGAACCGCTCCGCATGGATCGTGATCACGGCAAACAATCCCATCAGGAGCAACGCGATGCAAATCGTGACGATGGAGAGCGTGCTCGAGAGCCGGGTACGCCGGAAGCCGGAAACGCTTTCGCGAACTGTATACGAGAAGCTCATAGGTGTCGCCGGGATGGCGCGTTGAGGTTCGGCATCAATGTCCTGTCAGAAATTCGATTCATCTCTCCACCGCACGATCTTCCACGGGTCCGTAAGGCGGGCACGGCTGAAGGTGATGTTCGCATATCCGTCGATCCGCTCGATGTCGCCGGGGTTGAACACCAGCGTGAGGTTGAATCCCCTCACGATATTGACGCTGGTCGATTCAGCAGTGGTGGAGATGATGTTGTTCCAGATCAGGTCGAGTTTTTGTGCATTTTGAAAGAGCCCGAACGTGGTCCGCATGTCGTCGTCGCGGCCCCAGGTGACATCAATGCCCAGGTCGTAGTTCCGGTACACGAAGAGGAATTGCGGATCCAGGAGTTGACCGTACACGGTGGTGTCGCGGAACGTGTATGACGCTTGAAAACATTGGAACATCCCCTCGATGGTCTGTGGGTTGCACGTCGACTCCGACGGTGAATTATCCCACCCCGGCGCGAAGGGATTGATGCAGGCCGGCACGCAGAGCACCGTACAGGCGAGCAGGACCGCGCGGATGGCCGGATTTCGACTCATCTCAGTTACTGAATTTTCCTTTGAAATGACTCCATGCAATATCGTCCGTGGTCTTGAAATCCACCCATCGCTGAATCATCCAGAAGTTGCTCTGGCTGACCCGCAGCGTGAACTGCAATGTGCCCCGTGCGGTTGTGGGGAATGACGGGTCGTTGTGCTGGAAGACCAGTGTGTAGTCATACCCGTACACCACTGAATCGGCGGTCACCGTGGTTCCCTTCGGCGTCAGCGAGAGGCTGGAAAACGCCTGGGCTGCGCTCCGCGCAATCAGGTTCTGGAAATACGACTGTTCATCGGCAAGCGTCCAGTTCTCGAAGGCCGATGTGTATTGTGCGGCGGCATCGGAGGCCGGCGTGAATACGAACGCCGGCTGACCCTTGGAGAGATCGGAGAAGCAGGCGACATAATTGGCGGCGTTCTTCTGCTCGATGGCGCTCTGGAGGTTGGCGATGACGATGGACGGCTCCGTGGGCGGATTGAAATTCAGACTCGATTGCGATGGCGGTTCAGGGTCGCGCGGTCCGAACAGGCCGCAGCCGGGGAGGTAGAGCAGGAGCATCCCGCACAGCAACACGTTGTGCGTGGAAGATCTCACAGGGTGATCCTTCCCTCCAGCGCCCGCGAGAGCGTGGCTTCATCGGCGAATTCGAGATTGCCGCCCACCGGAATGCCGCGGGCAAGACGGGAAATCTTCGCCCCCAGCGGCTTCAGGAGTCTTGTCAGGTATATGGTGGTGGCTTCCCCCTCAACGGTCGGATTCAGGGCCAGGATCACCTCGGTGATGTCGCCCGGAAACCGCGCGAGCAATTCCCTCACCTTCAGATCGTCCGGGCCGATCCCGTCCAGGGGGGAGAGTGCGCCGCCCAGCACGTGATAGAGGCCCCGGAATTCATTGGTTTTTTCCAGCGCAATCACATCGCTGGGTTCTTCCACGACGCACATGGTCGTCCGTTCCCGCTTTGCACTGGTGCAGATGGTGCACGGATCGGCTTCTGTAATATTGCAGCAGACGGAACAGTTGGTGATGCGGTCTTTCACATCGACAAGGGCCCGTGCCATCTTCACTACATCTTCCCTGGGCCGTTTGAGCATGAAGAGGGAGAGCCGGAGGGCTGTCTTCCGTCCGATACCCGGGAGCCGGGCGAATTCTTCGACCAGTTGCTGCAGCGCTTCAGAGGTATAGAGCATGATATGCGAGACTCATCGCGCCCGTTGCGGCGCGCACAAAGTGGGTGGAACACGGTCCGGACGCATGCAACCGCGGGAGGCATGCGTCGCACACAATTACATGCCCGGCAGGTTCAGTCCAGGGATGTTCGGCAGGAGGCCGCTCGTGACTTTTGACATCTCTTCCTGGGCAAGTTTCTGGGATTCTTCCAGGGCCTTGTTCGTGGCTGCCAGGATGAGATCTTCGAGCATTTCGTGATCATCGGGATTGATGACTTCTTTTTCGATGGCGATGGCCGTCACGTGCTGCTTGCCGTTCACGGAGACCTTCACCATCCCTCCGCCGGCATCGCCGACCACAATCTTCTGCTCCAACTCCTCCTGCACCTGGGCCATGCGTTCCTGCATCTTCTGAATCTGCTTCATCATCCCAGCCATATTCGGCATGCCGGCCATAGAGATCCCTTTTCCGTAAAATGAGACGCGAAAAATATACCAGAAAGGGCAGGGAAAGTCAAATTTGACTTTCCAGCCGAAAACCGTTACATTTTTGTTCCAGTTGTCTGTGATTTTTGAGCGTGACACGTCTACCTTCGATGGGAGAGCGTATTCATTGACCAGGGGTCCGCAGGAAGCGACGGGGAACGACAAGAAGGAGCAAGAGCGACTCCGTGCTTCGGGGGTTATTCCNNGGTCGATGGGCGAAAAAGCGGGGTCTCCCGCGCATTGCCGGCCATCGTGAAGGCGTCGAATCCGTCCGCGATATTGTCGAGGTCTGCGGTCAGCTTGGTGTCGAGTTCCTCACCCTGTACACTTTTTCCACCGAAAACTGGAAACGCCCGCAGGAAGAAGTGTCGCTGCTGATGCGTTTGCTGCTGACCGCCCTCCGCGATGAGACGGACCGCCTGTATAGCAACAATGTGCGCGTCCGCACGATTGGCGACATCGCCGCGCTGCCGTTGGAAGTGCAGGCGGAATTGAGCGATGCGGCAGCAAAGACCGGTGAAAACACCGGCCTGACGCTCATGCTTGCGCTCAGCTACAGCGGGCGCTGGGAAATCGCGCAAGCAGTAAAGAACATTGCCCGCAAAGTCGCCGAGGGAGAGTTGAACCCGGCTGACATTACCGAAGCGACGGTGACTGCGCACCTGACAACAGCTGAAGCGCCCGATCCCGATCTGCTGGTGCGGACAAGCGGAGAGTTGCGGCTCAGCAACTTCCTGCTGTGGCAGCTGGCCTATACGGAATTGTACATCACCCCGAAATTCTGGCCGGGATTCCGCCGGCCTGATCTCTATGAAGCCATCGCAGCGTATCAACAACGTGAACGACGCTTCGGTATGGTGAGCGAGCAGGTGGTCCCTGCAAAGAAAAGCCGGGGAAGTCTCAGTCAAATCCTCAAGAGTGTGGTAGGACCGTAACCCTATGAAGAAGCGTGCGTCTGTGCTGGTGGCGATCGGCATCCTGTTGTGTGTTCCGCTCGTACTGTCTGCGCAAAACCCTCCCCCGCAGGAAATGTACAAAATCCTCGGCATCTCCGTGGAGGGGAATACTCTCGCCGATCCGGCGGCTATCATCGCAAACTCGGGACTGAAGGTCGGCGACGAAATCGCCACTCCCGGTGAACAGGTGGGTCAGGCCATCCGGAAACTCTGGTCCCTCAGGCTGTTCCAGGACGTCGACGTGTCCATCGACCGGAAAATGGGCAACGGCGTCTTTCTCCTCATCAAAGTGCAGGAGTTCCCCCGGTTCGAGCGCCTGGAGGTCAAAGGGAACGATGAGCTGAGCGTGGACGATATCAAGAAAGCGATGCCAATGGTACGCGGGCAGGTGCTTTCACCCACGGAGCTCAAGAAGATGGAACGGGAGATCAAGAAGCTCTACGACAAAGACGGCTACCTGCTCGCCACGATCGCGATCACGACCGAGGCCGCGGATACCAGCAACCGGCGCATGATCGTCAAGGTGGACGTGAACGAAGGAAAAAAGGTCACGGTCAGCAGCATTGCATTCAACGGGAACTCGGCGTTTGACGACGGCGACCTCCGCGGCGCAATGGACGAAACGTCTGAAAGCCACTGGTGGAAATTCTGGTCCTCCGCCAAGTTCGACAAGAAGAAGTATGACGAAGACAAGACAAAAATCGTCCAATACTACCGCAAGCACGGCTATCGTGACGCGGAAATCCTCTCCGACTCGATCTGGTACAGCGCGGACAAGGAAGACATGTTCATCCTGATGCACGTGAAGGAAGGGCCGCAGTACAAGATCCGGCACATCACCTGGCAGGGGAATACCGTCTATCCCGATTTTGTGCTCAACGATCGCCTGAGCATTCAGCCGGGGGAAATCTACAACGCGGACAAGTTCGAGAAGAACCTGCGCGGCAATGAGGAACAGTCGGACGTGGCGTCCCTCTATCTGGACAACGGCTATCTGCGCTTCAACCTCGAACCGAAGGAAATCCGTGTCGGTGAAGACAGCGTGGACATCCAGATCAGCGTCTACGAGATGAACCAGTTCAAGATCGCGCACGTGAGCATCAAAGGGAACACGAAGACCCAGGAAAAGGTCATCCGGCGCGAGCTCTATACGCGGCCGGGCGAATATTTCAGCCGCGCAGCCATCGTCCGCAGCATCCGCCAGCTGTCGCAGCTCAACTATTTCAATCCGGAAAAGATCAAGCCGGACTACGTGCTCGCCGACGAGAAAACGGTCGATCTGACATATGAAGTCGAAGAGAAATCCAGCGACAATATCAACGCATCGGTCGGCTACAGCGGGGCGTTCGGCGTGACCGGCTCCCTCGGTTTCACGATCAACAATTTCTCCATCGCGGAACCGCTCTCCGGCGGCGCCGGCCAGATACTGAATTTCGACTGGATGTTTGGTGAAGGCTCCCGGTACCGGACATTCACGCTCGGCTTTACGGAGCCCTGGCTGTTCGACACCCCCACCCTCATGGGCATCACCCTGTTCGACACCCGCCAGGTCTATACGTTTGACTACGAAAGCACAGGCGGTTCGGTGCGCATCGGGCGCCGCTTCAAATGGCCGGATGATTACTTCCGCGGTGACTGGATTATCGATGCACATGTGAACGACGTGCGCGACGGCGCAGGGATCTACCGCGAAGGCAGGTCCACGCAGATGAGCATCACCCAGGTGATCTCGCGCAACAGCATCGACAATCCCATATTCCCGACCACCGGTTCGAATGTGTCGTTGTCGGTCCAGATGTCCGGCGGTCCCCTCCTCCCCGGCGACATCGACTACCACAAGTGGGTGTTCAGCGGCGAGTGGTATTTGCCGCTGTTTAATTCGAGCAAGCTCGCCTTCTACCTGAATTCCACGTATGGATATATTGCGACGTTCTACAAGGACTCCTACGTGGAACCGGTCGACCTCTTCTTCATGGGAGGCACGGGGTTGGGGTATATCTCCACAACGCCGCTGCGCGGCTACGAAGACCAGTCTGTCGGACCCCGGAATGCCGCCGGGAACATCGTGGGCGGCCGGGCGATGGCCAAGCAAACACTGGAACTGCGTTGGGCCCTGGCGATCAACCCGATCCCGATCTACCTGCTCGCGTTCGCGGAAGGCGGCAACGTCTTCGAATCGCTCTCCCGTGCTGATTTCTTCGACCTGCGGCGGTCGGCCGGTCTCGGCGCCCGCGTGACGATCAACCCCATCGGCATGATCGGGTTCGATTACGGTTATGGGTTCGACGATGTCTACCCGAAGGACGGCAAACCTGACGGCTGGCACTTCCATTTTGTCTTCGGCAAGGGCTTCTGATATTCAAATCCCGTTTCATACACAACACTATCATAGAAAGAGGCAGTCGTGAAGAATATCGTTTTCGTTGCTCTCGCAGTCGCAGTATGTTTGACCGGCGCTTTTGCGCAGACCCAGAAAATCGGCTACGTCAACTCTGCGAAGATCTTCCAGGAACTCCCCGCCGCGCAGGAAGCACAGCGCAAAATCGATGCTCTCGGAAAGCCGATCCAGGATTCGCTCGAAGGGATGCAAAAAGACCTTCAGGCCCGGTACGATGAGTATCAGAAAAAAGAAGCACTAATGACCGACGGCGCCAAGAAAACCGAACAGCAGAAGCTGGTCGAAATGCAGCGGAAAGCGGAAGAATACCGCACGGCAAAGCTGGGCAACGACGGTGAACTCGCCCGCGAAACCGAAAAGCTGCTCACCCCCCTGCGCGAACGGATCAAGAATGCTATCGCCGCCGTGGCGAAAGAAGAGAAATACAGCTTCGTCTTTGACAAGACCGAGACCATTCAGATACTGCTCTACGGTGATCCTACCCACGATATCACGTTCAAAGTGATCGATCGCCTGAAACGCGGCAAGTGAGCGGGAGCAGCGTGCAATTGACCGGAGGATCCGCATGAAACGGTTTGCTGTGGTTGTGCTTCTTGCCTGTGCTGCTGTGCCGGCATTCGGACAGTCGAAGATCGGCCATATCAACTCGGAGTCGATCATGCAGACGCTGCCAGAAGCCATCGACGCACAGAAGTCGCTCGACGCGATCGTGGCGCAGTGGGAGGGGGAACTGCAAAAAATGCAGGCGGAGTGGAAGAAAAAATTCGACGACTTCGACAAGAAAAAACTGATCCTCACCGAACAGGTGCGCGCCGACCAGGAAAAGGAACTCCGCGACCTGGATGCGGCCATCACGGACTTCCGGAACAAAAAGTTCGGCCAGAACGGCGAACTGTTCCAGAAACAAAACGAGGTCATGAAGCCCATCCAGAATAAAATCTTCAAGGTTCTGGAAGATATCGCCAAGGAAGACGGGTACGACTACATCTTCGACAAGAGCGGCGAAATCCTGCTGCTCTATTCGAATGACAAGCTGGACCTGACCCAAAAGGTGATCTCTCGCATGCAAGCGTTCGGCAAGTAGGCGGAGAAGGCGGATGAAGCTCCGGGATATCGCCCAGTTCCTCGGCGCGGCACTTGAAGGGAATCCCGATCAGGAAATTCTCGATGTTGCGAAGATCGAGGAGGCAGGAGAGGGAAACCTCAGCTTTCTTGCCAATCCCAAGTACGCCCGCTACCTCGCCTCGACGCGCGCCTCCGCCGTGATCGTCGGCCGGACTGTCGCGGTGGAGGATCGTCCGCCTACGCTTCCCATGCTGTCGCTTCTCCGGGTCGACGATCCCTATGTCGGCTTCGTCCGGGCGCTGGCAAAATTCCATCCGCCCAGACCGCCGCTGCCGCCGGGCATACACCCCTCCGCGGTCATCGACCCGACCGCAACTCTTGCACCTGAGGTCCGCGTGGGCCCCCATGCGGTCATCGGCGCGCGCTGCCGCATCGGCGGCAGGGCGATGATCGGCCCCTGCACCGTGCTGGGCGATGATGCGCAAGTCGGCGAAGACTCCATCCTCTATGCGAATGTCAGCGTGCGTGAAGGGTGCCGGATCGGTTCCCGCTGCATCGTGCAGCCGGGCGCCGTGATCGGCAGCGATGGCTTCGGCTTTGCCCCCCAACCCGACGGCACGTACGAAAAGATCCCCCAGATGGGAACCGTCGTGATCGAAGACGATGTCGAGGTCGGCGCGAACACGACGGTGGACAGGGCCACGCTCGGAGAAACCAGGATCCGGAAGGGGACCAAACTCGACAACCTGATCCAGGTTGCGCACAATGTCGTGATCGGCGAGAATACCGTGATCGCGGCGCAAGCCGGTATCTCCGGGAGCACAAGGATCGGGAACAATGTGATGATCGGGGGCCAGGTCGGCTTCACCGGGCATATCGAGGTGGCCGACGGCGTCAAGATCGGCGCACAGTCGGGCGTCCACCGTTCGCTTACCACGGTCAACGGCACCTACTTCGGCACGCCGGCCTACCCCCACCGGGAAGCAATGCGCATCTACGGATCGTTCCCGCAATTGCCCGACCTCCTGGCAACCGTCCGTGATCTCGTCAAACGTTTCCAGCACCCTCCTCCTCCGCCTTCCCCTCCCGCTGCAGGAGGGGATAAGCCGCAAGGCGGAGGCTCACGTCAACCCTAACCACACCCCTGCCCATGCTCGTTCAACAACGCACCATCAAACAGCCTGTATCCATCAGCGGCGTCGGTTTGCACACCGGTAGTACCTCGACAATGACGTTCCGGCCCGCGCCCGAAGATACAGGCATTTTGTTCCGTCGCACAGACATGGGCGGCGCACCGGAAATCCCCGCCGATGTCGACCATGTGGTCGACATTTCCCGCGGGACCACCATCGGCATCGGTGACGCCAAGGTCCACACCATCGAACATGTCATGGCGGCGCTTGTGGGTCTGGAGGTTGACAACTGCATCATTGACCTGGATGCCAATGAGCCGCCGGTGGGCGACGGCAGCGCAAAACCGTACGTCGATGTCCTCCTGAAAGCCGGCTTTGAAAAGCAAAACGCCCCCAAGGATTATCTGATCATCGACCAGACGGTCACGTATCACAACGAAGAGAAGGGCGTCGATATCGTCGCTCTTCCCCTCGACGACTACCGCATCACGGTGATGGTCGACTACAACAACCCCGCCCTGGGCAGCCAGCATACGGGACTGTTCAACCTCGAGAAAGAATTCATCACCGAATTCGCCCCGACCCGCACCTTCTGCTTCCTCCACGAAGTGGAGATGCTGCACGCCGCCGGTCTCATCCGGGGAGGGAATCTCGACAATGCTATCGTGATCGTCGACCGCGAATTGAGCGACGACGAGATCAAGCGTATTTCCACCAAGCTGGGGATCAACCAGGCGGTCATCCTCGGAACGAACGGCGTCCTGAATAACCGCCCCCTCCGGTTTAAAAACGAACCGGCACGGCACAAATTGCTCGATTTGATGGGCGATCTGGCCCTGATCGGGGTTCCCCTGAAGGCCCAGATCCTCGCCGCCCGTCCGGGCCATGCGAGCAACATCGAGTTCGCCCGGATGATCCGGAAGCTGTATCAGCAGAAGAAACTCATCCGTAAATTCCAGCATGAACGGAAGGAAGGCGTGGTCTTCGACATCAATGCGATCAAGAAGATCCTGCCGCACCGNNGAGCCGTTCTTCGAAGGGCATTTCCCGGGCCAGCCGGTGATGCCCGGCGTCCTGATCATCGAGGCCATGGCGCAAACCGGCGGCATCCTGCTGCTCAACGGTGTCGAAAATCCCGGCGATAAACTCGTCTTCTTTATGTCCATCAACAACGCAAAGTTCCGGCGCCCGGTGGTCCCGGGCGATCAGCTGGTCTTCGAACTGGCCATGACAAGCCGCAAAAGCAAAATCTGCCTGATGAGCGGCAAAGCCTTTGTCGACGGGACACTCGTGGCGGAAGCCGACCTGATGGCGTCCATCATTGACCGGAACGATACGAAGAAACCCACATCCTGACCCGGAGCAGCATGAGTACGCAGATCGATCCCCGCTCGGCTGTCAGCGCCAAGGCGGAACTGGGCAATGACGTCAGCATCGGTCCCTTCACCGTCGTCGAAGACGGCGCGGTCATCGGCGACGGGACCGCCGTCGCCTCGAACGCCCTCATCGCCTCGGGCGCACGCATCGGCAAAGCCTGCACGATCCACCACGGCGCCGTTGTCGGACACGCACCCCAGGATTTGAAATACGCCAACGAACCGACGACGTGCGAGATCGGTGACCGCACGGTCGTGCGCGAATTCGCCGCCCTCCATCGGGGGACCGCCGGGCACGGGCTGACCCGCATCGGCGAGGATTGCTTCCTGATGGGCTACGTCCACATCGCGCACGATTGCGAGGTCGGCAGCCACGTGATCATGTCCAATGCGGCCATGCTGGCCGGGCATGCGTTCGTCGAAGACTGGGTGACCATCGGCGGTGTGACGCCCGTCCACCAGTTCGGACGCATCGGTTGCCACGCTATGATCGGCGGCGGTGTTCGCGTGCCCAAAGACGTCCCCCCGTATGTGCTCGCCAGCAACCATCCGCTGGTGTTCGAAGGCCTGAACTCCATCGGCCTGCGGCGCAGGGGATTCTCCCGGGAGACCATCGACGCGCTTGACCGGACCTATCAGCTGATGTACCGCGCCCGCCTGAATGTCTCCCAGGCACTGGATGCGATATGCGCGGATGCCACGCTGCTGGCATTCCCCGAGGTCCGTCACGTTGTGGAGTTCGTCCGTGCAAGCAAACGCGGCATCATCGGAGCCCCGCGGCTCCGTGGCTGAAGCCGGCGGCGGGGGGGGAGCGTGGAAGTGCGGCTACTCCGGCCCGTTACCGGGCGCGGACAATATGCGGCGCGATGAGGCCTCTGCACGCCTGCTGCAGGATGCACCGGACCAGGCATTGCCCTCCGTCCTGCGGTTCTATCACTGGTCCCCCTGGGCCATCTCCCTCGGCCATCATCAGTCCATCGACGACATCGACACCGACCGCTGCGCCGCAGACGGCATCGACGTTGTCCGGCGGCCGACCGGCGGCCGTGCAATCCTTCATGCGGAAGAACTGACCTATTGCGTCTGCATGTACACCGGCCGGCGGAGCATCCTGAATGTCTACAACGATATCAGCGGGGCGCTCGTGCTGGGACTGCAGCACTTCGGCGTGACCGTCTCACTCGAGAAGTCGCAGCCGGATTTCCGGGAAGAGTACCGTCATGCCTCCTCCATCCCCTGCTTCACCAGCTCGGCCCGCTACGAAATCGCCTGGCAGGGAAGAAAGCTGGTGGGCAGCGCGCAGCGCAGGTTCGGCGACGGGGAGAGGGATGTCGTCCTTCAGCATGGATCGATCCTGTGCGGGCCGGCCCACAAGCGGCTGACGGAGTACCTCCGCATCCACGACCCGGCCCTCCGTGCCCGGGTCCAACGCGATATGGAGCGCAAGACCGTGGATCTTCAGGAAATCACCGGGGGCACCGTGGATGCCGGCCACCTTGCCGCATGCATGAAACGCGGATTTGAAGAAGCCTGGGGGATCACCTGTGATCCGGCGTGAATGCCGCCTCACAATGCACGATTGGAGGAGGAGTGTCATGAGCACCGCACAACCTGAACATAAACCCCGCGTCGTCACAACCCGCTCGGTCATGAACATGAAAAAGACGGGCGAACGGATCTCCGTGCTTACTGCCTATGATTTTCTCGTGGCACGATACCTGGATCAGGTGGGCATCGATATCATCCTGGTGGGGGATTCGCTCGGCAATGTGGTCCAGGGGCACGAGACAACGCTCCCGGTGACCGTGGACGATATGATTTATCACGCCAAGGCGGTCAAGCGCGCCGTCAAAAACGCGCTAATCGTGGTCGACATGCCGTTCATGTCGTATCAGAACAGCCTCGACGAGGCGGTGCGCAATTGCGGACGGGTGATGAAGGAAGTCGGCGTGGGCGCGGTCAAGCTCGAAGGAGGAGCGTTCATTGCCGACATCGTCCGCCATCTTGTGGAAATCGGGATTCCTGTCATGGGTCACCTCGGGTTGACCCCGCAGGCGATCAACAAATTCGGCACGTACGAAGTGCGGGCCACAGAAAAAAGCGAGGCAGATCGACTTTTGCGTGATGCCAAGAGCCTGCAGGACGCCGGAGTGTTTTCCATCGTCCTCGAGAAGATCCCCACCAAACTGGCCAAAAGGGTCACCGAGGCCCTGGACGTGCCGACGATCGGCATCGGTGCCGGTCCGCACTGCAACGGACAGGTGCTGGTGGTATACGATATGCTCGGCCTGACGGAGGAATTCAAGCCGCGGTTCGTGAGGCGCTACGGCGAGTTGGCCGGAGAGATGCGCAAGGCGTTTACCCGATATATCAAGGACGTCAAAAGCGGCGACTTCCCCACCACAAAAGAAAGCTATTAGGGGGCATGCAGCACATNNGAGCTACTAGGGGGCAGGCAGCCGGTCTCCGGCGCTGCGGACGGCGCGCTGCAATGCCGTCCTGTGCCTGTCACCGGATGAGTGCTCCGGCCCATCTATGCCGCACATCCTGATCTGTAACGACGATGGCATCGACGCGCCCGGCATTTATGCCCTGGCGCAGGAAATAAAAAAAATCGCTCGCGTGACCGTGGTCGCCCCCGACCGTCAACAAAGCGCGGTGGGGCACGCCATCACCATGCAGTCTCCGCTGCGCTCGATGCCGTTCAGCAAGAACGGGGAGCCGTTCGGCTACGCCGTGAAGGGGACCCCGGCAGATGCGGTGAAACTCGCCGTGAAACAACTGCTGAGCGAGCCCCCGGATATGTTGATCTCGGGCATCAACCACGGATCCAATACCGCAATCAATATTATGTACTCCGGTACCGTGTCTGCTGCAACAGAGGGGACCATCCTGGGGATTCCCTCTATTGCAGTCTCGCTGACGACGTATCTGGAGGCCGATTTCGGCGTTGCGGCCAGATTTGCAGCTCGCCTCGCGGCAGTGGTGGCGGAGAAGGGACTTCCTTCCGGCACACTGCTCAACGTCAACGTGCCAGCGCTCCCTGAAGAGCACATTCGAGGGGTTAAGCTGACGACCCAGGGGATTTCATCCTGGGAGGATACGTTTGATGTCAGGCGGGATCCTGCCGGACGGGAGTATTTCTGGCTCACAGGTCATATGAACATCAACGACACCGATCCCGATACCGATCAGCTTTCCATAGGGGAGGGATATATATCGGTGACGCCGATACATTATGATCTTACAGACAAGG
>PMCM01000225.1 GCA_003154155.1 Ignavibacteriota bacterium | reverse complement strand
GCGGTCATTTTCCAGGATGTGGTCCATTGTTGCGTAAAGGCAATGCTGACGACGAACAGTAGCAAGGCGCTGCAGAGTAGCATTCGCTTCATGGCGGTTCTCCCGTTGTGGAGCGGTAAGAGGATATGTGTATTGCGGGTGGTATGGAATGGGGAGACGACAGCATGCATCCCCATATGCTCAAGTATCGTGCGTTATTCAACCAATGTCAAGAGTGNNATTCACAAGACATTGAAACTTACTCCGGCTATGGCTGCTGGCATTACCAAGAAACTGTGGAGCGTTCAGGACTTGGCACGTTTGTTGGACGATTCAAACTGAGACACTACCCAAGAGTGTTCAGGGAAAAAAGGGGCTTTGTGCCGGTTGATTGATTCACTCTGTTGAATGAAACGGGGAGATGACGGGAGAATGATGCGCTCAGATGGGTTGCACTCGCAACTCAAGTGTCTTCATCGTCTCCTCCCATCTGCGCCGCATCGCGTGTTTTCGATAAGCGGCGAACAGCGGTGAAACTAACAATCATAGAGCGGTCAAAAGGAAACCCTGAAGCCCGCCTACCTGTGCGGAGATGAGCGGAATTCCACGGAGGGTGTCAATGGCATAGGTTTTGCCATTCATGAAATCGACAGACATCGAACGACGTTGTCCGAAACGATGGGGGAAATGAACATGAAGGTTGAGTCGTCCGGCCTCCTCAAAGTCTCCGTACCGATTCCCGGAATTTCGGAAATCCATTTCGTGGCATATCAGCATGCCATACGCAACGGCCACCCGGAGAGGATCTCACAGTGTTTCGACGATTTCAAGCATGGGGTCGAACCGCAAACGTCCCGCTGGATTTCGCTGGCGGCACCGCTTGTCGGCGAGCTCGGGCCATTCGATGTTATCATCCGCGCGCTTGGAAGCGATGAGCTCACAGTCCGGAGAGGTTCTCCTCTGGACAGGCTATGTCTCGCGATTGCTGGGGAGGGGGGATCGGCCTATGATCCTGAGCGCCTGCACAAGACCAGGGTGACCCGGCGGCTCCAGGGACTCGGGGGCAAAGCGGCGCATCGCAGGGAGATGGTAGACGCATTCTCTTTTAATGCGGCCGGCTTGAAGGCAGCGTCGCGGATACTCATCGTCGATGATACCCTGACGACCGGCGCGACCCTCGAAGCCATCGCGACTGAAATTCGAAGAGTCCTTCCGGATGCCAACATGTCTGCTTTTATTCTTGCCAAAGCGGGAGGTGCGACCGCAAATTCCCGTCTTGATGCGGAACACTCTTCAGCACTCAAACCGGAAGTCGCCACCGAAGACGTGCGCCCGAAGAACGGGGCTGCCCGCACCCCGCGAAAACGTTCGCGGCCATCCGAACCAGCGGTGAGGCATGCAAGCTCCAGTATGCCGGCGAAACGGACGACCTCAGGAGGCGGACGCGTCACATCTGGGATTGTCTCGCTTGCCGTCATTGCTCTGGCCTTCGTCATCCTTGGCGCGATCGTACCGATACGATCCGGTAAGAATTCGCCGCTTCCAATCACCGATGATTTCAGCCGCCTGGCGATACAGAATGCCCCGGCCCCGGTGCCGGCTCCGATTCCCATCCCGGTGGTGAGATCCGTGACCCCGAGCGATCGAAAGAATCCCCATCCCGGCATCATCATCATTCCCCATGTCGGACTCAGGGCAGATCATTCGTTCGACGCCAGATCCCTGCCCGGAATCGCGGTCCGTAACGGTGAGAAAACTGAAATTCTCAGAAGATTCTCTCCCGAGCGTGGGCCATCCTGGCTCCAACTCCGGACGAAGTCCGGCAAGGTCGGCTGGGTGATCGCATCGGTGGTGAAAGATGTGAAGTCCGGCACGTCACTGTGATCCACGAGCACTTTGCCTTTTTGGGATGATCTTTCAGCGGCGCCCGATGATCACGGATACAGGGTCTTCACATCGTTACACGTATTCTCTGACGTCGGCGTGCTTGCTCTTCGCCGTTGAAGCGAAAACGGCAGCAGGGGGGTGTTTCTTGACAGAAGTGTCGAAAGTCAGGGATTGCGGAACTCTTGACTCTCGCGACGTTTTTCTCCACATTCAGCAACTCACACGTTGGCCGAATCGGTGCCTGAAAAGTCTATGAACAACCGCCGCCCGTCATGTCCTCCTCCCTGCGTATCGCAATCATAGGTTGCGGGAGCATGGGAGAAATCCATGCCCGCTGTCTGAGCGCGATGGACGGCGTTCAGATCCATGCGCTGTGCGACGTGGACGAACAGCGTGCACGCGCGCTGTGCGACCAGTTCCACGGCACGTATGCCACGACAGATCCGGAACGTGCCCTGCGCGATGACGACGTCGACGCCGTGTATATCTGTACGCATCACGACACGCATAGCATGCTGGCCATTCGCGCTGCGGAAGCACGCAAGCATGTCATGATGGAAAAGCCGCTGGCGCTGACTCTGGAGGAATGCTACGCCGTGGGCAATGCCGTGGAAAAGCACGGCATTACGTTCATGACGGGTTTCAAAATGCGCTATTATCCTTCTGTCGCGCGTGCGCGGGCTTTCATCCCTGCGCCTCTCGTCACCGTGGGCCAAATGCTCGACGCACGCTGGCCGGATGACTTCTGGGCAAATGATCCCCGGAAGGGTGGAGGCAACATCCTCTCGCAGGGCTGTCATACGATGGACCTGGTCTGCCACCTCAACGGTTCCCCGCCCGTGCGCATTTTCGCAGAGGGGGGCAACTACACCCATCCCGGGGTGCAGATCTTCGACAACATCGTTGCTACCATCGGTTTTGCCAACGGGACAATTGCATCCGTAGTCCAGGGAGATTCGGGCCAGACACCGTTTGTGTCGAAATTCTCCTTTCAGCTTACCGACGGCCGGAGAACGGCGCACCTCAGGAACAGACTGAAGACCGTCACCCTCTTTGACGGAGAACATGTTCAGGAAACGGTGGATCCGGAGGAGTACGGCTTCGCCGAGGAAAATGCCGATTTCATCCGGTCGTTGCGCCAGAAGACTCCACCTCCGATCACCCATGTCGATGGTCTTCGCGCAACCCTCCTGATCCTCAATGCGTTCGAAGCTATTCGAACCGGACGTCCTCAACCTCTGACATGGTGAAGCATGGCCAAGGCCAGTCCATTTCCCGAATGCCACGATGTGCCGTCCGGCGAGTGGCATCAATACCGGCGTGACCGCACGCTGACCGGGAGGGCCGGGCTGCCCGGACGCATTGTCCGGCCCGCACTGCGATGGTCGTTTGAGCTTGGCGGATCGGAGAACGAGTGCTTTCCCGTATCGTCGGCGGGAGGGCGCACGGATCTGCTCTTTTGCTATGGAGGATGCGTTGTCCGGACCGACGGAATGGGACGCCGTGTCTGGAAAAGCCCTGCCTACGGCATCAACGCCATAGGTGCGGTGATCGATCTCGACGGTGAC
>PMCM01000191.1 GCA_003154155.1 Ignavibacteriota bacterium | reverse complement strand
CTTCGCCAGCTCGTCGAAGACCGACTTGACCATCGACGGCGTGAACTCCTTCGAGGCAAGGCCGTACCGGCCGCCGATCACGCGGGGCATGGTCTTCAGCGGCCCGTCCCCGTTCATGATGGATTCATTGAGGGCCATGACGACATCGAGAAACATGGGTTCCGCGGCTGCCCCCGGCTCCTTCGTCCGATCCAGCACCGCAACGTGTTTTACCGTGGCTGGCAACGCACCGACGAAATGTTTGATGGAGAACGGGCGGTAGAGGTGGACGATGACGATCCCGACGTTAGCGCCGCGTGCGTTCAGGTATTCGACGGCTTCCCGGGCTGCTTCGGCACCCGACCCCATGAGGACAATGACACGTTCCGCAGTCGGCGATCCGACATAGTCAAACAGCTTGTATTTGCGGCCGACGACGGCGGCGAATTTATCCATCGCTTTTTGGACAATGTCCGGACAAGCGGCATAGAACGGGTTGCCGGTCTCGCGCGACTGGAAGTAGACATCCGGGTTTTGTGCGGAGCCGCGCAGCACCGGGTGCTCGGGTGAGAGAGCACGGGAACGGTGCGCCAGGACCAGCTTGTCGTCGATCAGCGCGCGCATATCTTCATCCGCCAGCTGTTCGATCTTCTGCACCTCGTGCGAGGTCCGGAACCCGTCGAAGAAATGCATGAACGGCACGCGCGATTCCAGCGTCGCGGCCTGCGCAATCAGCGCCATATCCATGACTTCCTGGACCGAATTGGAGGCGAGCAGCGCCCACCCCGTGCTGCGTGTGGCCATGACGTCGCTGTGATCGCCAAAGATGGAGAGGGTCGACGTTGCCAGCGCGCGGGCTGACACATGGAACACGGTCGAGGTGAGCTCACCGGCGATCCTGAACATGTTGGGAATCATCAGCAGCAGACCCTGTGATGCGGTAAAGGTCGTTGACAGCGCGCCGGTCTGGAGCGCGCCGTGCACGGCTCCCGCCGCACCACCTTCGCTCTGCATCTCGGTCACTGACGGCACTGTCCCCCAGAGGTTTTTCCGCCCCTGCGAGGACCACTCATCCGCCCACTCCCCCATGTTGGATGATGGGGTAATGGGGTATATGGCAATGACCTCGTTCAGCTTATGGGCTACATATGCTGCCGCTTCATTGCCGTCGATAGTCACCATTTTACGTTTCATCGTTAT
The DNA here is from genome assembly GCA_003154155.1 of Ignavibacteriota bacterium. GTDB lineage: Bacteria > Bacteroidota > Ignavibacteria > UBA10030 > UBA6906 > Fen-1255. The sequence continues at coordinate 1,995 of PMCM01000191.1, read as the reverse complement.
TCCTTAGAATGCAAAATTAACAAGCGGATATGCAGTCCGAACATCCGATGTGGTATTGCGAATTGCATGCCAGAAATATACGCAAATCCTGCGAAATATTGGAGGTGGGGGCGAAGAATTCCGAGAAATGGGAAAATACTGTGGGAATAACGAGGACTCTGGGGTTCCGTTGTCCAAACAGCTCAAGATGTGCGGTTTGCAGACACAGTCCCAAAACAGCGGGAGCGACATTCGTCGCTCCTGCTGGATGCAGCGCTCACATCCGACTTTCCCCCACTACGACCCGGCATGCCAGGCAGAAATGGTCCAGGTCCCCTTGGCCGATTTCATAAAAACCACCGTATGATACCGTTCCTCTTTTCCCGCCGCAGGCCGGGTTTTGACCACGAGGTATGCCATATCCCCGGCATCGTCAATAATCGAGTGCGACATTTCCACTTTCGCATCAGGGCTGCCGACCCACATGTCCCTTTTTGCCCTTTCTGAGATGCACGCCGAGAGGCTTCCATACGTATGACCGACGACGGCATACGCCGCCGATACTTCCCGTACAGCTGCGAAAATGCAGTCTTGTCCCCCTTCCAGCTTCTGTTGACAAGCTCTGCATCGTCGGCGGAGTTCATGGTCGCCCTAAGCTGTAGTATCGTGGACTGGCCTCTATAGGTAGGACCCACCAATGCGGAAAAACTTGCTGCGCGGCTAAATAAAGTTTCCCAAGACCCGACCCCCAACTCCCAGACCCCGCTGTTCAATCGTCACATTTACTGTACCCGCACTCCGCATTCACGCACGACATGCACCCATTCTCGATCTTGACCGAGCGGTCGCCGCACTTCGGACATATTTTGAATGTGCTGCCTCCTCCATCCGTGCCGCGCACTTCGACCGTCGCCGTGGCAGGGTGGATTGCGCGTGCCGTCGTCACGCCGATGTCTTCGAAGAACTGCTCGATCACCTTGGCGATCTCCGCATAAAACGAATGGATGTATTTGCCGTCTTTGAAGTATCCTCCGTTGGGATCATAAATCCCCCGGAGTTCTTCAAGGATGAACGTGGGATCCGTGGATTTCCGGAAAATGGCGGAAATAAGCCGCGTGAGCACGGCGTATTCGGCAGCGCGCGTGAGATCCTTGCTGTTGATGAAAATCTCGATCGGACGATTGCGGCCGTTTTCGCGGACGTACCCCAGAGTGATGAAGACGCTGTTATTGACAAATCCGCTGCGCAACCGATATACCCGTGCCTCCGTCACATCGGGCCGTGCGCTCACCAGCGTTTCGCCCGTTTCCTGTGCAGGGATCAGCGCTTTTTCCCGTTTGACTTCTTCAATATCTGAAGGTATTGCCTGCAGAACGATCATTGTGTGCTCCTGGTGAGAATGCCGATTCGCGTATTCCAGCGCCCCCCGGTCCGCTGCCGGATCACAGGGGGAATGTACAGCCTGCAGCTCCCCGGCTCACGCCGTCAGTTCGGTCTGACAAGCGTGGATGCCGCTTCGGAGGCCCCGTCTTGATGCGGCTCTTTACGCCGCAACAAATGATACACCGTTGTGAGCCTGCCATTGGGCAGCCGCACGATCTCATCACCGCCGACCTCCACCTCGCGAACGTCGTCTTTCTCGCCGGTCTGAGGAAGCCTGATGCGGAATCGTTTGTTCTTCGACTCCTGGAACGGTGTGCCTTTGCCGTCGACGCTCAGAATGGGATATCTGCTCCCGTCGCGGTACACGGTGATGCCCTTGCAGCCCAGCTCGTAGGCCANNCCGTCGCGGTAGACGGTGATGCCCTTCAATCCGTGCTTCCACGCCTGCAGGTAGATGCGGGAAATCACTTCCGGCTCAATGTCTTCCGGGAGATTGACGGTGGACGAGATGGAGTGATCCACGTAGCGCTGGCAGGTGGCCTGGATCTTGACACGCATGTCCGGTGCAATCACATGGGCCGTGCGATGGAAATGGGCCGGCAAGAGCTCTTCCAGTGACCGCTGCTGCGCATC
>PMCM01000073.1 GCA_003154155.1 Ignavibacteriota bacterium | reverse complement strand
CCCGTCACGTCGCTGATGGCGCCATACCACAGAATCCCTCCGCTGGGGATATCATAATCGTAAATGAGCTGACCGGTCTGCTCCGCAATGATCCGGTACCGTTCCTCGCTCCGCACGAGGTTTTCTTCGGCAGCTTTGCGATCGGTGATATCATGGCCGATCACCTGGATCTCCGCGATCTGTGTGCTGTCTCCAGGGATGAGACTGGACGTCCAACGCAGCCAGCGGGTCTCCCCCTGCGGCGACGGCATCTCGCCGTCCATCTCCACCGTCCGGCCGTTCTCTGCTGCGTCGAGCAGCTGGCGGAACATCAGGGCGGCGCTGCCCGACAGCACGTCGGCGATGTTCCGCCCGACAAGTTCGTTGCGCGCCCGCGCCAGCAACCGGCAGACCGTTTCATTCACGAACGAGACCGTCCCGTCGGGCAGCAGCCGGAGAATCAATTCGATCTGGTGCTCCACAACGGCGCGGAAACGGGCATCCTGTTCCCGGAGCGTCCGGTCGTATTCGCGTTTGCGATGAACCGAATAGACCAACGCCGCTACAATGAGTACGATGAGGAATGCGGCCGGACCGTAAAAAACGGGCCGGAGGTAGAGCGGCGGCTGGATTTCGATCTCGATGTTTTGCGGGACGCGGGAAACCTGGCCGATGATGCCCTTGGACTGCACGGTAAACCTGTGTACACCGGTGCCGATGCCCGTCAGACTGACGGTGCGCAGCTCCGACCATTCCGACCAGGATTGGTCGTCCATCCGGTAGCGCGTCTTGACGTTGACCGAGGGAACCAGCTCCCACGGTGCCTCCACCTCCCAGGAAACGGCGCAGGAAGAACCGCGCACAACCGGGTCGGCAATCTGCACGCGCGGCGGCAGCAATTCGAGAATCGGATACTGCAACACCGCGACGCCGGACCCGGTCGTTCCGACATAAATCCGGTCGGGCGTCACACACAACGGCCAGAGATAAGGATTGGGCAGACCTTCCGCCGTCCCGATAAGCGCCCACGTGCCACGGTTATTGACAAACAGCCCGTCCCGTGTGGCCACCCAGAGCTTGCCGTCTGGCCCGGCCTCGACTTCCCAGACCGTTCTGCTGGTCAGCCCTTCAAACGGTGTCACATAGTGCGGCTGATCGCTTTCATCCATGTAGCCCAGGCCGTCGCTTTGCTGCCCGAACCAGACCCGTCCGGCGCGATCAACGGCGAGCGTGAAAATCCTTTCGCCCATCAATCCCTCGCGGGATGTCCAGTGCTTCCAGCGGCCGTCCTTGAACCGGGTCAGTCCGGTCATCGTCCCAAACCAGTAAGCACCACTTGAGTCTTCTGCAAACGTGTAGACTCGGTTGTCGAGGAGCCCGTCCACATCACCGAAATGCGCAAACTTCCCGTGGTCCAGGACGAATGCCCCGGGTTCGGTCTGCGGCTTCACCCCGGGCGGAAGCGGGCTGATGCACAGGAACCACGGCCGGCCGCTCCGATCCCGTTTGATGCGATGGATGCGGTACGCGTGGAGGCCGTCAGCGTCGCCGTAGTGCCTCCACTGCTTTCCATCCCAGCGAAAAGCGCCCTCGAAATTTGCACCGCTCCCCACCCAGATATTGCCATCGCCGTCCTGTTCCAGTGCCGTGACCACGCCGAGATGCACCCCGTCGATCTTGTCAATCCGGACAGGCGGCTTGCCGCGGAAGAACTTTACAATACCGTCCGTCGTCCCCACCCAGAGCGTGCTGTCTGCGTCAAGAAGAAGTTCATTCACCGATCGTGTTTCCGGCGGGAACGTGCTCTTCAGGACGGTCCATCGTTGGGAAGACACGGCACAGAGCTGAAGCCCCCCTTCTTTGCCGACCCAGAGATCGCCGTTGGCACGGAACTTCAGTATCGCAACGTTGATCATCTGGATGGGACATGGATCAACCTGCTGCCAGCCGGATCCGGTGAGCGTGGAGAGCACGCCGGATGTGGAGGTGGCCAGAATCGTTCCGTTCGGCGCGATATCCATGGAGGTCGCCGCGGCGCCCGGGTCGGTGGTTTCCGCCCGGACAACTCCGTTACGCGCCCAGGTGAGCCGCATTTGCTGAACAGCCAACCGCGCGGTCATTGCACCGTCGCCGCTCGGACTCTCGGCAATCGATTGGACGGTCAGATAGTCGTCGCCGGATGGACGGTACCAGAGCCGCCATTGGGTATCCACCCAGCGGTACAGTCCGGTGGGGGCATTCAACCAGATCGCGCCGTTGTTGGTCTGGATGATGCCGAAAGGAGAATCGGGCATGTGGACCAGGCGGTGCTGGAAGGGGGACGGGAGAAGAGATGTGGAGTCGTGTCTGTAGAGGAAGAGCGCGGAGTCGCTCTGGAGTATCAACGAGCGGTCGGGCAGCGCGAGCGCCCTTCGCACCATCAGCGGCGCGCCGTGCCAGCGTGGAACCAACAGCTTCCCCCCGCGCCACGTGACACGGTACAGATGCGGCGGAAGAACGAACAGGACGCCGCCGGAATCCTCGCTGACAGTCCCCCGGCCGATCTCCGCTTGCGACACGGAATCGATCGTCACCCCCTGCCAGCGGAAACCGTCGTACCAGGCAACGCCATTGGCCGTGTGTATCCACGGGTCGCCGGATACGGGATCGATGATGTTGATAATCTGAAGGGAGGGAAGGCCGGACGTGAGGTCAAACCGGACCCAGCGCCATTCGTCATAGAGCTGGGGTACCTGGGCAGGAAGCGTACGGGCAAACATCAGCAATGCCAGTGTTGTCCCGAGACATCGGATTCCATGCGCAGTGTTCACGTCACAACCCGTCCCAGGTGTGAGTTTCAGGAACTATGCAGCAACTCCAGCAGTGTTTCGCGGGTGGCAACGTCCCCCGATTTCCGGCATGCAGGCAGGGGAAATGCGCGCACAAGTGTCGGCGTGACGACGATGTCGTGCTGTTCCGCCGCCTCAGGCGTCACAAGCAGATCGACCACTTCCAGCTCGTAGTCAATACGCAAATCGCGCCCGCATGTTTCCCGCAATGCCGCGATGATCGCGTCCGTCGACGCCGTGTGGCCGCTGACGAAAAGTCGCAGCAGGAATGTGGTCCGTTCTGCCACCGCCGTAGCGTCTCCCCAAATGCCTAGCGCCGGTTCTGAGCTTTCCGCGGCTTCATGATGGCCGGGGTTTCCCCGGCGGGCTGATCGCCGCACGCGGCACCGAGGGCGGCACCGACAATGCCGGCCTCATTCCGCATCGACGCGGCAACGACCGGCGTGCGCACCGTGAGCAGGGGCAGAAACTTGCCGGACTTCTTGCTCACCCCGCCCCCGATGATAAACGCATCGGGCCAGAGAACATTCTCCACCGCCCGCAGATACTCATCCAGATACTTCGCCCACTGCTTCCAGCTCAGACCCCGCTCCTTGCGGATCCGGGCGGCCGCCCGCTCTTCCGCACGCTTCCCGTTGATCTGCATCTGCCCGAATTCGGTGTTAGGCACCAGCATGCCGTTCACGAAGACCGCCGAGCCCACCCCGGTGCCCAGCGTCGTAATCACCACAACCCCCGTCAGATCCCGGCCCGCACCGAAACGCATCTCCGCCAGCCCCGCCGCATCCGCATCGTTGAGCACGGTGACCGGACACCCGCACGCCTCGCTGTAAATCTCACATGCGCGAACGCCGATCCACGATTTGTCCAGGTTCGCGAGCGCCAGCACCCGTCCGTCTTTGATCGGCCCGGGCATCCCGCAACCCACGGGACCCTCCCAGGCAAAATGCTTCACGATGCGTGCAACCACGCGGGCCATGGCCTTGGGCGTGGCAGGATCGGGCGTCGCAATCCGGAACCGCTCGCCGACAAAACGTCCCGTGACGGTGTCAACGATCGCACCCTTGACGCCGCTCCCGCCGACATCAATACCCAGGACACGCAGTGCCGGGGAACCCTTCGCATGGGGCGCCCGGCTCATGTCCGCGCCTTCTGCCCGCTACCCGACATCGCCTTGATCTTTTCCGCCAGGTTCTTCTGCAGGCCGTCGAACGATTTCTCAAACGCTGCAACACCGTCGGCTTCCAGACGCTCCAGCACTTCGCTCATGTGGATCCCCTGATCCTCCAGCGACGAAAAGACCAGCGCGGCCGACTCGAGCTCGGCTTCGAGGGTCAGGACCGGGCTGCAATGATCGAGGATGGCATCGTACGTTGCAGGAGGCACGGTGTTGACGGTGAACGGCCCGATGAGCGGCTCGACATAGTGCAGGTCGCTGTATGCCGGATTCTTGGTGCCCGTGCTTCCCCAAAGGGGGCGCTGGAGAGCAGCGCCGTATTTCTGCAGCGAGGCGAACCGCGGAGAGGAGAACATCTCTTTGAACGCCTGATAGACCATCTTGCTGTTCGCCACTGCGGCTTTCCCCTGCAACCTGCCGATATCGACGGCGTTCGACCCGCGCTTCCGGCATTCCTCCAGCCGCGCATCCACCATGGTGTCGATGCGGCTGACGAACACGCTTGCCACCGACGCCACCTGCTCTAATTCATGCCCGGCCTGCAGCCGCCGCTCCAGCCCGGCCATGTACGCTTCCGCNNCAGCGCCCAGAGCTCGCGTGCCTCCGCCACCGAGGCGGCTTCGTCGTGTGCCTTGCTCGGCGTAACCTCAATACTGATGTACCCGTCCCGTCCCTGCGTGCGCTCGTACACGGGCAGCAGGATGTCGGCCGCCGTGCGGATATCGTCCGTCATGAGCGCCTGGATCATCTGCGGCGCGCTGACGAGCGGGTTCGCCTGCACGAGCCTGGCGATCTGCGCATCGTAGTCGGTGCTGCCGGAGATGGCTTTGTCGAAGATGGTCGGATTGGAAGTCACTCCCAACAGCCCCTCCTCCACCATCCGCCGGAGACCGCCCCCCGTCAGCAGGGAACGGCTCATGTTGTCATACCAGATGCTCTGACCCAGATGTTCGAGCTGATGTAAACGGTTCATGCGTCCTCACCCTTCACCTACCGCTGCATGCGCTCCATCTCGAGCACTTTCTGCACGCGGCGTATGTGGCGATCATCATAGGAAAAACTCGCCCCCAGAAACGCCCGCGCAATCTCCAGTGCGAGATGAGTACCGATAACCCGCGATCCGAGGCAGAGCACGTTCATGTCATCATGCTCCACTCCCTGATGCGCGGAATATGTGTCGTGACAAAGTCCCGCCCGGACCCCTTTGATCTTGTTCGCCGCGACGCTTGCACCCACGCCGCTGCCGCAAACCAGCAGCGCGCGCTGTACGTGTCCGGCGGTGAGGGCGGCTCCCGCCGCCCGGGCAAAATCCGGATAATCCGAGGGCACCTCGTCAAACGCCCCAAGATCCAGCATCTCCACCCCGTCCGCCTGCAATTGCTCGAGCAGGAATTGCTTCAAGCGAAACCCGGCGTGATCGCCGGCGATTGCGACCTTCATGCCATACTCCTCTTCGCTGCGTTCACGACGGCGTCGACGGTGATCCCGAATCCCGGATACACCGCTTCAACAGGCGCTGACGCGCCGAATGACGACATGCCTACAAACTCACCGCGGGGACCGATGTACCGATCCCAGCCCATCCGTACGCCCGCCTCAACCGCCACCCGGGCGCCGATGCCTGGAGGCAGAACGATGTCACGGTACTCCTGCGACTGCCGCTCGAACAACTCCCAGGAGGGCATGCTGACCACGCGGGCCCTGATCTGCTCGGCGGCAAGCCGTTCGGCCGCCTTCATCGCAAGGCTGACCTCGGAGCCGGTGCCGATCAGAATCACCTGGGGATCCGCCGCACTGGTCAGTATGTACGCGCCCCGCTCCAGATTGTCGGCCGAAGCAGTCATCGTGCGATCGATCACCGGCACCTTCTGCCGTGTCAACGCGAGGGCCACCGGCCCGCTCCGGTGCTCGAGGGCGAACTTCCAGGCGGCAGCGGTTTCTGTCGCATCGGCCGGCCGCAGCACGATCATCCCCGGCATCGCACGCAGCGACGCAAAATGCTCCACCGCCTGGTGCGTGGGGCCGTCTTCCCCCAGACCGATGCTGTCATGCGTGTAATCGAAAATCACCGGGTATCGCGACAGCGCGGCCAGCCGCACCGCACCCCGCATGTAATCCAGGAAGACAAAAAACGTGGCGCCGTACGGAATCAACAGGTCGCTCAGCGCTATGCCGTTCAGAATGGCCCCCATCGCGTGCTCTCGCACGCCGAACCGGATGTACCGCCCGCCCGGATTCGCGCGGGTGAAGTCCGTAACACCCTTGAACCGCGTGTTGTTCGACGGCGTCAAATCAGCGGACCCGCCGATCACCAGGGGCAGCTTCGGCATCAATGCATCCAGCACTTTCCCTTGCGCTTCTCTCGTGGCCATCGCAACGGCCGGATCAAACTTCGGCACCGCCTCACGCCACATGTCAACCCACTGCTCCGGCAGCTTTCGCTCCGCAGCCCGCCGGAACTCCGCAGCCTGGGCCGGATACGCCTCCGCGTACCGCGCAAACATCGCCTGCCACCCCGCCTCCCCCTCGGCACCCCGTACCTGCGCCTGACGGAAATGCGCCAGAACATCCGCCGGAATGTGAAACTTCAACGCGGGATCCCACCCGTAGCACTGCTTCGTCAACGCCACTTCATCAGCCCCCAACGCGCTCCCGTGCGCTTCGGCGGTGTCCTGCTTGTGCGGACTCCCGAACCCGATGTGCGTACGGATCTTGATCAGACACGGACGCCCGGTCTCCGCCTTCGCCGCAACAATCGCCCTGTCGATCGCTGTGATGTCGTTGCCGTCTCCTCCCACGGTCTGGACAAACCATCCGTATGCCTCGTACCTCTTCCCGACATCCTCACTAAAGGAGAGCGACGTCGAACCGTCGATGGTAATATGGTTGTCGTCGTAGAGCACGATGAGGTTGTTCAACCCCAGATGACCGGCGAGCGAGGAGGCCTCGGAGGAGATCCCCTCCATGAGACATCCGTCTCCCGCAATCACGTAGATGCGGTAATCGACAACGGGAAACGACTCGCGATTGAAATAGGCGGCAAGGTACCGCTCGGCGATCGCCATGCCTACAGCCGTTGCAATGCCCTGCCCGAGCGGACCCGTGGTCGCCTCAACGCCGGGCGTGTGTCCGTATTCCGGATGCCCGGGCGTCTTGCTCCCCCACTGCCGGAAACTCTTGAGATCCTCCAGCGAAACGTCGTACCCCGTCAGATGAAGCAGCCCGTACAGGAGCATGCAGCCGTGCCCCGCCGACAGCACAAAACGGTCTCTGTTAGTCCACTTCGGATCTGCAGGATTGTGCCGCAAATGCTTCGTCCAGAGCGTGTATGCCGAAGGGGCCATGCCCATGGGCATGCCCGGATGGCCCGAATTGGCCTTCTGAATGGCGTCAATGGAAAGGCAGCGCATCGTGGTAATGCACTGGGCGTCCAGTGCGGATTGGCTGGGGTCGCGAACAATAACCGGGGAAGTGGCAGGCACGTTTTCGGGTCCAGGGAAAATGGGAATGAGTGACAACACCTTCACATCAAAAAAAGGAAAAATCAGATGACTTTCAATCTATGGCCCTTCTATAATAACGATCCTGTGCACAAGGGGGCAGAGTGCCTGGCGGCAGGCAGGCTCGTCCCAAAGGGTCTTACTCGGATGAACGGCACTACCCGGACTGCTGCGACCGGACAAAAGCCATTAATCCCCGTGTCGACGCATCGTGCCCGGCGGGTGCTGCCGCCGACCCCATGTCGTCAAGGATGGTCTTCGCCAGCTGCTTGCCCAGCTCCACCCCCCACTGGTCGAAGGAATTGACGCCCCAGATGATCCCCTGCACAAATATCTTGTGCTCGTACATCGCGATGAGGGAGCCGAGCACCCGCGGCGTGAGCCTGGCGAACATGATGGTCGTTGTCGGCCGGTTTCCGGGGAACACCTTGTGCGGGAGGAGACGCTCAAGTGCGGGTCCCTGCATGCCGGCCCGCTGGAGTTCCTCCCGCGCCTCTTCGGCGGTCTTGCCGCGCATGAGCGCCTCGGTCTGGGCAAGAACATTCGCGAGCAGGATCGCATGATGATGCCCGATAGGATTCTGGCTGATAACGGGGGCGAGGAAGTCCGCCGGTATCAACTGCGTGCCCTGATGCAACAGCTGGAAGAAGGCGTGCTGCCCGTTTGTGCCCGGCTCTCCCCAGATCACCGGACCGGTGGCATAGTCGACGACGGCGCCGTCACGGTTCACACGTTTGCCGTTGCTCTCCATGTCGGCCTGCTGCAGATACGCCGGGAACCGGTGGAGATACTGGTCGTACGGCAGGATGGCATGGCTCGTCGCGCCGAAGAAATTCGTGTACCAGACACCGATCATCGCAAGCAGGGCGGGGATGTTCCGTTCCAGCGGCGCGGTGCGGAAATGCTCATCCATCGCATGCCCACCATCCAGAAGCTCTTCAAACCTGTCCATCCCCACTGCGAGCGCAATGGACAGCCCGATCGCCGACCAGAGNNAACCACTCCTTCGCGGTGAGGGCGTTGGTGAGGGTTTCCTGCGTGGTAAACGTTTTTGACGCGATAACGAAGAGGGTCGTCGCCGCATGCACGCGTTTGAACGTCTCGGCGATATGCGTACCGTCGACATTCGACACGAAATGGACGCGCAACGCGGGCGACATGTAGTGCCGCAGCGCTTCCGTCACCATGACGGGACCGAGGTCGGACCCGCCGATGCCGATATTCACGACATCGGTGATCCTCTCGCCGGCATGTCCCTTCCACGATCCGCCCCGTACGTCTGCGGAAAACGCCTTCATGTGGGCAAGCACGGCATTGACGTCCGG
>PMCM01000107.1 GCA_003154155.1 Ignavibacteriota bacterium | reverse complement strand
AACGTCGTCCGCGTTGACGAAACGCTCGCACCCAAGGAGCTCAATCATTACAACCGTGTGCGTTCCGCGACCGTCACCGCGCAGCTCGCGCCGGGTGTGAGTCTCGGCCGGGCGCTGGATGACCTGGACCGGGTATCGGCGGAAAAGCTCCCCGCGGGCGTCAAGCGGGATTTTGCGGGCCAGTCGCTGGAGTACAAGTCGTCCAGCTCGAGCCTCTATTTTATGTTCGTCCTCGCNNCATCGGCCTCGCGATGATCTTCGTCTACATGGTGCTCGCCGCCCAGTTCGAGAGCTTCGTGCATCCGTTCACCATACTCCTGGCGGTTCCGCTCGCCGTATTCGGCGCCCTGCTGACGCTGTTCCTGTTCCGGGAGACGCTCAATATCTATTCGCAGATCGGCCTCATCATGCTCGTGGGGCTCGTGACGAAGAACTCCATCCTTATCGTGGAGTTCTCGAATCAGTTGCGCGCGCAAGGCAAGAGCGTTGTCGATGCGGTGGTCGAGGCTGCGACCATACGGCTCCGGCCGATCCTGATGACATCATTCTCGACGGTGTTCGGAGTCCTGCCCATCGCGCTTGGCCTCGGCGCAGGAGGCGAATCACGCCGCCCCCTTGGTCTTGCCGTGGTGGGAGGTGTGCTCTTCTCGACGTTCCTGACACTTGTGCTGGTCCCGGTGCTGTATACCCTGCTTTCACGGTTCACGAGAAAAGCAAAGATCGAGGAGGATCTCTTCGAAGAAGCAGCAGGGCAGCATGTGCGCGCAAGCGAGCTGGGGATCCCAGAGGTGGAAAAAGCCACCGCATGATACGTTGCATTCCGGTGACGCTGGAGGGACACGGCATACTCCGTCACCATTTGGCCCGGCCCAACGGCACGGTATTCTTACCTCTCCTTTTCTGTTAAAGGAGAGGTTTTTTGTTGTTCCAGGTCCGGGTCGATCGGGGCGAGATCCGTTGGGAGCCATATGGGCGGGGTTGTCCGTCCATAGGGGGGGCGGGGTTGCACCGGAAGGAAATAGTCGTTTCCTTTACTCTATGGACACAATAGGGATGAGGGGAATCAGTTCGATCAATATGCGGAAGGGGACAGCCTCTTCGCGTTGATCAAGGATGGCGCGAGCATACTCACGGTATGGAACAAGATGCAGCCCCAGTTGACCGAGGTGGAAAACGGCACCCCGTATTTCAAGAAACAATAGCGGCGGCGCATCAGGCCGGCGCCCCGCTGATCCGCGCTCAGCCGCCGTGTATTTCCCGTCAGCTGCGGAGCTGAAGCGGTGGTTTGCCGCTCATCATGCCACGGCACAGGTCCTGCTGGTCGGGTATTACAAGAAGGGAACGGGCAAGCCGAGCGTCACGTGGTCAGAATCCGTCGATGAAGCGTTGTGCGTCGGCTGGATCGACGGGATTCGGAAGAGCGTGGACGGGGAGAGATACACGATCCGTTTCACACCGAGGAAACGCACCAGCATCTGGAGCGCAGTCAACATCCGCCGTGTGCGGACCCTCCAGCGCGCAGGGCGTATGCGTCCGGAAGGTAGGGAAGCATTCCGGCACCGGCGGGAAAACAGATCCGGCATCTACTCCTACGAGCAGCGCCGGGATCGTCTCGAGCCTCCATATGAGGCGAAGATAAAGGAGCACCCTGCCGCGTGGTCGTTCTTCAGTGCGCAGACGCCATCGTACCGGAAGGCCGCGGGGTGGTGGATCGTCAGCGCTAGGAAGGAAGAGACGCGGCAGAAACGGCTGGCTCTGCTTATTAACGACTCCGCAGCCGGGCGGCACATCAAGCCGCTCGCCCGGCTCGAACGGACGAAGAACACATCAGGTACTGACAGGAACGCGGGTTCATAACGAAAGGAGCACGTATGCAGGGGAAGGTCGTGGTGATTACCGGTGCAAGCAGCGGGATCGGTGCGGCGGCCGCCGTGCTTCTCGCCGGCAAAGGCGCGCGGGTGGTTCTGGTGGCACGAAGGGGGGATGTGCTGCGTGCAGTTGCCGCGCGGTGCGGGAAAGACGCGCACGTGATCGTTGCTGACATGACGCGGCGCGAGGATGTGCGGCGGGTGGTCGACGATACGATCAGCCTGTTCGGCCGGGTCGATGTCTGGGTGAACAATGTCGGACGGGGCATCACACGGGCTCCCTCGGAGCTGACCGACGAAGATATTGATGACATCATGCGTGTGAACGTGAAGAGCACCCTGTACGGCATCCAGGAAGTGCTGCCGCATTTCAAGGAGCGGAATGCAGGTCAGATCATCAACGTGTCGTCCATGCTCGGCCGCATTCCCTTCGCCACGCAGCGGTCGGCGTACAACGGAGCGAAACATTTTCTGAATGCGCTCACCGCGAATTTCCGTGAGGAATTCAGGCAGTCGCATCCGGGCATCGTGTTTTCCCTGGTGTCCCCGGGCGTCGTACGGACGGAATTCGGGCTCAATGCCATCCATGGCGGCGCGGATTCGCGTCAATTCCCCGATTCGCAAAGCGCCGAGGAGGTTGCTGCTGTCATCGCCAATGTCATTGAAACCCGCCGTACTGACGTTTATACCCGGCCCGGGTCGCATGCCAGGGTTCTTTCCTATTTTACCGGGTTTGGCGAGGACGCGTGAGCGGAGGCCTGCGGTGCGATCTAATTTCCACCTCTTACGAAAAGGTCCAGATGGCGAAGTGTTTCTCCTGTGCCGGACTAGTGGCCCTACAACAAGCTTCTCCTATAAACAAAGGGACACAGTGCACGTCCCAACAATTTTGATCCGAGCCTTTTGCTGGCAGAAGATTGTTGGGACGGCATTTGTGCTGGTGTTCTGCCTCCTGTGCGCAAACGGCGGGGTTGCCGGCACGCACGGGGAAAAGTCAACCATACTCGGTAACTGGCGGGGGATCTCCCTTTGTGCGAAGATTCCGGGGAATGAGGGGTGCCACGATGAAGTAGTGTATTACGAGATTCGTGATACGCACACCGCAGGTGATACGGTCAGCCTGAAGGCAAGCGAAGTCACAGATCATGAGTCCCGGGAAATGTACACCATCGCACTGGGCTTCGATACGACACGTCACCGGTGGCAATGCGAGTTCCGGAATGGCAGGGTGCACATCCTCTGGTCATATGCGGTGGATGGGAAGATGATTGAAGGCACCTGCGTTGATCTGCCCTCCATGGCCGTCAGGCGCAATGTCGTGGTGCGGAAGGAAGAATAACCGGAAGCGTGATGCAAGAATATATCGAGGACGGTATGAAGACGCGGCAGGAGATCAAGCGGGAATACAAAGAACGGAAGAAACCAGCGGGGGTTTTTCAGGTGAAGAACACGCGGAACGGCAAGATGTTCCTCGGGAGTAGCCTGAACCTTGAGGGAGCCCTGAACCGCCACCTGTTCGAATTACGGATGGGGAGTCACCGGGTGGCGGCGCTGCAAAAAGACTGGAACGAATACGGGCCGGATGCGTTCGTGTTTGAAATCCTGGAAGAGGTCAAGGTCAAGGACGATGCGGATTTCGATGTGAAGGATGAGTTGACACTTCTGGAGCAGATCTGGCTGGAGGCTCTCCAGCCGATCGGTGAGAAGGGGTACAATCCGGACGCAAAGATTCGGCAGGCGTAACGGCGTGTGCACCGCCGGTTCCGACAGCGGGACGCCGCGCGGTGCGGGGCGGGCCGCCCGTTGTGCCGCGCTGACGGCATTCCTCTCTGTTCTTTCTGACGGCTTTCACGATGCAGGTTATGTGTGATTCCATGACCCGGCGCCGCGCGGCGGACAACGCTGCGCCGATGTCCGGGACGATTGTCATGTTGCACGAGCAGACGAGCTGAACCAATGATACGTATACAGCAGCGGAAAGGGGACTTCACTCTTGTTCTGGGCGGAGGCGGAGCCCGTGGNNTTGATCGTGGGTACCAGCATGGGTGCCATCATCGGCGGCATGTATGCGCAGGAACCCAATGCCGCGAAAGTTGAAGAACGCGTAACGCGGCTCATTCAAAGCCGGCCGTTCCGTCGCATCCTCATGGATGGTTTTGCCCATGAATCTTCGCCCGACGGGGTGGGGACGACGGCCGCGCTCTACGGCAGGATGAAGCGGGGATACGGTCTGCTGAAGTCGGCGTGGTCGACCGGCATCGTAGATTCCGCCGTTCTCCTTGATTTCCTTTCGCATCTCCTCGAAGACGGGCGCATTGAAGAATGTGAGATTCCGTTTGCCGCCGTGGCATGCGACCTGTATGCGGGGGATGAGGTGATCTGCCGAAGCGGTGGGATTCTGAGAGCGGTGGCCGCAAGCTCCGCGATTCCCGGGATCGTTTCGCCGGTGACCCTTAATGGACGGACGCTCGTGGATGGCGCTCCCACGAGCACGGTTCCCGTGCATGCGGCAGCCAGTCTCTCCCGGCTCCCCATCGTGGCAGTCACCGTGACGAAAAATGTTGCCGGTTCGAAGCCGGTGCGCAACGCGATCGATGTCATGTTGCGTGCCGGTGTCATATCGCGGATGCAGGTTACACGGCACAATCTTGAACACGCTGCGGTCGCTCTCTATCCCCACGTGGAGAAATTCGGATGGGCCGATTTCTCCTCTAGCGCTCAATTTGTTGTGGAAGGGGAGCGTTCGGCCAAAGCTGCGTTGCGGAAAATCCGGGCTCTGGCAACCTGAGGTCCGGGGTTGATACAATTCATCCACATCGGAGATCACCATGTTACGCATACTGCAATTGAGTCTGTGTGCTGTTGTTGTTGCCTGTGCCGCCGGGTTTTCACAGAATGAGGTTGACGTCAAGGGCAGCCAGGACCATCCGCTGTTCACGCGCATGCCGGGCTATTATATTTCGGATTACGATGTCAAAGACTTCGACAAATACACTTCGCCCTACCTTTCCGGCCAGGATCAGAATTGGGAAGGAAAGGTTACACATCTGGAATACTACGCCAAAACTCAGGCCAAGCAGGCGAGCATGCTGCAGATCGCGCGCAACTACGAGAATGCCCTGAAAAAGGTCGGCGGGAAGGTTTTGGTAAACGATGAGCGTGTGATCGAGGGGAAGGTTGAAAAGAACGGCGGTGTGACGTATGTGCACATTGAAGCGTTCAATGACGGCCGGAGCTACTCGGTTGTGGTGGTCGAATCACGTCCGATGACGCAGGATGTCGTTGCAGATGCCGCATCGTTGAACGCCAGTATTGCCGCCAACGGCAAGGTTGCCCTCTACGGCATCTACTTTGATACCGGCAAATCAGTTGTCAAACCGGAATCGAACCCTTCTCTCGACGAGATAACAAAACTCCTGAAACAGAATGCCGGGTTGATGCTCTATGTCGTCGGCCACACGGACAACGTGGGAAATCTGGAATCCAACGTGAAGCTGTCCGCCGACCGGGCCGACGCCGTTGTCAAGGCCCTGGTCGGAAAGGGTGTTGCAGCGTCCCGCCTGAAAGCGGCAGGTGTCGGTCCGTATTGTCCTGTCGCTTCCAATCAAACCGATGAGGGAAAGGCGAAGAACCGGCGAGTGGAGCTGGTGCAGAAATAGTGTTGGACCCGGCGGGACATGCTCCCGCCGGGCGCCCTGTATGAACATTCCATAGCCGCCGGTTGCCGTGGCGGTCACCATCATTCCCCTTGGGGGGATTGCCGGTGGCATGCAATGTGGGCACACCGGCGGCTTTTTTGCTCCTTTTTTACTTCTTCCTCTCCCGCGCGTATCATTGTTATCATGATGGCCGCCCCCTCCATAATGGATACACTTCATCAGCAGCTTGCACCGGAATTCTATGAAAAGCTCAGGGCGGGAGACCGCGAGGCGTTTGGTGCTCTCGTGCGCCAGTACCAGGGTTATGCCTATGCGCTTGCCTTGAGACTCGTCTGGGATCCCGGAGAAGCAGATGATATCGTGCAGGACTCGTTTGTGCGGGTCTGGAAAAATTTCGGGGCCTATCACCCCGAGCAAAGATTCACGACCTGGCTATATGCCATTGTCACGCGCATGAGTATTGATCGACTGCGGTCAAAGAAGCGATGGCATCGTCTCTTTGTGCGAAATGAGGAGGGGGACTCTGCAGGAGAGCCGGCGGATCCGTCCTCGCCGGAGGACGCGCTGGATCGCCAGCAACTCTCTGCGCAGATCAGGGATTGCGTCGAGCGTCTGCCTCGCACGCAGCGCCTGGTATTCACGTTGCGGGATCTTCAGGATCTCTCCGTGGAGGAGGTCGGGCAGGTGACCGGCCTGTCGGCGTCGGCCGTCAAAGCCAATCTCTGGCACGCGCGCCGGCGCATCCGGATGGCACTGCATGACACGAAGACTTCGGGAGGGAGAACGTGATGGGTTGCCGAAAGTTTCACAAGCTGATGTTGTTGTACCGGGAGGGAGAGTTGTCCGGGAGTGAAACGGAGCGCCTGGCCGGGCATCTGGCGGCCTGTGCTTCGTGTGCTGCCTGGGGAGAGTCGCTTGTGGAGATGGCGGCCCTCATGCAACGGTTGCGCGCCATGCCGCTCGCCCCGTCCGATCCCGCGGGCCTCACACGCCGGATCCTGAGCCGGATCCCTTCGACAGCCAGGGCGGAGTCGCATCCCGATGTGACGCGGATGCCGGACCGTCTGTTTGCGTTTGCCGCAACTCCGGGCTTTCGGTTGGCTGCCTCCGGATTTGTCGTCGCAATCACCACACTCTTCCTTTGGCAGTACTTCTCGGTCCTGGGAGACATGCGCCGGCTTGAAGCGCGCCAAACGCATCTCGTGGCGGCCAGGCCCTCACCGGAGGTGGAGTACATCGTCGATGCACGCCCGCTCCAGGGGACCCCGGGGGAGGCGCTCTTCGCCCGGCTCGGTGGCGATCCCCGTGAGGAGAACTTCGTCATCATGGATCATACCCTGGACTCATGGCGCGAACGTGAAGCTCATGCCAGGTTGTTTCTCTTGAAAAACCGGGTTTCTGACGCAGATACAGAAGCATTGTCCCGCCTGGTGGGATCCATGCAATCCACTGCCAGACCGGCGTTCTGCTTCTACATCGAAGGAGCATGAATCATGACAAATACGAGAAGCGCACTCCGCCTGTTCCTCCTCCCGCTCGCCATGTCCCTGAGCGGGTGCCTGGAAATTGAAACGACGACCACCGTTCACACCGACGGCTCGATCCAGCGGGAAGTGCAGTTCAGTGGCGACTCGGCAGAAGTAACCAAGGGCAGTCCATTCTTCCCGACCGATTCCACATGGACGGTGATACGGAGGAGGAGTAAGGATACCGCCTGGACTTCCGTTTCGGCGAAGGTGTTTGCGGACGGGGCGGCGCTTCAACAGGCGCTGAACAGCAAGGGTGACAAAGGCCTGAACGTACGCGTGGAATGTGCAAAACGGTTCCTCTGGTTTACCACGGAGTTCAGCTATCGTGAGACGATTCTGTGTTACAATCAATTCCAGGCCGTCCCGATCTCGGCGTATATTTCCCCCGATGATCTCGCGGGATGGGTCCATTATGATTTGGAGAAGGCGCCATATCCCTCAGTGGAGGACAGCCTCCGTA
Source organism: Ignavibacteriota bacterium (assembly GCA_003154155.1). Lineage (GTDB taxonomy): Bacteria > Bacteroidota > Ignavibacteria > UBA10030 > UBA6906 > Fen-1255. The sequence continues at coordinate 2,423 of PMCM01000107.1, read as the reverse complement.
TTCGCAAGGCGTCACTCCGTGCGGAGGAATGGGATTCCAGGAATAAGTTTGAAGCTTTCTTCCTGATCTTCGCGGAGGGCGCGGCGCGTCTGAACGATCCGGGGTTGTCGCGCGGCATTCTTGCCGGAGCGAAGGAGTCGCTGTATGTCCATTGTGCCAAGGCGCTGACCGAGGTGCAGCTCGATACGATCCCGGTCATATTCCAGCACATCCTTAAGACGCCGTTGGTGCAGAAGGTGTTTGACGCAGAGAGCGGCAAGGTCAAGGAGTTTGCGGAAAAGATACGGTTCGAAATGGATCTGCTGGGGACCCCATACAAGCGGGCCCAGGTCATCATGCCCGGAGTCATCACAGAGACGAATGCGCGCAGCATTCAAGGCAACACACTGACGTGGGAGGAGTTCATCGGCGCATCCTATGCAGTTGATTACACCATGTGGGCGCGGTCGCGGGTGATCAATTGGTGGGCGGTGGTCCTGACAGGCGCAGTGGTGATTGTCCTGGCGGGGATCCTGGTTATCGGGACATTTCGCCGCCGGCGGGTCGTCCCAGGGTGACGAGATTCCGGTTTGCTTCTCTGCTGATTATCCGGTATCCATAATCCATGGATACCGGATCGATTTGACTGGAAAAACCCGATGCGATCAGCACTGTTCCTGGCAGTAATCCTCAGCCTCTCCCGTGTCCCTGCCGCACAACCGCAGAGTCCGGCCGACCTTCCGCATGCCACCGAATTTTACGTTGCCCCCGGGGGGAATGACCGTGCACCCGGGACGATCCGGAGGCCGTTCAGGACTCTTGAAAGAGCCCGTGACGCCGTACGGACGATGAAGAACACCGGAGGCGGCCTCCGCGCACCGGTACAGATCATCCTGCGCGGCGGGAGGTATCCACTTGTGACGCCGTTTGTCCTGGAGCCCGTTGACGGCGGATCTGCTCAATATCCCGTCACCTATGCCGCCTATATGGGCGAGGATCCGGTGTTAAGCGGCGGGGTTTCGATCGACAACTGGAAACTCGATACATATAACGGCAGGCCGGTGTGGAAGGCTCATGTGGGGAAGATCGCGATCGAAGGAGGATGGCTCCGGGAACTCTGGGTGAATAATGCGCGCCGCCCCCAATCACGCTTTCCGAAAAAGGGCTATCTCAAGGTCCTGGAGATACCGGAGGTAACGCCTTCAACGCCCTGGACTGATGGGCAACGCTCATTCAGAACCGAACGCGGTGCGGTACCCGTATGGGGCTCCCTCGCCGGAGCGGAATGCGTCGTCATGGACAGATGGGCCGAGTCGCATCTTCCGGTTACTGCGTGGAACGCCGACTCATCCATCATCCGTTTTGGTCTCCGGAGTGTCTTTCGTCTCGAGCGTCAGGATCCGTACTATCTTCTGAACGTTTCGGCCAGCCTTGATACTCCGGGTGAGTGGCTTTGGGATTCGCGGGAAGAGAGCATCATCTATGTTCCGCTGGAAGGGGAGCGGCCGTCGCAGACGACAGCCATCATCCCGCGCCTGTCGAGGATTCTCGTCGTCAAGGGAGATCCGGCGCACGGTGCATATGTCGAGCACCTGGCCTTCCGGGGGATCACCTTTTCGCACACGGAATGGGGAATAGACGGCAGTGCCGAAGGTGTCCTGCTTGCCCGTGGTTCCGGCGGGTTCGGGCAGGCCGCAGTGGGACTGCCGGCGGCGATCGAGGCTGAAGGCCTGCGTGACGCGATCTTCGAAGGATGCACGGTAACGCATGCCGGCACATACGGTATCGCCGTCCTTCGCGGTTCCCGTTTCGTTACGATTTCCGGTTGCAGGTTTGCCGACCTCGGCGGCGGGGGAATCAAGATCGGCGAGACGGCGATCCCTGCCGATTCTTCGCAGTATACCTCGCACAACACGATCATGAACTGCGTGATCACGAATGCGGGACTCCTCTTCCATAGTGCCATCGGGATCTGGGTCGGCGAGAGCCCGGCCAACCGGATCATCCATAACCAGATCAGCGATCTCTATTACAGCGGAATCTCTCTAGGCTGGACCTGGGGCTACGGCCCATCGATTACCTCGAACACGCTCGTTGAGCTGAATCATGTGCATCATATCGGCGTGAGATCCGACGGAGACGGGTATATTCTGGCGGACATGGGGGGGATCTACACCGTTGGTGTCCGTTCGCAGACAATGATCAGGAGAAATGTCTTTCATGACATTGGCGCCCGCGTGTACGGCGGATGGGGGATCTACTATGACGAGGGGAGCATGGGAGCGATCTCCGAGGAGAATGTGGTGTACCGGACCTCGCACGAGGGCTTCCATCAGCACTACGGCAGGGAGAACGTTTTCCGGAACAACATCATCGCCAATGGCACCGGGTATCAGGTGAAAGTCAGCAAGGCAGAACCCCATCTAAGTTTCTCTTTTGAGCAG
>PMCM01000102.1 GCA_003154155.1 Ignavibacteriota bacterium | reverse complement strand
CCCGGGCGGAAGCTCCGGCTGTCGAGCGATATGTGTATTCCGGGACCTTCATGATCCACAACCGCGGCGGAATCCGTGCCGCTAATCCGGATCACATTGGTAAAGCCGGCGCCATCTCCCTCCGGGCGCGTGAAGTACGCCATCAGCCGTCCGTTGCCGGTCGTGTCCGCATACGAGATATCCTTCGGCACAACAAACGTTGACCGGAATTTTCCCGCAACAATCGAGTTTTCGCCGCGGAAGACCGTTCCGCCCGCGGCGACGTATTGCCAGTTGTACCCCGGATAGAAATCCACGATGGTGCGCAGACGCGACACATCGTTGACCCGGAGCGAGAGAGTGCCGGTGAAGGTGGAATCACGCATATTCGATGCATCCCGCACCGTTCCCACCACGGACACGCGCGAGAGCGCCTTGAGCGTGATCGCGGATATTCGCTGAATCCCGCCGGCACTGTCGACCGGGAAACCGTTGATGCTGTCAATGGAAGCGTACCCCGTGGGGTAGGCAAGCCGGGTGGTCGGATCCCCCATGAAGAAGAACTTCTGATCGTTGTCCAGATTGAGGCCGCCGGACTTATAGAGGAAGAGCGCCTTCGCGGGGCGTTCGACCACAACGCGGCCGTTTGCATCGCGCAAGAACAGCTGACGGTACGTGCCCTGGTTCAGCGCGGCGTTGCCACCCTGATAGACCTTTCGTGAAGCTGAAATGACCGCCACCGACCCCCCGTCAGGCTTGTTCATCAACAACTCCGAGCCCGTGTAGTTCTTCGGATCATCGAATTGGGAGAAATTGCATGTCGCGAGGAAGAAGAGCGCCAGCCGGTCGGAGTTGACAAGCTGCGGTATAGAGGTGGTCACCTCGAAAATCCATTCGTGGGCCCAGACTTTCGGGTTGCCGTGCCCCGAGTAATTCAAAATGAGGACACCCTGGTTGATATCGGTGATGATGTCCGCCGCGGCACCCGGTTTGCGGCGTCCCTGGGCGTTGAAGACCGTGGGATAGTCTGCGATGTAGATCTTCTGCTTTTCAAACTCATCCGGCGTCAAGGACGGATTGGAAAGCGCTTCGGCATCATCGCTATGGATTGTGCCGTCTGAATATCCTCCATCGGAAGTCCAGGCGTCGTCAGCGACAAAGAGCACGCGCGTCTTCCAGCTGTCACGGGCACTTTGGGTCTCATACCGGATAATCTTGTCCACCACGACGTTTGCCTCTGCCAGTGTCCGGGAGGAGATGCGCCCGCCGACCATCGACGGCACCATGCCGTTCTCGAACGACGTGAAGAAATCATCGGTGGCATAGCTGCCGATGTCGTCGCGTGACTCGAGTGTCTGCCAAGTCGGCACGTAACTCGACTTGGATCCGAGGATCCCCTTATAGTCGTACGAGGCACCGCCGAAGAGCAGCACATATGCCGGCTGCGGAGCCCAGTTCTGGGACGCGAAACTCAAAAAGTCGCGGATGGCCGTTATGTCCGGCAACCCGCCGCCAAATTCATTATAGATCTGATTCACATCAACGACGACCGTCTTCAGCCCGCCATTGGCCGGCTGCTCCCGGAAGGTCTTGAGGCGGTCGGCGGCCTGCCGGAACTCCTGGCTCGTGATAATGATATAGTCGGCACCGGCAGCATACCCGTGCAGATCCTGGTTTGCCATCTTTTGAATCGCCGCCGGCGTTTTCCATGATGCTGATCCCGCCGCGCAATACTCGGTGACCGAGCCGCTGTGCAGGGAATCGCGGAACATATACGAACCGCTCACCCCGGACAGAAGGCGCACATTGGCGGGATCGGAGACGTTGAGCACTGTGGGCATCGCAGAAAACTGCTGGAGCCGGAATTCTCCTATTCCCGAGGCATCGGGCGAACGGAACCGCAGTGCGTTGTTGACGCCCCACAACATCCGGGGATATTGGATCTCAAACCAGTCGATCCACGCCTCCGACGCCGAGCTGGGCGAGCTGAACGCCATAGTGAGCTGACTCGAGTTATTGGCGAGGGAAGACGTGCCCGTGGCTGTCCAGGTTCCGGCAGTGGCAACCTGGTAGACAGACGCCGGCCCGAGCAGATACGTGCCCAGGATAGTGCCCCCCTCTCTGACCGTAAACTGCGGTGAAGATGCATCTTGTGCCACCAGCGTATACCGGTAGGTCACAATATCGTTTGCCACGAGCCCCGGGAGCACATTGACATACGTAAACGACGCGCTTGGTCCTGTGAGCGACTGGCCATACCAGTCCTTCCCCGAGCCCAGCAGGTTGACCTTTTCATCCTCGTTGAACATCTCGTCGGCGAATTTTTCGACAACCACGTCGGGAGACGCGGTCAGTGACGGCTGGGAGGCCATCCGTTTTCCGCGAGCCCCGCCGAACGTCAGCCAGTAATAATTGACATCGCTGTAATGATGAATGTGGTGGCGCAGGGTCCGCGCCAGGGGATCGTACGTTATACCGCGCGTACCGCGCCCGAAGAACAGCACGTAGTCCGAAGCGGCAAGTTGGCCGTCAGCTTCGCCTTCGACGTAAATGGCATTTTCGACGAGATCCGACGGCCGGGCCACGGACACATCCTCGGGGATCTCCTGCCCGCCGTTGCCGTAGATCTTGATCGTGCGTGGATCGATCGCGCTCGTGTTGATCCCTGCCGCCGCAAGATATGCCGCGTCAATTTTATAGATGCCTTCCTCGGATACCGTGAGCCTGTACCAGTCACCGGAAGCGAGGACAGACGATGTTGCAGCGGTCTTGCGGACCGGCGTTGCGGCCGTCTGCAGGCCGGACAGCATGTCGCGATTCACGACGGCGTTGGCGAGCAGCGCCGCATCACCGGCTGTCACGGGGCGGCGCGGGCCGTTGCCGAACGACACTTCCAGAACGATGCGGGAATACTTCCGCAGGGTGTGCGACGCTGCGTCGTACTGCGCCGGCCAGACCTTGATGCCGCCGATGAGCGCGCTCCGCACGCCATGGGGCGTCACCAGCCGGGCAATCGTATCGGGGGCGAACCCCCGCGGTGTTTCTTTTGACGCCGCATAGCCCGCAATCTCGAGGTATCCTTCGCGAATCTCCAGGGTCGGCACAGGCAGCACGGCAAGACCGTGGATATCTTCGTAGTCCGCGGCGATCACGCGCACAGACGATCCATCACGGGACGGAAAGGCCACGGGGATGCTCCGCCAGGGGATGTCCGGCAATCCGGCATTGTCGACGGGCGAAAGCCGGGAACCTTCAGCACAATCGACGCGGAAAAACTCTTTCCCCCCGATCACCACCGTATCGAGTTTGACCGATACCGGGTGGTATTCGATGCGCAATGCGGTACCGCTCAGCGGCGTCACAATAATTTCGCGATCGATAGGGGCGGGAATGACCGCCGGGGCCGCAAGCGCATGTTGCACGCTGATGGCAGCGAACACTGCGCCACACAGCACGCCGCCCACGGGCAGGGAGAGCGAATGTCGCTGGTGGGGTTTCATCACAATCCGCCATCCACAGAAACAAAAAACCGAACGTAAGTTGACATCCTTAGCATTCGGCCGCTGGGGAAGTGCATGGAGATATCAGCTCCTGTGATAGAAAATGTCCGTTAAAGGAACCCGCTTGATGCGGTCCGCTGCATGCAAACCTTTAACCAAACACTTCTATAGGCTGATCTCCACACGTATGAAAGAATTCGTGCAATAAATATAGCCATTGGCCATTTGAATGTCAAGCACCCCGCGTGCGCGCGGTCACGTTATTTGATTGTTCGAAGGGAATTACGTACCTTCTCAAGTGCACGAATATCACGTAATGCTCAAACCTAACGACCACTCCATCTCCGCGGCATGCCTCGTCCTCTGAACGTTCTTTTTGTTTCCAGCGAAGTTGAGCCGTTCGCCAAAACCGGTGGACTGGCCGACGTTTCCGGTGCCCTGCCTCAGGTCATCCAGCAAATGGACAATGAAATTCGCGTTATGCTCCCCCGTTACGGGTGCATCAATGAGCGTAAGGCGAAGCTCCATGAAATGATCCGGATGAAGGACATTACCATCCCGGCCGGAAAAGAGCACTTCGCGGCGAGCCTGAAATCCTCGTTCATCATCACCGCGCACAGCAAAGTCCAGGTCTACCTGCTGGACAATCCCCACCTCTTCGGCCGCCAGGGCCTGTATGTCCATCCGGAGACGAAAAAGGATTATCCGGACAACGATATCCGCTTCACCTTCTTCTGCCGCGGCGTTCTCGAAATGCTCAAGCACCTGGGTTGGCAGCCCGACATTATTCATTGCAACGACTGGCCGACGGGCCTGGTTCCTGCCTATCTGAAGACCCTGTACAAAAACGACCCCTTTTATAAAGACACCCGCACGGTGTTCACTATCCACAACATGGCCTATCAGGGGATCTTTCCGCATGTCGCATTCTCGCGCACATTGTTGCCCCGTGAATTGGACAGCGAAGACGGGGTCATCGCATTCGGCAACCTGAACTTTCTCAAAGCCGGTCTCGTCTATGCAGACGCCATCACCACCGTCAGCGAGAAATACGCGGAAGAGATCCGTTCCTCGGAGGAATACGGGTGCGGACTCCAGCAGATCGTGGAGCGGCGCAAGAATGACCTGACCGGGATCCTGAACGGCGTCGACTATGCGGTGTGGGATCCCTCGGTCGACGAACACATTCCACAGCGTTATGACATCAAGTCGCCCGATTTGAAATTCGAGAACAAGCGGGCGCTCCTGGAGCGCGTGGGGTTGCCCTGCGAGGCCTCCGTGCCGGTGGTTGGCATCATTTCCCGGCTGGCCGACCAGAAGGGGTTTGATCTGATCGGAGAGCTCATGGACGAGCTCATGAAGATGGGCCTGCAGCTGGTGGTCCTCGGAACGGGAGAGAAGAAATACCACGATCTGTTTGAAAAGGCGGCACGCAAGCACCCGAAAAAAGTGGCCGTAGCGCTTCGTTTCGACGATGATCTCGCGCACCTCATTGAAGCGGGCAGCGACATGTTCCTGATGCCCTCACGGTATGAACCCTGCGGCCTCAACCAGATCTACAGCCTCCGGTACGGGACCGTTCCGGTTGTGCGCGCGACAGGCGGACTGGATGACACGATTTCGGAATTCCAGGCATCCACCGGATCAGGAAACGGCTTCAAGTTCGCGCGCTATGAGAGCGGGGACCTGCTCAAAGCGCTCCAGCGGGCTGTAGGCGTCTATGCCGACGCACCGGCCTGGAGGAAATTGATGAAGAACGGCATGGCGCAGGACTTCTCCTGGGAGACTTCCGCCAAGAAGTATATCCAGGTGTACAGGAGTCTCGTGCGCAAGTGACGGACGGACGCATCGCCGTCTTCTTTGATCGCGACGGCACACTGATTGAAGATGTAGGGTATCTCCGCACGCCGGACCAAGTGCGACTGCTGCCGGGCGCCGCGGCATCACTGCGCCGGCTGAACGACCGGCAGATCCTGACATGTCTCGTCTCCAACCAGTCAGGTATCGCCCGCGGATTGTTCACGGAAGACGATCTGGCCGGGATTCACCAGCGAATGGAGAATGATCTTGCCGCGGCCGGGGCGCACCTCGACCGCGTTTATTATTGCCCGCATCACCCGACCGAGGGTCGCCCGCCGTACAACATCGAGTGCATGTGCAGAAAACCCCGCACAGGAATGCTCGAGCAGGCGGCCCGCGAATGTGCCATCGATCTTGCCCGATCCTTCATCGTCGGCGATAAGGCGCTCGATATTGAAGCCGGCAAACGGGCCGGCACGAAGAGCATCCTCGTGCTGACCGGATTCGGACGATCATCTGTGGAGGAGTGCCGCCGTCGCGGCACCAATCCCGATTTCACAGCGCCGACGGTCGCCGAAGCTGTGGAGTATATCATGCATCACCTTGAAGGAGTATCTCATCCCTATGCATAACGGTATCAGTCGCTGGCTGCCTGTGCTGTCCGCGCTCTCCGTGCTGTTGTCCGCGTGCAGCGACGACTCCACAGAACAGAATGCCCTCCTGACACCCCATCTCCCCTTTGTGGAGTTTGCGGTGCGCGAAACGACCATCACCCCCACCGGCGGGTATACGTTCAAAGAATTCGTTCCCATGAACGGCACAATCGACCTCGTCGGCCGCTCGGGAAATTATTCCGCCTCCGCCGTGATGGCGTTCTATGCGAGCTACTTCCCCGACCGCGACACCGTGAACGTCCTCTCGGCGACACTCTACCTTCACGGAGCGTCGTTCTTCGGCGATTCCACGGGTCAGGTCGCCTTTGACGTGTACCGCCTGAACCGCACATGGAACCAGGCGACCATCACGTGGGATTCCGTGGACGCGTCGTTCTACGATGCATCGGTCTCCCGCGGATCCTACACTGGCCGCATCGGCCTCGATACGGAGCAGGTCGCCGTGCAACTGGACACCGCCATGGCACGTCTATGGTTGGCGACAGAGACCGCCACCGTCTATGGCTACCGGTACGGTTTTATCCTGGTCCCCAATGCCGCTTCGACCGTCATCCGCGGGTTCCAGTCCTTCGAAAACGACTCCGCGAGCTATGTGCCGAGCCTCCGCTTGATCTGCCAGAATGTCGCCGGCACGGTGACCGACACGGCGATCTACAGCCTCGGCGTGGACACGTTTGTGGGGAACGTCGACCCGTTGGACGTGAAGCCCGATCGTTACTACATCCAGGCCGGCGTGGTCTACCGAAGCGTGATCAACTTTGATGTGAGCTTCCTCCGCCAGGGGTACGTCGTGAACAGCGGAATCTTGACCATGCAGCGCGATCCGGCGACGAGCAGGCTCAACCGGTTTGCCCTGGATACCGCCATCGCCGTCCACATCATGGGCGGGCCGACGAGCGCCTCCTCCTTTGCCGCCACTTCCGCGCAGGCACGACTCCTCCCGGGATCCAGCGTGGTGTACACGGCCGATGTGCACACCGCCGTACAATCCTGGATACGCGGATCGAACTATGGCCTCCTGCTGCGGACCGACGGGACACGCGAATATCAAGCTCTTGATCTGGTCACGATCTTCAATCATGCCGCCGCTGCCGCGCTGAAACCGCAATTGAAACTCATTTACTCCGTGCCGAAGAATTGAGGAGACGACCAGTGAATACCCGCTTGCGTATGCTGATGTTGACACTCGCACTGTCATCGCACATGGTACTGGCCGGAAGCGGCGGATCCATCTACTCCCTGATCGGCATCGGCGATCTCCGCTACGTGCCGAACGTCCGCCTGGCCGGCATGGGCTATGCCGGATACGCCACCACGAGCCCGTTCTCGCTGAACACGAGCTCTCCCGCCACCTGGGGGAAAATCGATCGCGCCAGGATTGAAGCAAGCATGCTGTACGAGGGGTTCAACTCGTCCACCAGCACGTCGTCCCGGTTCCTCGCCAGGGCCGACGTCAGCAGCGCCATGCTGGCGATCCCGGTGTCCGCCGCCCACGGCATCGTCATCGGAGCAGGCTTTACACCGTACAGCAAAGTCGATTATGATACCTTCTCCTCCGGCTCGTATGTGTCGCCGGCCGACACCATGGCGTACGGCCTGCGGTACACAGGAACCGGCGGCATCAGCAAAGGTCAACTGGGGCTTTCCTACAGTCCCTCCCGCAGCGTGAGTCTCGGGGGCTGCGTGAACTATCTCTTCGGTACGGTCCAACGCGCGACCATCATAACTCCCCGGTTGAGCTCGTATAACCCCGGCACGCAGAACGAGGAGAATACGATGAACGGTCCGACGTTCACCGTTGCGGTTCTCCTGGACAGTCTCGAGGGGCTTTCCAGCGCGCTCCGCCCCTTCTCCGTCAGCTTCGTCGCGACCACACGGGGCACGTTGACCAGCACACACCGTTACACGTATACGTATGTCGACCAGCGGGATACGTCAACGGAAGATACGAACCTCATGACGATACCTGCGGCGTTTGGATTCGGCATCGGGTATCACCCCTCCGATCGGTGGCTGATGGCGGTCGACTTCACCACCCAGGCATGGTCGACCATGGAATACCGGGGAGTCACGCCTGACGGCGTTCGTGATTCCTGGAGGTTCGGCGTGGGTATTGAGCGTCTTCCCGCACGCGAGGCCGGCGTCCCGCTGCTGGACCGTCTCGCCTACCGCCTCGGTTTCATGTATGAAGCGACCTACTACGACCCGGGAGGCAACGGTATTAACGCCTGGGCGGTCACCGGTGGGCTGGGATTGCCCGTCAGTACCGACGCCCGGCTCAATATGGCCCTGGAATACGGCACGCGCGGCACCCTCAGCAACGGTTTGATCAAAGACCGGGTCCTTCGTTTTTCCGCTTCGCTCTCCATCAGCGAACAATGGTTCCAACGACCCGACGAGGACTAACACGATGACCGCCCTCCAGTCACATGACCCGGAAGTGTTTGCCGCCGTCCGGAATGAAACCCGCCGGCAGAACACCAAGCTTGAGTTGATCGCGTCAGAAAACTTCGTCAGTCAGGCGGTGCTGGAGGCCGTTGGATCGCCGCTCACCAACAAATATGCCGAGGGGTATCCCGGCAAACGGTACTATGGCGGCTGCGAATTTGTCGACGTTGTCGAGAACCTTGCCCGGGACCGGGCGAAGGAATTGTTTGACGCAGAGTATGCAAACGTGCAACCGCACTCCGGGTCGCAGGCGAACATGGCGGTCTATTTCACGTTCGTCAAGCCGGGCGACACCCTGATGGGGATGAACCTTTCGCACGGCGGCCACCTGACACACGGCTCACCGGTGAACTTCTCCGGGCAGTTCTATCGGTTCGTCCCGTACGGCGTGCGGCCGGACACCGGCATGATCGATTTCAACGAAGTGGAAGACCTGGCTCGCAAAGAGCGGCCGAAGATGATCACCGTGGGGGCCAGCGCCTATTCCCGGAACATCGACTACAAGACGTTCCGCGTGATCGCCGATGCCGTCGGCGCGTTTCTGTTCGCCGATATCGCCCATCCGGCGGGACTCATCGCCAAGCGCCTGCTGAATGATCCGCTCCCCCATTGCCACGTGGTCACCTCGACCACACACAAGACACTCCGCGGCCCCCGCGGAGGATTGATCCTGCTCGGCAAGGACTTCGATAATCCATTCGGGTTGGTCTGGCAGAAATCCGGCAGAACCAAGCGCATGTCCGAGCTGATCGATTCCATGGTCATACCGGGAATACAGGGGGGACCGCTGATGCACGTTATCGCGGGAAAAGCCGTCGCGTTCGGCGAAGCCCTCGCACCCTCGTTCGAGATCTACGCAAAACAGGTTATCGCCAACGCCAAGACGCTGGCAGCCGAGCTCATGACGCTGGGGTACCATGTGGTATCGGGAGGCACCGACAACCACCTGATGCTGGTTGACCTGCGGAACCGCGGCATCACCGGCAAGGATGCGCAGGAAGCGCTGGACCTCTCGGGCATCACCGTCAACAAGAACGCCGTTCCGTTCGACGACAAGAGCCCGCTCATCACCAGCGGCGTCCGCCTCGGTACGCCGGCCCTGACGACCCGCGGCATGAAAGAGCAGGAAATGAAAATCGTCGCATCATTCATCCACCGCGTACTGTCGAATATCGGCGATGGGCATGTGCACGCCGGTGTTGCGGCAGACGTCGAGCGGCTTTGCCTGGAGTTTCCGCTGTATCCGCTTCTTCAGGCCTGACCCTTCGCTACGGGAAACCTGCCATGGACGATTCGCCCCATACATCACCGGAAGAGCCTGAAGCCCGCGAAATGTCGTTCTTTGACCATCTCGAAGAACTGCGCTGGCGCATCATCTGGGCGATCATCGGCGTCGTGATTGGGATGATCGTGTGCTGGATCTTCATCGATTGGATCATGAACCAGGTGCTGCTCAAACCGGTCATCGATATCAACGCCCACCTGGGACCCGGTCAGCCACCGTTCCATCTGCAGAACCTGAAGCCCTTCGGCCAGCTCTTCCTGTATATGCAGGTCGCCATCATCGGCGGCGTGCTGCTGAGCATTCCCAATATTCTGTACCAGCTGTGGGCGTTTATTGCCCCGGGCCTGCTTCCCCGGGAGCGGAAATATGTCCGGGCCATCGTCTTCTTTTCGTCCATGTGCTTTTTGATCGGGGTGGCCTTTGCGTATTTCGTGATGCTTCCGGCCGCGCTGGGCTTCTTTGCGACGTTCGGCAGTGCGACGATCGAAAACAATATCGCCATCAGCGAGTATATGAATTTCATCATCAGCGTCATGCTCTCTGCGGGCATTGTCTTCGAATTGCCCATGGTATCCTGGTTTCTTTCCAAACTCGGCATTCTGACTCCCAAGTTCATGCGGCACTACCGCCGCCATGCCATTGTCGTGATTTTTATTGCCGCGGCGGCACTGACACCGGGCACCGATCCGGTCAGCCAGGTGCTGCTCGCCGTTCCCTTGATGGGCCTGTACGAGATCAGCATCCTGGTCTCCGCCTGGGCCTCACGGAAGCGCGCAGATCCATTGGCATCCTAATGCACCGCTGATTGTCCGAGGCCTTCGTGCAACTTCAAGAGATTTCTCGTCCCGTTGATCACCATCTGTCGGAATTCGACAGGCACTTCCGGGAAGCCATCCGGTCGCACATCGGCCTGGTCGATCTTGTGACACGGTATATCATCCGTCAGAAGGGGAAACGGGTGCGCCCCATCCTTGTGCTTCTCAGCGCGGGTGCATGCGGGGACATCAATGATCGGAGCTACCGGGGCGCCACACTTGTCGAAATCCTCCACACGGCAACCCTGGTACACGATGATGTGGTGGACAACGCGGACACGCGGCGCGGGCTGGCGTCGATCAATGCGATCTGGAAGAACAAGATCGCGGTCCTGATGGGCGACTATCTCCTCTCACGCGGCCTCCTCCTGTCGCTGGACCATGATGATTTCGCCTTCTTGAAGATCACCTCAACAGCGGTGCGGCGGATGAGTGAGGGCGAACTCAACCAGATTGCGCGGGCGCGCAAATTGGACATGGACGAACCGGGCTATCTGCGGGTGATCGGCGACAAGACGGCGTCGCTGCTGTCGACCTGCTGTGAGATCGGTGCCACCAGCGCTTCCGCGGCCCCCGAACAGCGGAAACTCCTCCGCGACTACGGCGAGCTGGTCGGCCTCGCATTTCAGATTCGCGACGATATCCTGGATTACACGGGGCGGAAGAGCATTACCGGCAAACCGACCGGGCTCGATCTGAGCGAGAAGAAGCTGACGCTCCCCCTCATTCATGGGCTGGCCGTTGCGCCAAAAGCGGAAGCAAAAGCCATCCTCACCATGGTGCGCAAAGGCGGGAAGAACATGAAGGTCCGGGATATCGTGGCGTTCGTCGAACGCTTCGGCGGGATCGACTATGCCATCGCGCAGGCACGCGAGTATGCCCGCCAGGCCAGGGTCTGCCTCGAGAGCTTCCCCGATTCCCCCAGCAAAGCATCGCTCTGCGCTTTTGCCGACTTTGTCGTTGAGCGGGAGAAGTAGATCAGTAGTCGTGCGGCCTGACTGTCAGGACGGGGCATTGGGCATGCCGGACAATTCTGTCGGCCGTGCTCCCGAATAACATGTGCTCCACGCCGCTATGTCCGTGCGTCGCCACGATAATGAGGTCCACCCCCTTTTCCTCCGCCTCGCTCAGGATCTCGTGATGGGGGTTGCCGGTCCGCACGGAGGCGGTGGCAACAACCCGCCCCGCAATCTCCTTCTCGATCAGCGCCTGTAACTCGTCCGCGCCTTTCTGTCGCAACTCATCCTCCACGCCGGGGAGTACCACCTGACCGAAGCCAAGATCCGCAGGATAAATCGTAGGTTCCACGACATACACGAGATGCAGCGCGGCGCCGAACTTGATCGCCATGGGGATGGCGTACTTCAGCGCGTTTTTGGAGTGCACGGAAAAGTCGATGGGCACAAGAATCATGCGAATGCCGAGACCGCTGTCGGCACTTGCGGGGCTTGCGGAGGGAACTGCCGGCGCAGGCACCTTCCCGGGAGCGCGCCGTTTGGCAATGGGACGCCGCTTCGCCGATGGACGTGACGGTTTACGAGTGGGTTTCTTCATCACGCACCTCCTGCATCAGGTTTTAGGCGGACGCCGGGTGTCAGGGATACACGAACGTCAGCCATTTATGGGGATCGTTCGCATTCTTGACGACGTCGAAGAATGCCGCCTGCAGCCGCAGCGTGACCGGGCCCGGCTTACCCGACCCGACCAACTGCCGGTCAACACTCCGTATCGGCGTTATTTCCGCCGCAGTGCCCGTAAAGAACATCTCGTCTGCAACATACACCATCTCGCGCGGAATAACCATCTCCTTGACGGGGATGCCGAGTCCCTCCGCAATGGACATGATGGACAGCCGTGTGATCCCGGGCAACAGCGCTGAGCAGAGCGGAGGCGTGTACAGCGTTCCGTCGCGCACAAGGAACAGATTCTCCCCGCTCCCTTCGCTCAGATTCCCGGACACGTCCAGCGCAATCGCCTCGCTGAACCCGGCCTGGACAGCTTCGAGTTTCATCAACTGGGACAGAAGGTAATTCCCTCCCGCTTTGGCCATGGTGGGCAGCGTGTTCGGCGCCGGGCGGTGCCACGTGGAGATGCACACCTCTATGCCCTCCGCCAACGCCGCGGGACCAAGGTAAGTCCCCCACTCCCACACGGCAATCGCAACATCCACGGGGCAACCCATCGGATTGACCCCGACATCTCCGTAGCCTCTATAGACGACCGGACGGATATAACAGGCGCGCATCTTGTTTGCACGGATAGTGTCACAACATGCGGCGCAGAGCTGTTCCTCCGAATACGGCGACTGGGTGCGATAGATCTTCACCGAATCCATAAGTCGCCGGATGTGCTTGTCCAGCCGGAAAATCGCCGGACCCCGGGCGGTATCGTAGCACCGGATGCCTTCGAACCAGCTCGAACCGTAGTGTATGACATGCGACAGAATATGGATGCGTGCGTCGTCCCATTTGACGAGCGCGCCGTTCATCCAGATGGATTCGACTTTGGTGACGGGCATTGTGTCCTCGTGTCCGGATTTGACGTTACTGCAGAGACTTTTCGTACAGCCGGTGTTTCTTGGTAATCCTGCCGTTCATCATCTGCGCCCCACGGTTCATCATCACGTTATCTTCCAGGACCCAGCTCGCCTCGCCGTTGGGCATCCCGGAAGCAATAATCCGCCTTCCTGTTTCGTAGAAGAGTATGCCCCCGATGCCGGAATTCAAGAATTCCGGGAGGACGCCCAGCATGACAACCCTGGCGTACTTGATCCGCTTCTTGAGCAGCAGAATCCGCAGGATCCCGGGGATCAGCCAGCCATGCGTGTTGTCCTTCAGCACAGCGTTGTAGTCCGGCAGCGACAGACCGAACCCGATCGCCTTCCCTTTGACTTCCGCGATGATGACCAGTTCCGGATTGACGATCGCCTTCAAATCGGCGGCCATATAATTGAACTCATCGTCGGTCAGCGGCACCTCGCCCCAGTTGGATTGCCAGCCGCGCGAGTACAACTCGTGGACCATTTTGACTTCGTTGTCGAAATCCTTCATGTTCAGCGACCGGAGGACAAGCCCCTGGCGCTGTTTTGCCGCCTCTGACACACGCACCATCTTCTCCGAAAACACCTTCGACCCGTCGAGATACCACGTGTAGAGGTCCTTGATCTTCGTGAAACCATATGCTTCGGTAAACGCCGGATAGTACGGGGGATTGTACGACATCAGGATCGCGGGAGGATGCTCGAACCCCTCCACGAGCATGCCGTATTCATCGTTCACCGATGGGCTTGCCGGACCCCGCATGGCGGTGACGCCTTTCGCCTTCAACCAGCCGCGCGCGGCGTCGAACAACGCAAACGCCACTTCTTGATCTTCAATGCATTCAAAGAACCCAAAGAATCCGATGTTCTCGTGATGCTCTTTGTTGTGATTGTCGTTGACGATGGCGCCGATCCGGCCGACCACCCGTCCATCGCGCTCGGCGAGAAAGAACTCCGCAGCCGCGTGCTTGTAGAACGGGTTCTTCTTCCTGTCAATCAACTTCCGCCGGTCCAGCAGCAGGGGCGGCACCCAGACCGGATTGCCTTTGTACGGCACCCATTGAAACTTGATAAACCGGCGTACGTCGCGGGGAGATTGAAGAGGGCGGACAGTTATTGCCGACATGCTGGGTCCTAGTTGATGATTCCGAGTCGTTTGCCGATGTCACCGAAGACTTCGAGAATGCGGTTGAGATGGACATCTTCGTGCGTTGCCATGTAGCTTGTGCGGAGCATCGCCATACCGGGAGGCACACCCGGGCTCACGAACGCATTCACGAACACGCCGGCATCGAACAGCGCGCGCCAGAACGTAAAGGTCTTCGTGTCGTCGCCGATAATCACCGGCACGATTGCCGTTTGCGCGTCGATCACGTTGAACCCCATGGCCACGAAGCCTTTGCGCATCTTGTCGGCATTGGCGATCAGCCGTTGGATGCGCTGCGGTTCCTGCTTCATGATTTCCAGCGAAGCAAGAGCGGCAGCAACAGACGGCGGCGTCGGGCTGGCGGAAAAGATCAACGCAAGGGCATGATGCTTCAAATAATTGATCACCGCCCGGTCCCCTACCACGAAACCGCCAAGCGAAGAAAAGGTTTTGGAGAACGTTCCCATGGTCATGTCCACTTCCTTGTCCAGACCGAAGTGACTGGCCGTACCTCTTCCCCCCTTGCCGATCACGCCGGTGGCATGGGCGTCGTCGATGAGAATGCGTGCGTTGTGACGGCGCGCGGCCGCCACCAGCCGGGGCAGATCCACAATGGTCCCTGTGGTGCTGAACACACCGTCGGAGACGACCAGCTTTGCGCTTTCCGGCGGGAGCTTGGCAAGCACACGTTCCAGGTCGTCCATCTCGTTATGTTTGTAACGCACGAACTCGGCAAAGGCACCCTTCGCCATCAGATTGCCGGCAACGATGCACGCGTGATTGTCTTTGTCGGAAACGACATAATCCCCCTTCTGCACCAGCGTCGGAATGATGCCCTGGGCCGTCTGATATCCCGTGCTGAACAGGAGACATGCTTCTTTGCCGAAGAATTCTGCAAGGCGCTGTTCCAGTTGAACGTGCAGGTCGAGCGTCCCCGTCAGGTAGCGGGAGCCCGAACATCCCGTGCCGTATTTCTGTACAGCCTTGATCGCCGCCTCTTTCACCCTCGGATCTGCAGTCAGCCCAAGGTAATTGTTGCTGCCTGCCATGATAATCTCGCGCCCCTCGATGCGCACAACGGGGCCTTCATTTTCCTCGATGGGACGGAAATAGGGATAGAACCCCGCGGCAATGATCTCGTCTGCGCGTGTAAACGACCAGCACTTTTGAAAGAGATCGACAGGTACTTTTGTTTTGTGTGCGGCGGGGACGTTGGCGTGCGCGGAAGGCGCCTGGCGTGATGTCATCGACGGTCTCTTGGGATCCTGAAACGGTGGTTTGACTAGATGAAAGCATTTTAATATACTACCACTGCAGCGAAAAGTCAATCAAAAGGAACCTTCATGCAAGCACTCGTCACCGGAGCCAGTGGATTCATCGGCAGCCACCTCGTCGAGCTCCTCATCAAGAACGGTTACACAGTCCGATGCCTCCTTCGCACCACCAGCAGCATGGCGTGGCTCAAGGGGCTCCCCATCGACATCGTCCATGGCGATATCTTTGACACCGCGGCATTGCGCGCGGCGGTTCAGGGTGTCGACTACGTGTATCATTCTGCAGGCCTCACTAAAGCACGAACGAAGGACGAGTATTTTCACGCGAATACGGACGGCACGCGCATGCTGCTGGAGGCGGCGACCACGGTCAATCCGGGGCTGAAACGGTTTGTCTTTGTCAGCAGCCAGACTGCCGCGGGACCGAGTCCGACGGCAACGCCGATCACCGAAGAGGCACCCTGCCACCCCATTACCACCTACGGCCGTTCGAAACGCGCGGCGGAGGAAATCGTCCTGGGGGCTCAAGCGAAAATCCCCGTCACGATTGTGCGCCCCCCCGCAGTGTATGGACCCCGCGACAAGGATATTTTTGAATTCTTTCACACGATGCGGAAAGGGCTGCAGCCCGTCGTTGGCTTCTCGGACAAATTCGTCAGTCTCGTGCACGTGAGCGATCTGGTGCGCGGCATCCTGCTTGCCGGCGAAAGCCCGGCGTCTGCCGGACAGGTATACTTCATTTCGAGCAACACCGTGTACGGTTGGCAACAGATCGGCCGGATTACGCGCGCAGCGCTCGGGCGGAAGGCTATCACGGTCAATATCCCCGCCTGGGGCGTCTACACCATCTCCGCGTTCGCCGAGTTCTTTTCTCTCTTCAGCTCAACACCGGCGCTGATTAATTTCGAAAAAGCCAGAGACATGGTGCAGAACTACTGGACCTGCGACTCCGGCAAGGCCAAACGCGNNTTATGCCCGAACGTCGAACAGCGCTGACTGCACGTTCGCCGCCTGCTTCCCCTCGCCGGTATAGGGTTGCGACTGCGCCCGCATGCTGTCCGCCTGATCGTGCATGTTCTTCATGAACGTCGTGAACTCGGCTTCGCTGACGTTCCCGTCGCCATCCGTATCCATGCTGGAAAGCATCTGTGATGCATCGGGCATCGCGGGTGCGTTTGACCCGTCAGCCTTCGGTGCATGCTTCTGCATCATCTTCTGAAATGCTTCGAGCTCGCTCTTGCTCACCTTCCCGTCTCCATCGGTGTCGATCTTGCTGAACATCTTCGAGGGATCCGGCTGCTCGGGCGGCATTCCGTTTGTCTTGCGTGCGTTCGTGCGGTCGTCGCTCGTCCCGTAGAGACTCTGCGAAGCCGTGAACGCGCCGACACTGCCAATCGCGCTGGACATTGTGCTTCCTTTCTGTGATGGTGGTTCCGCGGGGCTCTGCCCGCGGATGTACATAGATCATCGACAGCGGAATGAAGGACTTTAGCGATGTGTGGCGGAAGGAATCGCCGGAGGGCCGAATACGGACCCGGTTGGGCAGGCTTAACAATCTTCGCTGGAATTTAACAGCCTCGCCAGGACGTGCCGCGCCCCGGCGGAAGTCATGCGTGCGGATGCCGGTGCTGCAAACTATGCGGTTTCTCCAGTCCGTGCGCCAACATCAGAGGCTCATCGGCAAGGAGGTCGATGGTCGCGCCGTCCGCGATCAGCACACCTGCATCAAGAATGACCGTGCGCGGGCAGAGCTCCACGATGAGTTCAAGATCGTGTGAGGCGACGATCTTCGTTGCGGGAATCGTGCGCAGGAGCGACTTGAGTTCCCTGCGGCCGCGCGGATCGAGGTTGTTTGTCGGCTCGTCAAGAGCCAGCACATCCGGCCTGCACGCCAGTATGCCGGCCAGGCACACACGCTGTTTCTCTCCGCCGCTCAAATGCTGCGGGGATCTCTCCCCAAATCCGTGAAGCCCGACCATGTCCAACGTGGCCTCCACCAGGGGCCGGACGTCCGTCCCGGGATTGCCGAATTGTTGCGGGCCGAAGGCGACATCCTCGTAGACCGTGGGACAGAACAGCTGGTCGTCCGGATCCTGGAACACCATTCCCACACGCCGCCGGATTTCAAAGAGCGTATCCGGCGCCAGCTCGATTCCTGACACCGTCACGGCAGGGTGTGCGCCGAGACGCTCGGGCAGGATGCCGTTCAAGTGCAACAGGAGCGTCGATTTGCCAGAACCGTTCGGTCCAATGAGGCCGAGGCATTCCCCCGGTGCCACGGCAAAGGAGATATCGCGCAACGCGGCTGTTCCGTCAGGGTAAGAATACGTCAGATGACGCACATCGATCGCGGGGGTCATTTCCACCCCCGGGCCGTCATGGCGGCGTAGATCTTCTCCGCCCGCTCTGTGGAGCGGATGAACAGCTGGGCGACGAGGGTGGCCGGTGATTGCCAGGCGAGGAGCCGCGCGTGACGGAAGGTCCGGCTTGCGCGTGCGCGTTGCATGCGCCCCAATTCATCCAGCAGCACGAAAACGTAGCGGTACATGAGCGCGATCAGCGTGACGAGGAGGGACGGCATCTTCAAGCGCCTGAGCACAAGCAAGATGGCGGAGAATGGCGTTGTTGCAGAGAACAGCACAGCGGCAGCGAGGCAGAGCGTGCTTTTGACAAGAAGAGCACCGAACACCAGGAACCCTCCCGGTTGCAGCAACGACAGCACGGCCACGCCGACAACAAAGAACTCGAGCACAAGCATCCGGCGCAGCAAATACAGGAGCGGGATCCGGCTCAGTACGGCGGCTGTGCAGAGAAGCCCCGCGGCCGACACGAACACCCACGGATGCGCGGGAGAGGTTGTCGCCACAAGCACAATCACGAGCACCACGGCGGCCAGCTTCGCATCCGTGCGAAGGCGGTGTACCGGACTGCCGATGCGGCTGTAACGGTCAAGGGAGAGCTGGTGCACTGACATCCGGGGTCGCGTCGATCGCACGGTGATCACCTGGCGCGCACTTTTCGCGCGAGAAGAAGCGCAAGACCGAAGACCAGCCCGACGCCAAGCGTGCCGGCCACGATGGTCCCTGCGGCAGGAGCAAGCCCGGGCACGGTGTAGTCCGACAACACCTGCGTCGCGACCGCAACATGCGCGGCGTGCTGGGAGAACCCAAGCATCGATGCGGCTCTCTCCAGGCCGTCGGGCCAGCGTGAAGCAAAGGGGGAAATGAAGAGCACAAGTCCTGTTGCCGCGACAAGCCCGAAGACCGTCATGGGCCAAACGGATCCTTGCACCGGACCTGCGGGGACCGGTTGCACAAGGTCGGGCCGTGCAACGGTGATCGCACCGAGAACCATGCAGGTGATGGCTGCTTCGCCGGCGCCGATCAGCGCGTGGATGCCCGCCATTGCCGGGAAGACCACATTCCACGAAACGATCCCCGACCATGCGAGTTCGCCGGCGCAGCAAATTGCGCTCAGCATGACGCTTGTCCATGCGGCGACCGCCACGGCAGCCATCTTTCCCCAGGATCCCGGCAGTACCGCGGACAGCAGCCGGAAAACCGCATAGCCGGATATCACGCCGAGCAGGGCCATATTAAAGACGTTTGCGCCCAGCGCGAGCAATCCGCCGTCGGCAAACAGGAAACACTGTACGGCCAGCACGGTAGCTATGACGATCGAGGCTGCGCCGGGTCCGAGGAGTACGGCGACCAGAACTCCGCCGATCAGGTGTCCGGACGTCCCGCCGGCCACGGGAAAATTGAGCATCTGTGCCGCGAAAACAAACGCCGCCGCCACACCCAGCAGCGGGATCCTTTGCGGGGGAACTTCCGCGTGCACACGCTTCCATGCAGCGGCCAGGCCGGCGGCCGAAAGCGCCGTCGTCGCTGCGATGACTTTGGTGTCGAGGAATCCGTCAGGAATGTGCAT
>PMCM01000235.1:29794-31998 GCA_003154155.1 Ignavibacteriota bacterium | reverse complement strand
CTGCCGCCACGGCCCCCGACGTCCGCCTCAATTCCTTTCCCGGACGACATCATTCCTCTCGCCGCTCCCGATGGACAAATCTCGATTCTCGCCCCCGAGTTGCGCGAACTCGCGCGCCGGGGCCTTTCCGCGCTGCCCGCGCTGTTGGAGCATGTCACCGACTCGCGTCCGATCGGCATGACGTTGGCGATTGCGAGCCCGCGAGGGTCGAAGATGACACCGTCCGTGACACTTACCGACGACTACGACAGCCGGGCGCTCCCGGCCCAAGGGACGCTTGGGGTGAACACGCGCGCTCGCACGTCCTTTTCGGGTGGCGACGGATACGCCATAAAGGTGGGCGACCTCTGCTACGTGGCGATCGGTCAGATTGTGAATCGCCGCCTTTTCGTTTTCAGCGAAGTGGACTGCGGATTCGACGAACACGGCAAATACAAGGTGGGCGNNCGCGCTTGCAGCGGCGGTGCGTTCCGACTGGGGCGGCCTCGACCGCGCCGCGCACGCCGCCTCACTGCGCGCCGATTTCGCGGCGGACCGCGACGGTCCCGGGGCCCTGGCTCGGCTGCTGTACTATTATCCGGCGGAGGGACGCCGCGAGGTACACGAGCGAATTCGCCAGCTCATGGATGAACCAGGCGAAGCAAATCTGTGGCCTGTGGGGCAGCTAATCGACACGCTCGACTCATTTGATTGGGCCGAATTGAGGTCCGATCTTTTCGCCCTTTGGCAACGCGCCGTAACTCAGGAACGGGCGTTCGAAACGCTGCCGCAGGCCCGAAAGAATCCTCTGGCCATGGGGCCGGCCGAAGCAGCGGTCGCGTGTTCATTGCGCCTGGTTCACAAAGGTCATGACGAGCAGATCCGGGCTTTCGCGGTGGAGGAGATCAAACGCCTGCATGCTCAGGCTGCTTCTTTCAGCGGCGCCGGCTCGAGCGCCTTCGACTACCAAATCGATCGCTACAACGATCTGCTGCGCCGCCTTGACGATCGTAGCGAAAACCCGCCGTCCCAACCGAGCGAGCCGCCCGTCGGCCCCCCACCCCAGGGCATGTCCGTAAGACTCAGCCCGATCGACCTGGTGCACGGTCGCTGGAACCAGCTCCGCCTTCGGTTCGAAGTCTCCGGAATCGACGCCTCGCAGCTCGCGGCGGCGCGCGTTGTCCTGACCTCCGCACGGGACGATACGGATTTCGACCTGGCCCCGAGAGACCGCAAAACGGAGTTTGTTCACCCGGCGGTTGGGCGCACGGATGATTCGGCGATGACGGCGAATCCACCTCCGTCGGTCGAGGTATACCTCGACCGGCCGCCCGGACTTGCCCACCGACTGCGAAGCGTTCGAGGGTACATCGATCTCGTTGCTCCGTCCTTCGACGCGAACTCCGTGGTGCGAGTCGAACGTGTTGCCGGCACGCTCGGAGTGCCGATCCGATCCCCCCTCCTCGCGGCAGCTCATGTCACGGTGACGGTTTTCGACGCCAAAAGCTGCAATGACGCCTTCAACGGAAGCGCATCGAACTCCGGAGGACCACAGGACTACGGCGCACGCCCCCTGTTCCGTGACGGCCCGCCAAAGGGCGCTCCGGCTGATCTTTTCAAGGCGCCAGAGGTGACGGATGTGGATATCGCGTTCGGCATAGACGATCCGGACAATCGGGCCGTCGCCACGGAACTGGTGGCTCCCGACGGGCTCCCTCTCCGCTACAACCATAACGGTTGGTATCACAGTTCCGGCACCCAGGGCCGGCGATTGGACCTATATCGGCTGTCAAATCCGGACAGCCGTGCGGAGGCGACGGCGATATTCCATCTGGTCACGGAAAAGTCGCTCGTGCGCGTGCCCTTCGAATTTTCGGACGTTCCGCTTCCGGATCGCGGATAGACAACGGGTTCGCACGGACGTTTTTGAACCGGCGCAGTGCGACCGCATTTTCATGACGCCGGTCGATCACGCCGTAATTGCTCTAAAGGCGGCGGGCCAGCGGAATTGGGGGCGTTGGGGATGCCGGTAGCTGGCGAGCGATGTCGATGCCGGCGTGATCCTTCCAAGGAGCGAGTTTTGCTTTCGAATGCCAAGCGATTCATGCATCGACTACGTTGCCCGGCAGTCGCACCGTGGGCGCAATCTCAACAGCCTCCGCCAACCCCATCGTCCCCATGCTTAACATCGCCTTGTTTGGTCCGCCGGGAGCCGGCAAAGGAAC
>PMCM01000235.1:23570-29783 GCA_003154155.1 Ignavibacteriota bacterium | reverse complement strand
CAGATCATCGAGAAAACCATCACCGACAACTCCAGCTCCAACGGCTTCCTGTTCGACGGTTTTCCCCGCACCTACATCCAGGCCTACATTCTCGAGGGCCTGATGCTCAAGCTCCACACCTCGCTGAACTGTCTCATCAGCCTGAGCGTGCCCGAGGAGGAATCCGTCCGGCGGTTGCTGAAGCGCGGGGCCACCTCGGGCCGCAGCGACGACAACGAGGCGGTGATCCGCAATCGATTGCGGGAATACAACCAAAAGACGCTGCCGGTGCTGCAGTTTTACCGCGACAAGGGCATCACGGTGGAGGTGGACGGCACGGCGGGCATCGACGAGGTGCATCGCCAGCTCACGGAAATCATCCGCCAGGAACTCAGCAAAAGCCTCTTCAACGTCGTGCTGTTCGGCTATCCCGGCTCGGGGCGCGGCTCGCAAGGCAAGGCGCTCGCGCAAAAGTTCGGCCTCGAGTACGTCGCCACCGGCGCGATGTTGGATCGGGAAATCAAAGAGAACACCGAAACCGGGAAACGGATCACCGCGCTCTACGAGAACGGCCAGTTGGTGCCGGACGAAATTGTGGTGCAGCTCATCGAGAAAAAACTCTCCGTTTCGAAGGACGTGAAGGGATTTATCTTCAAGGGCTTTCCCCGCACCCTCGTGCAGTCCTACATCCTCGACGGCCTCCTGAAGAAATATGGCACCTCGATATCGAAGATCATCGAGATCGAAGTGCCGATGTTGGAACTGATCAATCGCCTGGATCAACGCAGCAAAACGGACCGGTGCATGCCGTATGATACCAGCACACAAAAGATCGTCAAACGGCTCCAGGAACATGAAATGAAAACCGTGCCGGTTATTGCAAAATACAATCAACTCCACGGGGTCGTGAAGGTCAACGGCGAGGGAACGCTCGAAGAGGTCTATAAACGGATCTCTTTCGAGATCGAGAACGGTTTCAAGAATCTGCGGTAATCCAGTTCTGACCCCGGGCACGAATACGTCTCTGTGCCGAAAATGCAGATCCCCTCTGTGCACATAAACATGCTTCCGGGCGGCGGAAACGTGTTGGAGAGTTGTGGAGGGAAGACTGGTAGGTATAGCAGTATTGAAGGCTGCCTGCACGCTCCGAATTGAAGGGCAAATTGAGTCGACTGCGGGAACATTCTGCATCTTCCCGCTGTTGTGGCATAATAAGCCGATTCAAGTTCGTTCGCCTTCGTACATATTTGGGGCTCTCTGTATGGTTGCGAGAGACGAGATGCCAAGCAGCTCCAGTTTCCGCGCTCCCTCTCACTGGTTTGCCCATTCCGGACCCTCCTGCGCAACATTCTTCATCTCGCATTCCCTTCTGATGATAGGCCCGCAAACTATCGGTCATCAAGAATGTGTGCAATGGATTTCATCTACTCGAATTAAGTCGAGGGCTGTTCATAAACCACTTACGAAGAGCGGAGGATGCTATGATGCAGGGGATAAAAGTGCTTTTGTGCCTCATGACGATTTTCGGGCTGATGCTTCTTCCATTGTTCAGCGTGACGGCCCAATATAATGGATCGTACACTGGAAGCTATAACGGAACAGCAGTATTCCCCTATTATAGCAATCTTCCGGTGAGTGGCTCCGTTGCATTTACGGTAAGTAACAATGTCGTCACTGTATCAACTCCTGGTTCCGGTTCAGGGAGCATTTCGATTAGCGGGTCTACAAACTTCAGTGGCTCGGGTGGAGCATTAGATGCAACATATACGTTTACCGGCACGTTTGTTGTCGGCGTGTCATCAATCACCGCCAGCGGGAGTTGGTCGGCACCGCTGAGCGACCCCTACTATGGTACGGGGTCTGCATCAGGCACATGGACCTCCACACGCCCAACAACCGATGTCAGTAATGGGCAGTTCGGCAGCCTTCCTTTGGCCCTCCAGCTATTGCAGAACTACCCTAACCCGTTTAACCCGAGCACAACCATCACGTACGAGTTGCCCGCATCGTCGGACGTCAGATTGAGTGTCTACGACATGCTTGGTCGCGAGGTATCAGTGTTGGTGAATGGGATGAGCGAGGCGGGAGTTCACGAGGTCAAGTTCGATGGGTCGAATCTCGCGAGCGGGGTGTACTTGTATCGTCTCAACGCGGGAGATTTTGTTCAGACGCGAAGGCTCCTTCTTCTCCGCTAGCCTTCCCCTTTGGGCCATTTGACATTGCTTTCGCCCTGGGCTATCTTTGAGCGTGCCTGAGCAGCATAGTTTACGGGAAGTTATTCGTTACCCGGCTCACAGGCAGCGCTCACGAAGCCCCGGGGGCGATGATGCGTCGCGTGAATGTCCGATTCCTCGTTGGTCCCGCCTTTGTCCTCTTCGCGCACCTTACGCCTGCCCCGTCGTTCGCGTCCATCCTTTCTGATGACATGAGATTCCGCCGGTACTCCGTTGACCAGGGATTGTCCCAATCGCAGGTCAGCTACATCATTCAGGATCATGAGGGCTACCTCTGGCTGGGAACGCAGGACGGCCTGAATCGATTTGACGGCTACACGTTCAAGATCTACCGTCACGATGTCCATGACTCCCTCTCCCTTTCGGACAACTACATCAATTGCCTGTATGAAGATTCCGTCGGCAGCCTGTGGATCGGGACATACAGCGGCGGTCTGAATCGATACGACCGCGATCGGGACGGATTTCAGCATTGTGTTCACGACAGCTCAGCCCCGTCGAGCCTCAGCGGCAACAATATTTGGAGCATCACCGAAGACCGCGCCCACCACCTCTGGGTCGGTATCTGGGGTGGAGGGCTCAACACATTCGATTCGGTGGAATCCCGGTGGACCCTCTTCAGACATGACCCGAACGACTCCCTGTCACTCCGGGATAATCGTGTCCTCTGTCAATCCTGGGATCACGCAGGGTATCTCTGGGTCGGGACCTTTTCGGGCCTCGAGTGCTATGACCCGGTGCGGAGGACCTTCACACACATACCGACCGGAACCGGCAGAGGATCGATCAGTCAGGGTATGGTTACTGCAATCCTCGAAGACCGCGCCAATAATCTATGGGTCGGCACGCTGGACAACGGGCTGAACGAAATATCGCCGGACCGTTCCCAGGTCGTCCGGTATGCAAAGTCCGGCGTGGCGGACAGCGGGTTTTCCAGCAGTCGTATCGCGGCGTTGATGCAAGATGGTCATGGGACGCTCTGGGTTGCCACTCGCGACGGGGGAGTGGTTCTCCTGGATCAGGCCTCCGGGCGCATTCGACGCAGCGTTCACAATGCCTATGACCCCGGCAGCCTCAGCGTCGATGCTGCAATCTCATTGTTTCGCGACAGCCACGGCGGAATCTGGGTGGGAACAGATGGCGGCGGTGTCAATCATTATGACCCGCACAGGTTCAAGTTCCAGTACCTTTTCTCGGAGCCGGGGAACCCACATAGCCTCGCGCACCCGCTCGTCAGGTCGATATGCGAAGACCGCGCCGGCCGGGTGTGGGTGGGAATGATGGAAGGCAACGTGGATGCGCTTGATCCGGGAAACGGGAAGGTGGTGCACTACCGGGAGCAGTTGATGCACCATGGGCTCAAGAGTTCCTGCCAGATTCTCGCTCTCCTCGAAGACAGCGACGCTCACTTGTGGGTGGGGACCGACGGTGGCGGGCTGTTCCTCCTTGACAAGAAGAGGAATATCGTCCGCCATTTCAGACACGATCCGCTCAACCCACAGTCGATTCCCGACGACTATGTAGTCGCGCTGTGTGAAGCCCATGACGGTACAATATGGATCGGCGGGACTTCCGGGATGGGACTGGGCATACTCGAGCGCAAGACGTACACGTGCCGCACAGTGGCACGCAGAGGTTCAGCTGGCAACCAACTCAGCGGTAACTACATCTGGGCTATCCACGAAGACAAGGAGGGAAAGCTCTGGCTCGGCACTTGGGGCGCCGGGATTTCCGTTCTCGACCCAGCAACCTCGACGTTCCGTCTCTATCAGCACAATCCTGACAATCCCGCAAGCCTCAGCAATAACTCCATCCTCGCCTTTCATGAAAGCTCATCGGGCGTGATGTGGATAGGCACGCTGGGTGGAGGCCTGGATGAATGTGACAGAACGAACGGGACGTTCATCCATCATACAGAAGCACACGGCTTGCCGAACAACACCGTTTCCGGCGTTCTCGAAGACGGGTCGGGCAGGCTGTGGCTGAGCACCAATAAAGGCGTCTCGTGCTATGATCCCGCCAGGCATACGTTCCGCAATTATGATGTCAGTGATGGGCTGCAAAGTGCGGAATTCAATCAGGGTGCATATTGCCAGGGGAGTCACGGCACGATGTATTTCGGCGGAATCAACGGCATCAATATATTCGTGCCGGAGAATATCGTGGTCGATACGTCGGCCCTCCCCATCCGGATCACCAGCTTTAAGGTGCTGGACCGCGTCACCATGATCCCGCGTGGCGCAGACGGGAGCCGGAGCATTGTCCTTTCCCATGACAATAATTCCTTTTCGTTTGAGTTTGCGCTTCTGGAGTTCGTTGCGCCTGAGAAGAGCCGCTACCGGTACATGCTTGGAGAATTTGACCGGGAGTGGATCGAGGCGGGTACGCGACGCTACGCCTCATATACCAATCTCGCCGGCGGCAGCTACCTCTTTCGTGTGCAGGCGATGAACAGCGATGGGATATGGCACACGCAGGACGGGGCAATCGCCATCCAGGTGCTCCCTCCGTATTGGGAGACCCTGTGGTTCAGGGCTCTGGTGATATGTTCCCTGTGCGCTATCGGATTCACGATCTTGCACATCCGCATGAGCCGATTGCGCCGTGAACACGCGATCCAGGCGGAGTTCTCGAAGAAACTCAACGAATATCAGGAAACCGAGCGAAGACGTATTGCCGGGGAACTGCATGACAGTCTCGGACAGGACCTTTTGATCATCCGGAACAGCCTTGCCCGCCTTGCCGAACGCAGCAGACGGGGGACCCGTCTTGAGCGCGAGGTGAATGACATCAACGATTCCGTCCAGCGGACAATCGATGAGGTGAGCAAAATCTCTTTCGATCTGCATCCGCATATGCTTGACAGGCTCGGTCTCAAGAAGACCCTCGATGCCACGATCCGGAAATATGCGGCGTCTTCCGGTGTGAACATCCGGGGCGACATCGATGACGTCGACATATGCTATGCCCCGGTGGAACAGATTAACATATTTCGGATCATCCAGGAAGCCGTCAATAATGTGGTCAAGCATGCGGAGGCATCGACGTGTCATGTCACCCTCCGGCGGCTCCCACGCCAATGCCAGATTGTGGTTGAAGATAACGGAAGAGGATTTGACGCGGATCAGACTCTCGGTGCTCCTTCAGGCCGCGGAGGATACGGGCTCGGAAATATGGAAGAGAGGGTCCGCTTCCTGCATGGATCCATGCAGGTTCGTACCGCCCCGGAGAAAGGGACGACCGTCGTTTTTCTGATTCCTCTCTCAGCCCGCCCGAGGAAAGGCACCGCATGAGCACCAGAATCGTCGTTGCCGACGACCATCCGATCTTTCGTCAGGGGTTAATCAGATCCATCCAGGAGGCGGGAGGATTTGACGTTGTTGGCGAAGCGGCGGACGGGCAGCAGGCACTGGCGATTCTGGAGCAATTACGGCCTGATATCGCCGTGGTGGACATCGCCATGCCGGTGATGGACGGGCTCGCCCTCGTCAGGACCGCCGCCAGCCGCTTGTCGGACTGCCGGTTCGTCATGATGACGATGTACAAGGAAGAAGAGTACTTCAGGGAAGCGTTGGAGCTTGGCGTGATGGGTTACCTGTTGAAAGAGAGCACGGCCGGCGATCTGATCCAATGTCTCCGCTTTGTGACGAAGGGAAGACGGTTCGTCAGCCCCGCGATGTCCGATTATCTTGTCTCTGCGTCGAGACTCCTGCCGGATAGGTCCAGGGGCCGCAACCCGCTGCAGTGTCTCAGTCCGAGTGAACGTCGAGTGCTGAAGCTTATTGCGGAAAACAAGACAAGCAAGGACATTGCCGACGCTCTGCATGTCAGTTTCCGCACCGTGCAAACCCATCGGGCGCATATCTGCAAAAAGCTGCAACTGGAAGGATTCAACAGACTCCTGCAATTCGCACTGGAACATAAGTCCCTCCTGTAGTTCACTGCACGTGACCCTGTGTGTACGTCTGTTCCCCCCGCCCTAAGCACAAGTGCGTATCCC
>PMCM01000235.1:0-23537 GCA_003154155.1 Ignavibacteriota bacterium | reverse complement strand
CCGGGCAGTGGGATCGGCTGGAACGGGCTGTGGAAGGGGCCGGCCCGCTCTCGACGGCTGGGTTGCACGCCAATGTGGCCGGTCCGGCAGGGGGGATTCTCGCCAAGGCAGCGTGTTTCCTCGATTTTCTCATGCAGCGAATAGCTCAATGTGCAAGTGCGGCGGCACTGTTGTCTAAGACCGATCGCGTGATACCCTCCCTGATGTTGACCCGTACCGTTGCTGAGACGACGATCATGCTTTTCTGGTTCCATCAGAAATCCGTTGAATTCATTGACACGAGAAACGAAGCGTCGTTTGAGAGATTTCTGATGAAAGGCACATTCGGGAGCAGCAGTGCCACATCGATCGATCAGGCCTGTACTGTCTTTATGACGGTCGATCGTCTGGACAAAGAAGCACGCGGATTTAAGCAAATGTTTGACTTCGTGTGCATGTGCACCGACACCCGATATGACACCGTTCTGAACACATCCCGTTGGAATGACACACGAAAGGGTACTGACCATCTGGGAGAACTCTCGCCCGGAGACCCCGGTCATATTGCCTCGGAACTCCTGTTGGCCTGCCTGAATCTGGCAAAGGAATACAGCAGAAGAATCACAAGTCTTCTTGCAGTGTCGGATCCAGGGGCATGGCATCCACGTGAGCCTCTGGTCGATCGCAAAGGCCGCAAAAAAAGGAGAAATTCTCTATGAAGCGCATGTCGCTATATGCCGCCCTCTTTCTCCTCATCGGCGTAATTTCTGGTGCACAGGCGGATTTCCTTGTGCGACAGGGTTCGGGCAAGGACTGGCTGCCTGCCGTGGCGTACAACGGCACCGATCACGAGTATCTTGTGGTCTGGTCCGAGGAAATCTTCAACGGTACGATCTGGCTGGACTGGGTGAGGGGACAGCGGGTGGGCGAGGACGGGACAATGATCGGCAGCTCGTTTACGGTGTACCCGTATGGGCTCAGCCCCATCGTGGCATATAACAGCGCCGCGCACGAGTATCTCGTCGGGTTTAATCCCGGGAGCGGCTATGTGGGCCAACGGGTGAGCAGCACCGGCACGACCATTGGAGTTCCGACAACGCTCATGGACGGCGTGAGCGATGGACGCCTGCTCTACAATTCGATCACGGGACAATACCTCTTTCTGGGCGCCGTGCTTGTGCAATATCCAACGGGGTCGGGATACTACAATATCCGGGTTTCTTCACGGAAGATCGGGGCGGACGGTCAGCCGCTGACCTCGCCCTTGCTGGTGGACGAGAGGGCCCACGGGTTTGCGCCCCCGGAACCCGCGTTCGGCGTGGCCTATGCGCCGGTGCAGTCATCTGAAACGCCCTATGGCCGGTATCTTCTCGTTATTGGCCGCGGGGTGGTCCTCGAAATGCTCGACAGCAACGGCGCGCCGATCAACGTCGTGTCCGACCCTTACCATTCGGGAGTGAAGTACCGCGAATTGCCTTTCAAAACCGGCACACCGCTTGGCGGCGAATTCAATGTGGATGTGGCATACGGTGACCAGTCGTCCTACAGCATGACCGGTCCGGCGTTCCTGGTGGTCTGGGCGGATCAGAATAACAATTTTTCGGGGCAGTCCTGGACGGGGATCTGGGGGGGCTTCGTGGATGCCGCGAAGCTCTCCTATTTGACGACGGACGTCATCCAGGACCAGGCCTTTCCGATCAGCGCCATAGCAACCCACTGGTCCTATGATCAGCAGGTGGAATCCTGGAGACCGAAGGCGGCGTACAACCCGTCCAGTCAGAAGTTCTACGTGGCCTGGCGTGAAACGCCGGGGGACAGCCCATATAACAACACAACGGTGAATCACATTCGCGGCAACTACGTGTTCGAGAGGATACCCGCGAGCAATGTGATTATCTCCGCCACCAGCGGCACCGAAGACCCGCAGCGCCCGGCGGTAGCGGCCAGTACGACAAGCGAGCACGCATTGGTCGTCTGGCAGGACTCGCGCAACATCGGCAGCACGAATCTTGACATCTACGGGTGCATCCAGAAAGTGGCCGATCCTGTAACGCCGCCGCCCCCCAGCTCAACGATGGTGGTGATCAACACGGCGGACAGCGGGCCCGGGTCGCTCCGGCAGGCAATGCTGAATGCCAATGCCCATGTCGGGAAAGACACGATCACTTTCAACATTTCGGGGCCCGGTGTGCACACTATCATGCCGGTGACCCCGCTCCCCAAACTGACCGATCCGGTGCTGATTGACGGGTATACGCAGCCGGGGAGCAGCCCCAACACCAATGCATTCAAGGATCCCGACAATGCCGTGCTTCAGATCGTGATTGATGGGACGGCGTTGCAGAATCCAACATCACCCTCTTCTGGATTTGAGGTCGGTGGCGGAAATAGCTGTATCCGCGGTCTGGTGATCAATTCATTTTCTGGCATCGCAATCCAACTCGAAGACAAAGGCGGCAACACTGTCGAAGGGAACTACCTCGGGACAGACAACACGGGACTCGTACGGCACGGCAACTCAATAGCGGTGTATATCGAGAATGTCGGCAACAATACGATCGGCGGGACAACTGCTGCGGCGCGCAACGTCATCTCCGGCAACAACAAATCGGGTATTGGCATCGAGAATCCTGGCGCCAGCGGGAATGTCGTGCAGGGGAACTACATCGGGGTGAACGCAGCCGGGAACGGATCACTTGGCAACCTTTCCTGGGGCGTCACAATCTGGAATGCGTCATCGAATACCATCGGGGGAACGGATACAGGTGCGGGAAACGTCATCTCAGGGTGCGGAGATAATAGTGGCGGAGTCGTGACAGGAGTCGGTATAGATATCATCGGTGGGGGTGTCTCGACGGGAAACGTCATTGCTGGGAATTTCATCGGCATGAACGCTGCGGGGACCGACTCACTCCCCAATAACGGAATAGGAGTGAATATCGGGAGCCCCGGGAATATTGTCGGGGGGAGTGCTGCTGGAGCGCGTAATGTTATATCCGGGAACGGTATGTACGGCGTACAAGTGTGGACACACAACACCACGGTTCAGGGCAATTATATCGGAACAGACGTGAGCGGCACCAAAGCCCTCGGCAACGGTACGGGCGTCTACATCGACTACACGTTCGACAATCTCATTGGAGGGCTGAACAAGGGTGAAGGCAACCTGATCTCAGGCAATCGTGGCAGCGGACTCGAGATTTTTAACTGGATGTCACATGGCAATGTCGTGGAGGGAAACCGGATCGGGACACAGGCCGACGGGACGAGCCCCCTGGGAAACCAGGGTGCCGGAGTGCTCATCGATCTGGCCGGCCACAACACCATTGGAGGCCCGGCGGAAGGGGCCGGTAATGTCATCGCCTTCAACAGTGGAAAGGGCATCGTCATCAAATGGGACTCCACGGGAAACTGCATCAGTCGTAACGCCATTTATGCCAACGGCGGCATTGGCATTGATCTGGTCGGAGGGACGGAAGACATTCATGGCATCACCGCGAACGATCCCGGCGATGCGGATACCGGACCGAACAATCTGCAGAACTATCCGGTCCTTTCTTCTGTGATGGGGGGCAGTTACCTCTCCATTCATGGCAACCTGAATAGCACGCCGAATTCGACGTTCACACTCGAGTTCTTTGCCACGTATCCGGCCCCCCTTCCCGGCTCGAGAGACGGCCGGACGTTTCTGGGCTGGGCTCCGGTAACCACCGATCCTATGGGGAACGCACCTTTTGCGCTGACCATTGGGATGCCAATGGGTGTCGGCCAATCGATTACCGCGACAGCGACTGATCAGGGTGGAAACACATCGGAGTTCAGTGACCCGATAGTCATCACGCTCGTCGCAGGCACGGAGGTCGTCACGACTACGCTTGATAGCGGGCCGGGGTCGTTCAGGCAGGCCTTGCTGAACGCCAATGCAAAGGCAGGAAAAGATACGATCGCATTCAACATCCCTGGACCGGGCCCTCATGTGATAGTACCCGCGAGCGGTCTGCCTGAGATCTCCGAACCTGTGGTGATAGATGGCTACACGCAGCCTGGAAGCAGTCCGAATACGAACGGCTTGCAGAAGCCCTGCAACGCGGTTCTGCAGATCGTTCTTGACGGAACCGTGACAAGGGATCTCTACCTGAACACTGATGTCGGACTGCACATACACGCCGGCAATAGCTGTGTCCGCGGCCTCGTGATGCAGAATTGTGGGGGATACGCCATACTTCTTGACGGGGCCGGCGGAAACGTCATTGAAGGAAACTTCCTTGGCACCGACAAGAACGGGCTCACCCGTCATGATAATCTGATAGGTGTCTTCATCGACAGCGTGAGCTACAATACGATCGGCGGTATTGACCCGGCAGCCAGGAATGTGATCTCCGGTAACGCCGAGGATGGAGTATACATCTATCGCAAGGGCGCAGACCACAATGCTGTACGGGGCAACTTCATCGGTGTCGATGCAACCGGGGCAACTCTCCTCACCAACGTGGGGAACGGAGTTGCGATTGTCGACGGGGCATCAAATACTATCGGAGGAAGTGTTGCGGGCGCCGGCAACGTCATTGCGCGGATGGTCCCCGGCAACCTGGACCAGGCAAGCGGTATTCGCATCAGTGGTGCCCGCGCCAGGGGAAACGTTGTGGCGGGTAATCTCATTGGCACAACGCTCACGGGCACCGAAGCGCTCACCAACACCGACTACGGGATTGTCATTACGAACAGTGCAAGAAGAAACGTCATTGGAGGGACCAGTGCGGGGGCACGGAACGTCATCTCGCAATGGGGTCTGGGGAGCATCGAGATCTTGAGTGACAGCACTACGGTCCAGGGCAACTACATCGGCACGGACACAACAGGAACGAAGGCGCTTCCCAGCTTGAACGGCATCCTGGTTTCGGGAAGCGGGAATCTGATTGGAGGACGGTCTGCAGGTAATGGCAACCTGATTTCGGGCAATGTCAAGAGGGGTGTTATCATATACGGTGCGTCCAATGGTCCAGACGCTCGAGACAACAGGATCGAAGGTAATCGGATCGGGACACAAGCTGATGGAGTGAGTCCTCTTGGAAATAGTTTTGGGATCGATTGTAAAGGAAGTGCCTTTGACAACACCATTGGTGACACCGCTGCGGGTGCCGGAAACGTCATCGCATTCAATGCCGGCGGCGTTAGCTTATACGAAGGATCCCCTTCTGTCTATCCCATAAGCAATCGTGTTTCCGGTAACTCCATCTATGCGAATACGCGGCTGGGAATTGATCTTGTGGGTGGTACGGAGGACAGTATGGGTGTGACGGCAAATGATCCGGGTGACTGGGATGCCGGCCCGAACGATCTGCAGAACTACCCGGTCTTGATATCGGCTCAAGGGGGAGCCTCTCTCATTGTGCAGGGGAGCTTGAACAGCTCGGCAAATTCCACGTTCACGCTCGAGTTCTTTGCTACGCCGAGCGTGGCCCCCCCCAGGCCCGGGGAGGGACAAACGTTCCTGGGGACGACAACCGTCCATACGGATGCGAACGGGAATGCCTCATTCCATGCTGCACTAGGTACTCCCGTTGGTGCGGGACGGGCGATAACGGCCACAGCGACAAACTACCTCAACAGTACTTCCGAATTCAGCATGCCGGTGCTTGTCACGGTAACCGGTGTTGCATCACAAGAAGGTATTCCCCGTGAAATCGAGCTCATGCAGAATTACCCCAATCCGTTCAACCCGTCAACGGTAATCCGCTATGGCTTGCCCAACAGCGCGCACGTCAATCTCACCGTATTCAACACGCTCGGTCAGCAAGTTGCCGTTCTCCAGAATGGGGAAGAAGTGGCGGGGTATCATGAGGTGAAGTTTGATGGAAGAACTCTCTCCAGCGGCGTATATCTCTATCGTATGCAAGTCCGCCTACTTGACTCCGCCATCGGGCGTGACGCCAAGAGCGGAGCAGGAGATGTCGTTCAGACGCGCAAGCTCATCATTCTCAAATGAGTCCCACAAACCCAGGGATCAATTCCCTCATAACGGGGAAAAACCCTGCGGGGCTTCGGGAGGGCGGCTCGGGATGTGGAGAGTGGACAAGCTGACATTCCCGTCTCACCACTCTACAATTTCACCTTCTTGTAGAAAACCCTTTTTACCAACTCTGCCGTCATAACGTAGAACAGTACGACGATCCCGATAAGCAGAAGGAACGAGACCGGCAGCGCGCTGAAGCCGAAAACCGGGGCAAACGGGGTGAAAGGCAGTATCACCGTCACGACGACAATTGACAGCGTCGCCATGAACAGGAACTTCCCCGGCCGGCTCGTGAAGAAAGGTCGCCGTGTGCGAATCACGAGTACAATCAATGATGCGGAGACCACGGATTCCAGAAACCAGCCGGTTCGGAATTGAACCTGCGTAGCATCGAGGACGAGCAGAAGTACGCCGAAGGTGACGAAATCAAACACCGAACTCACGATGCCAAAAGTAATCATGAATTGCCGGATCGCTTTAATGTCCCAGCGGCGCGGATGGTCAATCATTGCGTCGTCGACTCTATCCGTAGCGATAGTCATCTCCGGAAAATCAGTCAGGAGATTGGTCAGCAGGATCTGCTTGGGCANNAAATTGGCGCTGGTCGCCATGAATACGTATTTGAGTGTGTTGGCAAAGGTCGTCCTGCCTTCGCGCACCCCGTCCACTAAAACGCCCAGGTTCTTTTCAAGCAAGACGATGTCCGCGGCATCCTTCGCAACATCCACCGCGCTGTCAACGGAAATGCCGACATCGGCAACGTGAAGGGCTGAGGCATCATTGATGCCGTCACCCATGTATCCTACCACGTTTCCGGCTTTTCGAAGAGCGAGAATAATGCGCTCCTTCTGATTGGGTTCGATTTCGGCAAAGACATCCACGCTTGACACACGATTGAGCAACGCAGCATCGCTCAACTGATTGATGTCTGGACCCGTGAGAATCTGTGTGTTCGACAGTTTCATCTGCTGGCTGACATTGGCGGCAACAAGGCGATTGTCGCCCGTGATGACCTTGAGTGAAACGCCGAGGTTCTTGAGGCTGGTGATCGTCTCAACGATATTGGGCTTGGGCGGATCAAACAGGACAAGGAATCCCGAAAACGTCATGCCCGCTTCGAGGTCCTTGTTGATGCGTGACGCGGAGCCCATATTCTTGTATGCGACGCCAAGAGTCCGGAACCCCTTGCCACTCAGCTCCGCATAATGCTGCAGGATGCGGTCGTTTGCCACGGCGATATCGACGATGGATCCGTTTCCAGTCTCCGCAGAGGAACATACCGCGAGCACATCCTGCAGAGCGCCCTTGGTCACCATGAGATTGGAAGCATCATGGGACACGAGGATGCTCAGGCGCTTGCGAAGAAAATCATAGGGGATTTCGTCCAGTTTCAGGTAGCCGGACAGGTCAAACTTCCGATGAACTCTGATGGCTTCGTCGATCGGGTTTGTGAAGCCGGTTTCATAAAACGCGTTGAGGTAAGCGTGAAACAGGACTTTGTCGCTTGGACCGCCATCCATATCAAGGGTCGATTGTACTTGTACGATGCCCTCGGTCAGGGTGCCGGTTTTGTCCGAGCATATCACGTTCATGCTGCCAAAGTTTTCAATTGACGAAAGCCGTTTAACGATGACCTTCTCTTGCGCCATCCGTTTGGCGCCATGGGAGAGGTTGATGCTGATAATCGCCGGCAACAGTTGCGGCGTCAACCCGACAGCAAGCGCCAGCGAGAAAAGGAACGAATCAAGAACCGGACGCGCCAGATAGACGTTTATCGCAAAGATGGCGACCACCAGCACGAGTGTCACCTCCATGAGGAAAAAGCCGAATCGCCGGATGCCGCGCTCAAAGTCCGTTTCCTCCGGCCGAAGTTTCAGCCGCTCTGAGACCTTGCCGAACTCGGTTTCCTTGCCGGTACGCACGACCAGTGCTGTTGCGCTGCCGCTCACAATATGGGTTCCCATCCAGAGCGCATTGGTGCGCTGACCAAGCGGTGTCTCAGCAGGCATCAGTCCTGCTGTTTTTTCCACAGGAAACGTCTCACCCGTGAGCATGGCTTCATCAACAAAAAGATCCCTGGATTCTTGAACCAGCCCGTCACCGGGCACAATATCGCCGGCGTTAAGGATCACGATGTCGCCCGGGACAATCTGTTCAACGGGAATGTCCTGGGAACTTCCGTCACGGCGCACCGCAGCCTTGATCTGCACGATGGAAAGCAGCTTCTCCACGACGTTCGATGCGCCGCGCTCCTGCCAGAACCCAAGCAAGCCGCTCACGATAACAATGGAAAGAATGATGACGGCATCAACCGCGTCATGGAGAAACAACGATAACCCCGTCGCAACCAGGAGAATGAGGATGATCGGACTCTTGAACTGGGCAAGCAGGAGAGTGAGAACATTTGACCGCTTCTGCGGCTTGAGGAGATTGGGGCCGTATCGTGCCAGACGCTGCCTGGCTTCATCGCCGGTCAACCCCTCCTTTGATGTCTCCAGTCGCTGAAGCATCTCGGCTGCGGAGATGTTCCAGAAAACATCTGGGAGTTGGATCATCCTGTGTTCCTCTCGCGTGAATGTCGCCAAGATTCAGAATGTGCCGCGTCCATGCCCGCACCCTCCGGGCTCGATGTCATTGAGACAAATGGACCCCGCACCGCGTCAAATGGAGCGCTAGAACGAAGCTGGTTCACTCTGTGATGCTGAGACTTCGAGGAGGCCGTACTGAGCATGCACCCTACGTTGTAGCAATATTGCACTGACGGGTGTAAGAATCAAGGAGCTGCGCTTCGCCGCGTTATCGTCGCCGCCGCTGTGCCAGCTGGGGAACCTCAATTGTGCATGCCAACTGTGCTCCCGACCCGCTTCCGAAGTGGGCGACGCTATCAATCTTCACCATCGAAAGAGCCCCGACTACTGGTCGGGACTTGTTCTTTGTGTACATCCCGCGCCGGAAATCCCCGATACCTGCTTCCTACCATGGTCCCTCGTGAAAGCGTAAGCCGTCCCAGAACCTCACTCATCGCACCGGATGCATCGTTCTAGGGCACGAAACCATGTTTATTATATCTTCATTATGTCCGGAAGCGGTTTCTTTACGATTTCTTTATGGTGTTCCATCAGCGATTTCTTGAGATTTCATGCCAGAGGTGCCATCAGAAAGAGCACGATCATGTCTCCGGAAATACTATTGCCCCTCCTGCTGATCATAGTCTATCTTCTTCATACCGCCCTGTTCTATCGACGCATACGAGGGAAGTGAAAAAGGGCCGGCAAACTCCACACACGGTGCCATATTACACGGTGTGAAGAACCTCTCTCAAAGACCCACAGACATCTCCTCCAAGTATCAGGCCGAACATTCTGCATGCGGAAAATTACGCTCGATAACAGCCCAGTCGGGACAAAGCCCGCGCTGAGCAAAGTGAGGGTGGTTGTGATAACCACCGTCATGTTGACGTTTATTTCGTACTGGAGGGCGTCGGCGATAGTCATCTCGGATCTTGCGTCGAGCGCATACTATGCGCTTGGCATCGCCGTCAAGGCGGTGGGCCCTTCTGCCCCTTGGTTCATCCTCTTTGTGATGATTTTCGCGTACGGCATCCGTGCCGTATACATTGAATCTTCCAGTATGTTCGTGCGGGGGGGTGTGTACCGCGTCGTCCACGAAGCGCTGGGCGAAACGGCAGCCAAATTCTCGGTATCGGCCTTATTGTTTGACTATCTGATTACTGCTCCCATCAGCGCCGTTTCGGCTGGACAATACATTTCCGGACTGGTGAATTCCCTCCTGCCCTATGTCAATCCGGCGTGGAAAATCCCCACCGCATTCAGTTCAACGGTCATTGCTGTCGTTATCGAACTGTACTTCTGGCGGAAGAATATTATCGGCCTGGAGGAATCGAGCGAGAAAGCCCTCCGGATCTTCCAGGTGACGGCTATTCTTGCGGCAGTGCTCTTCGTCTGGTCAGTCGTCACGATCTTCATGAGGGGAGCATCGCTTCCGCCGTTTACGGTTGCACTATCCGACGATGCCCTTGGCCTGCTCAAGGGAGTTGATTGGCTCAAGACTATCGGTGCCGTAGGCATTCTCGTGGGTATGGGTCACTCCATTCTTGCAGTGAGCGGCGAGGAAACGCTTGCCCAGGTGTATAGGGAGATCGAAGCGCCGAAACTTCCCAACCTGCTTAAGACAGGAATGATCATTTTCCTCTTTGCCTTGCTGTTCACAGGATTCAATTCTTTATTCGCCGCAATGATCGTCCCACCGAATGAAGTGATTGGTGAATATAACGACAATGTTCTGAGCGGTCTGGCGATGCATCTTGTGGGCAACCACGCTGTTCTGCTTGGGCTCCAGGCATTTGTTGTGGTTGTCGGCTTCCTCATTCTCGCGGGAGCTGTCAATACCGCACTCATCGGGGCAAACAGTGTGCTGAACAGAGTTGCGGAAGACGGCGTGCTTCACAGTTGGTTCCGCAAGCCGCATGAGAAATACGGGACTTCGTATCGGATTCTCCACACATTGGCGATCCTCCAATTGCTCATCATTATTGCCACGCACGGTGACGTCTTCCTGCTGGGCGAAGCCTATGCTTTCGGCGTGGTCTGGAGTTTTGTGATGAAGGCGTATTCCATGATCGTCCTTCGTTTCACCATGAAAAACCATCGTGAATGGCGTGTGCCCTGGAACATCAGGATTGGGACCGTGGAAATCCCGATCGGGCTTGGTTCGATTTTCACCGTGTTGTTCCTTCTGGGCATCGTCAACCTCTTCACGAAACCGTACGCCACGGTGGGGGGCATTGCCTTTACCATCATTCTGTATATCGCGTTCGGGGTCTCAGAGCGCGCGAACAAAAGAGATGCGGACGGGCAAAGCCACTCGCTGGAACGGTTTAACGTGAACGGGCAGGATCTTCTTACGGTGGAGGCGATCGGCTGCAGGAATCAGGACAGGAAATTGGTCGCAGCCAGTGCCCCGAACCGCCTCTACCAGCTCAAAAAGTGCCTCGCAGAAAACCATGCTGATACCACGGATATCATCGTTATGCATGCGAAAGTCCTCGCCGACAAGGAACGGGCCACCGTAGAAAATTCCATCAGCAAGGAACAGGCTGAACTTTTCAGTGAAGTAATCAGGATTGCCGAACGGGAGGGAAAAACAATCCTGCCTATCGTCGTTCCGACCAACAATCCTCTCTACGCAGTGGCGCAGACCGCCGCCCAATTGGGCGTAAACGAGGTCTTCCTTGGGGCTTCGGAGCGTTACCCTTCAGACTATCTTATGGAGCAGTTTGCCATC
The DNA here is from genome assembly GCA_003154155.1 of Ignavibacteriota bacterium. GTDB lineage: Bacteria > Bacteroidota > Ignavibacteria > UBA10030 > UBA6906 > Fen-1255. The sequence continues at coordinate 12,241 of PMCM01000235.1, read as the reverse complement.
TACTGGGGTATGTCCCAGACGGACGGAAGACAAAAGCTCACGGTGCGGACGATTGACGCCACGCGGGAAGTGAGGGAGGAATTATGACGGCGACGAAGAGGATCGCCGGGAGAACAATCTCAGCCGCAATGGTAAGCGTCAAAGCAATATCCATTCCGGCTGTGTGAAACCTTCACATTTTCCTGCAATCGAAGAGAAATCCGGCACTCCCTCTTCAAAAGAACTAACCACTCTTTCATCCTTTCAGTCGATTCCAGTTCGTGGGCGCCATGGGTAAATTTCTTGGCACTCTTTTGTGCCCATGAACGTCCTGAAACCCGTACGTGTCAATCCGAACTGATGTTGCGGGGAGCGGGACTGTCAGGCGATCCTCCGGGACCGAATATTCTGAGAGCGAAACCGCTGGAAAGGCAATACTGTGGCCCATGGGGTGCTAGGCGAGAACGGGAAAGAGAGGCAACCACGCCGTCGCCGGCTTCATTTTCCGGTCGTTGAAGCGTTTTTTTCCGATGCTGGACTCCTGTCCCTGTTCAACGTCCGGGTCTTCAAGACTGTGCTACAGCCGCCGTACGAGATCCGTGAGTTTCTGAAACAGTCGTATCTTATCGGCAATAAGTCTCTGGCGCTCGTCGGGATCACAGGATTCATTATAGGCCTTGTTCTCACCATACAGTCGCGGCCGACACTGGCCCAATTCGGCGCTGAATCATGGTTGCCTGCGATGGTTGCCGTGTCGATCGTGAGAGAGATCGGTCCGATAATCACTGCGGTCATTTGTGCTGGCAAGGTCGGTTCCGGCATCGGCGCTGAGCTCTCCTCAATGAGGGTGACCGAGCAGATCGAAGCAATGCAAGTGTCAGGCACCGATCCCTTCAAATATATCGTGATTACGCGGATTCTTGCTGCAACGCTTATGATCCCGGTGCTCACGGTCTTTTCCGACGCCTTTGCGTTCTATGGGTCTTTCCTTGGCGTCAACTTGCGCGGTGATGTGAGCTTCACATTGTTCTTTTCGCAGGCCCTCACGAAGCTGACGTTCATGGATGTGTTTCCCGCCTTCATCAAGACCTTCTTCTTTGGATTCGCCATCGGTCTTATTGGATGCTACAAGGGATACAATGCAAGCACCGGGACAGAAGGCGTGGGAAGGGCGGCAAACTCCGCCGTCGTGACAGCATCGCTGGTTGTCTTCATTATCGATATGCTTGCCGTCCAGATCACCAGCTTATTTATGTAACGACAGGTGCCTGACAATGGAATCACCTTTCCTCAAGGCTGCCACGCCTCCCATAGAACCAATCCAGGAACAGATCGGACAGCAGACCAATGTCATCGAGATTAGGCACCTGAAGAAGTCCTTCGACGATCATGAAGTACTCAAAGATATCTCCATCGAGGTTGCACGCGGAGAAACGCTTGCCGTGCTCGGTAAGTCGGGAGCTGGTAAATCGGTGCTCATCAAGTGCATTGTGGCATTGCTTGAACCGGACGCCGGGACGATCATTCTGTTCGGAAAGGATATTGCTGCGTCCGGAAAGAAAGAACAGACAGGACTGCACAACCGCATTGGCTTCCTCTTTCAGGGTGGCGCTCTGTACGATTCGAAAAGCGTGAGAGAAAACCTCGAATTCCCATTGAGAAACCTGAAAATCAAGCCTTCGCTTGAAGAAAAAGACAAACTGGTCGTCGAAGCGCTGACAAACGTCGGACTCACCGATGCCATCGACAAGATGCCCTCTGAACTGTCCGGCGGAATGCGCAAGCGCCTGGCCCTCGCCCGGACCCTGATCCAGAAACCGGAAATTATGCTGTACGACGAACCGACAACGGGACTCGATCCGATAACATCGAGAGAAATCAGCAGACTCATTCTTGGCGTGCAGGAAAAGTACCAGACCTCGTCCATTATCATCACGCACGATATTGAATGTGCGAACATCGCGGCAAACCGGATCGTCCTGATACGAGATGGACTCTGTGTGGCGAGCGGTACGTATGATGAGCTCGAAAACTCGGACGACGAGTGGGTAAGATCATTTTTTGAATGGCACGCGGATCATACGAAGGCGACAACGGCTATGCAGGGAAAGAAGAGTGCGCGATGAATACACAATCGACAACCCATCTCAAGCTCGGCATCTTTGTCACGGTAGGATTCCTCCTGTTTGCCGTGGCACTGTACTTTATCAGCGCCAAGGAGCAATTCTTTTCTTCAACATTCCGCGTCAGCGGTGTTTTCGCCGACGTGAGCGGACTACAGGCGGGCAATAACGTGAGATTTTCGGGGGTGACCGTGGGGCTGGTAGAGAGCATCACGATAGAAAGCGATAGCACCGTGCGCGTCGACATGCTGATCAACGACAACACACGACGATTCATCAAGAAAGACGCCGAGGCCGCAATCGGAACCGAGGGTCTCATGGGAAACAAAATCGTTGTCATCACACCGGGAACGAGCAGTATGCCGGCAATCGAGGATAAGGACCGGATCACGACCAGACCCCCGCTGGATTTTGACCTGATGTTGCATACGCTCAAGTCGACAAATGACAATGTTGAGCACATTACAGGCGACCTGGCCGATATCGTTCACACCATCCGTCGGGGAAAGGGGACGATCGGCCAGCTATTAATGGACAGCACCTATCTCGAGAAAGCCCGTGACAACGTCACGCAGATTACCAATGACGTCGCTGAGATATCCGGTACGCTCCGTTCGGGCAAGAGTTCCCTGGGGAAAGTGCTGATGGATAGTACGTATCTCACAAAGCCGATCGACAATGCGATTCGCCTGACCGGCGATCTTGGGGATGTCATGGCTTCCGTGCGCTCTGGCAAGGGCGCTGCGGGAAAACTCCTTATGGACTCCGCGACGGCAGCTACTCTTGACACAACGCTCAACAATCTGAAGCAGGGATCGTATGATTTAAAGCAAGTATTGAAAGCGGCGCGGAGCAGTTTCCTGTTATGGGGATTCTAAACGGCAGGCAGAGCGGTCAGACGATGAGCAGATCATCTAATGCGAATCGCTGACAATAATGAACGACAATGTTCCATCGATACGATTCACACCATACATCCACATTTGCAGAAAGCGCGACTCCATGACACATACCCGCAATCCAGCGTCCCAACCAGGTCACACCACAAAAGCTACGGGGACAACCGTGTTACCCGGCTACCCGCTCTATCCGGCCAGTGAGGATATTTACGGGAGATTGAAGGAGGAGACAGACATTAACCCCGAAGATATATCGAAAACAAAAGTGCCTAATGAAAAAGCCGGAACGCAAAATGAAAAGGGCTTTGAGGATGATAAGTCGGGTGGGGACTTGGACGTGCCGGGCTCAGAATTGGATGATGAAGCGGAAAAGAACGGCAATGAGGATGAAGAAAACAACCTCTACAGTTTGGGAGGGGATGATCACAACGATCTTGACGAAAGCAAGTGATGTGACAATGTGAGGTCATCATCGCGCCCGCTTCGGATACTCCACGGCAACGGTTCATGACAGGAGCGACAGTGCGTCCCGCGTGTGTTGCCATGTGATCGCATAAGGTCGAGATCAATCAGAGACCGTTGTTCCTTCTGAGGCCTTCGTCCGTAATGGGAGAAGGCCTTATCATTGTGCAGAGTCGATAGGTCTCTGTGTATCACATTGCCATAAGCCCTGACCGATGGTCGGGGCTTTCATTTTGTGTGAATCACATCGGAGACAGCCATCGATATCGTGAGAGTGCCCTTACGCCGAGTTATTGCTATCAACAAAGGCGCACAGTGCACGTCCCTCCGACCGAGCCCCTCCAGGGGGAGGGAGTCCCCTCGGGACGAAGGAGTCCCTTCGGGACGACAATGCTCATTCGGGATCGTTGTTAGCGAAAGTGAGTTGGGACGGTACGAGATCAGCTCTTAAGACACACCCCCGGTTCGGATGCACCGGTGATTGACAATGGTATTATGCTGGCGTACCTTGCGTCAGGGTTCGGCGAAGATCGTGAAGCACCGTGAAAAACGAGAGAAAGGAACCGTGGAATGATATCCAACAGAAGCTTGCCCGGTCGTTGCGTGGGCCTTATGGTGCTGGGCGGCCTCTGCACTGCGCTTGCGATTGCCCAACCGCCGACTGTCAGTCCTTCCGATCTCATCCGGGAAGCCAATAAACAACTCCGTCTAGGCAACCCTGATAGCGCGAAGGAGTTCTATGAATCGGTTCTTCGCGTCGACGGCAATTCGATCCCGGCCCGGATCGGCTTGGGAAGAGCTGCCATTCAGGAACAGAAATGGAGCGACGGCTGTGACATCTTTGAGAACGTGCTGAATCGCGATACGGCGAATCTTTTCGCACACTATGGCGCAGGGATATGCCATCGGGAATATGGATTGCAGCTCGGATGGCCGTTGAGGACCATTCAATGGCGGAAGGCGACAGACCATTTACTGTTGGTCATTGCACGCGACTCGACATTTGAAGATGTCCTGTACCAGCTGGCCATCCTGTTCGAATACAAGAAGGACTATCAACGCTCCATCGCACTTGGACACCGGCAGACCGAATTGCGTCCGGATATGAATGAAGCGAGCCTCGGCTTGTTGAGGCTTTACCGTTACTACATTGCGGTACAGGATCCCAAAGAAGTCATGGATTCCCTCGCGATGATGCACTTCGACCACGCACGATATTTCGAAGGAGAGATCTTGCGCCGACAGGGCAACCTGGACGCCGCCGAGCAGGTGTTCGTGTCCCTTCTCTCCATGCCCAGGCAGATCTCCTCCGAGGCTGTTGCCCTCTCCCTTGCTCGTGTATATTTTGAACAGGGACAGTCCGCACGGGCGGAGGAAATCTATTGGCGCGCCGTCGACAAGATTTCTTCCTGGTTGGGTGGTGCGCTCGTTTTTGAAGATATCAAATATCTCATTACCGACGCGGAACTCCAGACGTACCGGGCGATTCTCTCTGATGGAAAGAAAAAAGCCTTCTTTCATACATTCTGGAGTCTTCGGAATCCCACCCCCGCTGCGAAAACAAACGCGCGTCTTGCCGAACATTATCGACGGTTGCTGTTCGCTGAACATAACTATGAGTACTACGAATCCCGGTCCTGGTTCAATGATCCTGATAAGATGCATTATCTTCGTTTTCCGAAATCCTCTGCTTTGAACCGGGAGTTTAACGACAAGGGACTCATCTTTATTCGCCATGGTGAGCCCAATGACATACAAAGAACGATCGGTTCCGGGGATCGGGATCAACATGAATCTTGGTTGTATGCCGCGACCGGTGACTCCCCGAGAAGAATCTTTCATTTTGCCCAAAGCAACTCCGTTGGCAATAACTGGCGCCTGACGAGCATCCCTGACGATCCGGAAATGCTGGAACATCTGGAGATGTGGGACAACCGGTACCACAACCTGGTGAACGGCCAGGAGCTGGATCAAGCGATGCTCCTGGACCAGTTGCGCGGGGAGTCACAGGTTGCCGTCAATGCCGCTCTCGCAACGGATGAACACCGCTGGACGATCAAGACGAAGACATTTGCCATGCCTCACTCGATCGATGCATTCCGCGGAGATCACGGCAAAGCACTGCTGAATATTTCCTATGCCCTCCCGATTGCTTCGTTGATCAGCGAACTCAGGGACACCATCAAGACCCTTCGAATCGAATTGGGTATATCCGTTTCCAAACCAAACGGCGAGAGGGTGGCCTTCGGCCTCGATACGCTTTCCTTTGCGCTTTCGCCACATGGATGGGATTGGTTCGTCGAGTTGTACCGTTTTGTTCTCAGTGCTGATTCCGTGAGGATTGCCATGCACGCCCGGCCTGTGGGAATGGATATCATCTCTACCTGGGACAAGCAGTTGCGGATCCCGGCATATCTTCCGCCTACACCCTTGTTAAGCAATATCGAGTTTCTGCTCCCGTCGACGACGAAGAGCAGCATCGACATCGACGGCGTGAAGGTCATTCCAAGCCCTTTTGACGCACTCCCTCGCAGCGAACCTGTCTTTGTCTACTGGGAAGCATACAATCTCACGAAAGATTTCGGGGGGAGTACCAGGTTCAAATCGCAGGTGCTTCTCACCCCGGGAACATCTGGTCCAAACGACGAAACCGTGGTCGCGTATGAAAAGGACCACACGGGCCAAAATGAGTTCGCATCGGAATTCGCTCGCCTGGACGTGCGCAAGTTCGATAAGGGTATATATACAGTGACCGTTCAAATAACCGACCGGATGGTCGATTATACGTTTTCAGGATCGCGGTCCGTCACACTGACGGGGAACTAGTGCCGGCATTCATCCATGATCCCTCAATCATCGAAGCCGCAGGTATCGTTGCCGAACGAATCGAGGGCATCGAAGTCGGCAGGCATTGGGAGTCGTCATCGTCGCGCGGCGAGTTCAGCCCGCTGGGCGAAGCCGCACTCAGGAAATGGTGACATGAGCATTGTAGGCATAGGACCTGTGCTGGCAATCGTGGGTGCCATTGCCGCACTCCTTGTCGCTGTCGCCGACAAGATCATCGGAGTGACGCTGTCGCTGACTGCTCCCTGGCGTGAATGGGCATGTGCGTTGGGAGTGATCTTGATGGCCATCGGCGTCATCTTCTGGTTCTCCTCGGTAGTACTTGTGAAAAAAGCATATGGGTCTCATCGTCTCACGACGACCGGTGTCTACGGTATCTCACGCAATCCAATGTATGCCGCATTCATTGTTTTCATTGTTCCGGGTGTCGCGTTGGTTGTGAATGAGCTGATGCTCCTCCTTGTTGCCGTAGCCATGTTCGTTGTGTTCAAGCTGCGTATTGGGCTCGAGGAAGAGTACTTGGCAAGGGAATTCGGGGTAGCGTTCGATGAGTATCGGCGTTCCGTGAGCCAGTTACTCCCGTTCATTCGCATATAGACCGGAGTCTCAGACTTGTTCACAGGTGAAGAAGGCCCGGATTTCCGGGCCTTTTGCACATCATCCCTCGGCCTTTAGAGCAACGAAGGCCAAACTTCACTGTCTGTCCCACTGAGGCCCACAATGCTGAAACTTCAACCCGGTTACGCTGGTATACTAGTAGAGGGTGGGATACTCAGAACAGGCCCACGGCAATCTCAAGAAGGAAAGGTGCGTCTTGTGATCAGAGACAAAGAAAGGGACCCCACAATCTGGGGAACCCTCCGGAAGGACGTAGAACAAGGGGATTTCATTCAGACCCTTCGTAGCGAAGCCCAGGAACTGCGTGATTTCTACCTCACCGAGGAACGCCGCGACCTTCTTCGGCGAATGTCACCGGCAAAGCGATGGTTCCTGCTCGCGTGGTGGGTTCTCAAGAGCATGTTCTTCAAACTCAATCCGATGAGGAGAATCCTCCTAGCTTTGGGCGTGGTGTTCATCATGAGCTCGACGGTCACTGTGACGAACGGAAACGAAGGGATCTCTCAGGAAGTGTCGGGGAGGGTGTTCGTTGGTGCGGTCGCGCTCGTTCTCGTATTGATGCTTGAACTCAAAGACAAATTACTTGCGCACAGTGAGCTGCGGGAGGGCCGGGCTATCCAGCGTGCCATGCAACCCGATTCCTCACCTGCTGTGCCGGGTTGGCGCGTCTGGTTGTATACATATCCTGCGAATGAAGTCTGCGGAGACATCATTGATTTCTTCCCATTCAGCGGCAACAGTTACGGGCTTGCCACAGGTGACGTTGCGGGCAAAGGGCTCGGTGCCGCATTGCTTATGGTGAAGATACAGGCTCTTCTGCACGCGTTTGCCCCGGACATGCCGGTTCTCGTAACCCTCGCCGCGAAGGTCAATCAGATACTCCTGAGAGACAGGATTCCAGGACGCTTTGCGTCTCTCCTGCTTCTCCAAATTGCCCCCGACTCCGGCGTGGTGCGTTACGTGAACGCGGGACATATGCCTCCTCTGTTAGTGTCGCAAACCGGTATCGCAGACCTCGGAAAGGGAAATGCCGCAATGGGTCTGGCAGCCGATTCACTCTTCGAACAGAAAGAATTGACCATGTCGCAAGGTCAAACGCTCGTACTCTATTCGGATGGAATCACCGAGGCGGAGAACCGCGATGGGGAATCGTACGGCATGGAACGGTTGGAGTCCGTCTGCAGATCATTATGCACCCTGCAGGCGCGACAGTTCGGCGAAGCGCTCGTTGCCAGGGTCGAGGCATTCGTCGGCGGGTCTCGGCGGAAGGATGACATCTCATTGATAGTGCTTCAACGAACTCTCTGATCCGCGCGTCTTCTTCATCACTTGGGTCGCCTCTCCCCATTCTCCCCTTACCTCAACTCGTGGCATTGATGTGTTCACAACGAAGGATTCAGCCCGAATGCAACGTCCCCGCGGAGAATACCGCACAGAATCCTGAATACGACATACCGCGATTCCCGATGCCAGGGCTCAACGCGGCGAAATTGCCGCGGCAGATCCAGTCGCTGGCACGCGGCTCTGACATGAGCTGGGATGCCGCGGGATATTGAACCCCATGACGTCTCCGGTTGTTGTTTATGTTAAGGATGTCTTGGCGTAAACAGGGCTGGAGGAACACTTCAGAGTGGAAGAACGATACGCGAAACTCATCAATTACCTGACGGACTATATCTACACGGTGCAGATCCGGGACGGCGTGGCGGTTGACACATACCACGGCCCCGGGTGCGTCTCCATCACCGGATACACATCGGACGACTACAATGCAGATCCCGACCTCTGGCATCGCATGGTTCCCCGGATCGACCGCGACAAGGTCCTCGAGCAGGCGCGGCGCGCACTCGCAGGCGAACAGGTTGGTCCGCTGGAGCACCGCATTATTCACCGCGATGGATCTACGCGCTGGATACGCAACACCATCGTTGTGAGCAAAGACGAGTCGGGCGCTCCCGTCGCCTACGACGGCCTGATCAACGATATCACGACGATCAAGAAAGCCGAGACGGAAGAAGCGATCCGGCAACAGCAGCTCGTGCAAGCCGACAAGATGGTATCCCTCGGCATCCTGGTGTCCGGGATTGCGCATGAGATCAACAATCCCAACAACTTCATCCTGCTCAACGCCAGGCTCTTTACCCGTGTGTGGGCAGACGTGCTGCCGGTCCTGGACGAATACCAGGAAAACAACGGCGACTTCAGCGTTGCCGGGATGGCCTACAGCGGTGCGCGCAACAAACTGGTGCAATCGCTGCACAACCTCGTCCAGGGCTCGGAACGCATCCAGAATATCACAAAGAGCCTCACCGAGTATGCCCGCCGTGACGGCGGCGCGCGGACCGAGCCCGTCGACCTCAACAAGGTCGTCGCGATGGCCGTCGCCATGACAGAAAACCTCGTCCGGCAATCAACGACGAACTTCCGGGTCGACTACGGGGCGAATCTCCCGCTTACTACGGGAAACGTGCAACAGCTGGAACAGGTCATCATCAATCTGATCACTAATGCGTGCCAGTCTCTGCCCGACAACTCGGGAGAGATCAAGATCAAGACCTACAGTTCCCGTGAACGTAACGAAGTGGGGGTGGTCGTGAAGGACTCCGGAAGCGGCATCAAGGAGTCCGATCTGAAGTATATCATGGATCCCTTCTTTACCACCAAGCGCGACAAGGGGGGTACCGGACTGGGCCTTTCGGTTTCGTATAACATCGTGAAGAGTCATGGAGGATCGCTCATGCTGACCAGCGAACCAAACAGAGGGACGAAGGCGAAAGTGGCGCTTCCTGTGGTGTCGCCCCACACCGGGTCCCCGGAGCAGACTGTCCGGTGAACGCCACTCTCTATCCTGCACATCCCATCCTCTTTGTCGACGACGAGGAGAAGTTTCTGCTGAGCCTGGAGCTAACGATGTCGTCGAATGGGCTGACAAGCATCGAGACCTGCAGCGACAGCCGGAAGGTCATGGGACTCCTGTCCGTGCGCCGGTTCTCCCTAGTCGTGCTCGACATCAATATGCCCCACCTGTCGGGCAGGGAACTCCTCTCGCAGATCATGGAGAANNGATGATACGCGCCTCGTCGCGGCGATCCGCCGCGGCCTCGAGCTCGGGGAAGTGCGGAGCGAGAACGAAATGCTGAAGCAATCACTCCTCCGGGACGACATCCAACATCCTGAGGTCTTTAGCCTGATTATCACGCACTCGCACAACATCCAGCACCTGTTCAAGTATATCGAGGCGGTGGCGGCAACAAACCTTCCGATCCTGATCACCGGGGAGACCGGCACAGGGAAGGAGCTCTTTGCAGGTGCCGTGCATGCGATGAGCGGGCGCCCCGGTGCGCTGGTGACGGTCAACGTGGCGGGTGTGGACGACAACCTGTTCTCCGACACCCTCTTCGGTCATCGCAAGGGAGCCTTCACCGGCGCCGAAATCGAGCGCAAGGGACTGATCGAACAGGCCGAGAATGGCACGCTCTTCCTTGATGAGATCGGAGACCTGAGCNNCAGGTGAAGCTGCTGAGGCTTCTGCAGGACGGGCAGTACTACCCGCTCGGCTCGGATGTCGCACGGCTCTCCAACGCGCGGATCATCGTGGCGACGCATCGCGATATCCGGTCGATGCAGGCGAACCAAACATTCAGGCAGGACCTGTACTATCGGCTGAAATCACATCACATCGCCATCCCGCCGCTGCGGGAACGCAAAGCTGACATCCCATACCTTGTGAACCACTTCGTCACGAAAGCAGCGCAGGAGCTAGGCAAGAAGAGACCTGCGGTGCCGAAAGAGTTGTTCACGCTCCTGAATAACTATCATTTCCCCGGCAACGTGAGAGAGTTGCAGGGAATGATCTTCGACGCGATAAGCCTCCACAGGTCGGGTATTCTCTCGCTCGAATCGATCCGCAAGCAACTTGACACCGGACAGGTTCAGTATAACCGGGTCGACGCTCCCTCGGAAGCCGGTGCCGACGAGCAGCTTATGCTGTTTCCAGCAAGATTCCCGACGCTCAGAGAGGCGGAGGATCTCGTGATCCAGGAGGCGTTGAAGCGGGCGGAGAACAACCAGGCGATCGCTGCGAGCCTGCTCGGCATGAGCAGACGCGCCCTGAATAACCGGCTCAGAAGAAAAGACGCGGCGGAAGAGTGATACAATCTGTCTGCGACCCCTGCCACGCTTCTGCCATGGGCCACACTTCTGCGTCTCCACTAATCACCACGTAGTCAAGCACTTACCTCTGGCCCCGTAATACCGTGGGAAGTATTGTGGCATCCATCCGGACATGACACGACTCGCGCGTTCTGCGTCTACTGCAATCAAATCAACGATTTGGCGTGCGTCGTAGCATTGGCATCATTTTTGTCGGTGTAGACACAGCTACGTTCACCGAACTTTCACATCTGGAGGGCATGATGACTACCCGCACGTTTCGAGGAAGCATTCTTGGGTTCATGGTGTTGTTCGCCGGCATTGCCGGTCAGGCGCAGGAGTTGACCGCTCAGCCACAGCCGCCTGAAATTCGCTACGCCGCGCTCTATGATCAGCTGATGAGGGCTTTCGACAGGGCCTCGCGCAGCGACGTTCCGGGGATCACCGAGTCGACGATCTACAATCTCGTGCAATGCAAGAGCGTGTTCCCAAACCGCGAGTATTCCCGCGTTCTCCGCTGGTTGGATGAGGTGTCGGCGAACTGCAGCGATGCGACAATTGCGTACAAGGCGACGCTGGCGAGCATGTACCTGCGATATGGTTCCCCGATCAACACTGTATCGGTCTTTGATCCCGGCGATCATGAGAAGGCGTTCAAGACCGTGGCCGCTCAGCTTGCGGCGAAGCTCCTCGCGACAACTCTACAATAGATGCAATCGCGTCGCGGGGCGACCGTGACGGAAGGAGCATCTTGAGCAGCGGAACCCCCGATGGCGTGACCGGCGGGGGTTCTCTCCGGGCCAGGCGTTCGCATCTTCGTTCAGAGAACCACGCCTGACCAGGAGCAAAGAGGTTCGGCAATAGTCTCCCTTTCTGTCTTTAGTCCTCCTCGAATTTGCCTGCCCGAAAAGAACCCCCAGAAGTATCTGCATTTCATGCGGACCCCTCAAGGATCTGGGATTCAAGGTATCACGAAGTCAAGTTCGACGCTTCAGGAATCTGCAGCGGCGTGTATTTCTACAGGATAGAGGCAGGATCGTTTGTGCGGACGCGCAAGTTAGTTCTTCTGAGGTGACAATGTGTTGACATTGCGGCTCCCGTTTGTTACACTTGCACCTTGGAAACGCGTCTTCGGGATGGAGACGTGATTGAGAAATGAGCTGA
>PMCM01000214.1 GCA_003154155.1 Ignavibacteriota bacterium | reverse complement strand
CCGACAAGCGGCGGGAGACCGATGGGAACGACCGCCAGGCGCGCGAGCACGCTTTTTCCGGCAAACGGAATCTGTGTCAGCACGATCGCAAGGAACGTGCCGACGATTGCGCTCGTCACCACCGAAAGCAGGGAGATCATCACCGAATTCACCACCGCTTCCGTGTTTGCAGAATTTGACGGATCGATGATGCTGACATAGCGATCCATCGTCACGCTCCCATGTGATTCCAGACTTCGGATCAGCATGGTCATCAGAGGAGAAACAACGAAGCCCAGCAGAAAGAAGATGAGCAACGCGGCCGGGATAAGGCGCAGGGCTTTCATCGGGAGTCCACGGGAAACACCTTTGCAGCATGCCAGTCAAATGAGATCCCCACGTGTTGTCCCTCGTTCCAGGGCAGCTTTGCGTGGTCTCCGGCAATCAGCGACTGCAGCAGAAGATTTCGCAGGCGGAGCGTCAGGAGATAACTTGCGCCGCGGAATTCCACGCTTTCAATCGTGCCTGCGTGCGTCCCGCCTTTTCCGGGCGGTGTCGCACGGACGGCCTCCGGAGGCATGAGGATCATCACGGGACCGGGATCGAGAGTGTTGAAGACTCCAGGAAGAAACCCGGGGATGTCAGCAAACTTGACTCTTCTTTTTATGCTGTCCAACACGCCGAACAGCGTGTTGTCCCATCCCAGAAAGCGGGCGACAAAGCCTGTTTCGGGCCGGTGATAGAGATCTGTCGGCGAGCCGATCTGCTCGACGCAGCCGTTGTGGATTACCGCAATCCGGTCCGAGATGGTCAACGCCTCGGCCTGGTCATGGGTTACGTACAGCGTGGTAATACCCGTGCGTTTCTGGAGTGCCCGGATCTCGGCGCGTGTCCGCTGGCGGAGAGAGACGTCAAGATTGCTCAGGGGTTCATCGAACAGCAACAGGTCCGGCTCTATGGCAAGCGCGCGTGCAACGGCGACGCGTTGTTGTTCCCCACCGCTTAATGTGCCGACATCGGCATTCTCCCGGTCTGCGAGGGAGACCCGCTCGAGCACATCACGTACGCGCACGCGCGCCCGGACGGCCGTCATGCCGCGGAGGCGGAGCCCGAACGCAATATTCCCGCCCACGGTCATATGCGGAAAGAGCGCGTAGTTCTGAAACACCATTCCGCAATTGCGCTCCTGAGGGGGGAGAGCGGTAATTTCGCGGTCACCCAGCCAGACGGATCCCCGATCGGGCCGCTCCAGACCGGCAACGATACGCAGGAGCGTTGATTTGCCGCTTCCGCTGGGCCCGAGGATGGAAAAGAACTCTCCCGGCTCGATGGCAAGGTCCACGTTGTCGACGGCAGCCCTCCCGTCAAATCTCCGCGTCACTCCCTGAAGTCTCAGCGCTTTCATTGCGCAGTCCTGCCCCGCCCTTTTACCTGCTCATCCCAGAGGTGCATCCACTCCTGTTCGTGCGGGGACACCGTCCGCCAGTCGATATTCATGGAATGAATGGTCAGATGAGCGATCCAGCCGGGGAGTTCGGAGGGGGAGATATCCCGGCGTGCGGGAATGCGTGAAAACCGTTCCGCCTGGAAAATCATGCTCTCACGGGAGGTGACAAATTCATAAAACGCCCTGGCAGCGTCCAGGTGGCAGGCGCCTTTGACTAATGCGATACCGTCGGTGATGACTGGCGTACCGCCGGCGGGGATCACATACCCGAACGGATAAGCGTGTTCCTTCGCCTGGATCACGACGTCGGGGAGATCCCAAATGGTCACCGCCCCTTCTTCGCGCGCGATTTTCAGATAGAGCTGCGTCGGATCCGCCGCATACGATTTCGTATTGGCGTCGAGCGCGCGAAGCCAGCGCAGTCCCGCCTCAACGTTTCCGGTCCGCCGTCGTTCACGTTCGATGATGGACGCAAAGATCATGCGCATTGTTCCGGAAGCCAGGGGAAGCCGGATGATGATACGGTCTTTCCACACCGGGTCCAGTAGCGCATCCCAGTCCCGCGGCGCATGACTGCTGTCCACGGTGCGTGTGTTGTACATGATGACCTCGGGCAACAATGCCGTGCCGTACCAAAGCGCGCTGTCGCTCTTTTCATCCCGGGGGACCTCAGAGTCCCATGAAGGTCGGTAGGGCTCCAGCAATCCTTCCTCTGCGGCACGATCGAACATGAGCATCGGCCCTCCCCACCAGACGTCGGCCTGGGGATTGCCCCGCTCCGTGCGGATGCGGTCATATGCATCCTGCGATCCCATATCCATCCATTGGACATCCTGATCGGGATGGAGTGCCTCATAGCGTTTTTCGAAGGCACCGAGGAGCTCTTTGCCGTGGGGGGAATAGACCACTATTGGGGTCCGCGACTGCGTGCCGCATCCGGAGAGCAGCAGTAATGCCAGAAAAGCGGATATGATCCTGTACACGGTCACTGCNNGTGTAAATGTAACTGCCCTTTCCTACCGATGCACAGAGGTAGCCCGTATCGCCCTCCGGTTCGTCCGGATCGTGGCAGGCAATCAGGCGAACGTAGTCGGGGGGCACACGAACCGGAAGGTACACCGAACGTTCCTGTTTCCATCCGATCCAATCGCGCGGGAGGATATGGTTCGGCCAGTTCATAAGCGGGTGGTCCGGTTTCAAGATGGTCACGGGTGCATCTTCCATCGTGACACGCTGCCTGCTGACTGCAAAGGGATAAGGTGCATATTCCGGTTTCCATTCGCCATCGCGTTGATACATCACGACGAGGTTCCCCCCCTGCCGAACATACTCCATCAACCGGTCGTTATTGCGCCGGACCACATCGCGGATCAGATACGCACGCATGTCAAGGATGATGGTGTGGTAGGTCCGGAGCTCTCCGTTGGCGATGCGGGCATCGTCCAGGGTATCGCAGCGAACACCGGATTCCCGGAGCGAGGCGACGATCGTCGTATCATAGCTTGTGACGAAACCGACCCGGATGCCCGGCGCGAATTTCACATCGGCCACCCTGATGAGAAGCGTATGTTCGCCGAATTCGGTATGCACAAGAGCCGTGTAATCGCCCTCTGCGATCCCGCGCGGGGCAGTCAATGCAATCGTGCCGCTTTCCGTGCCTCCTTCCTTTTCAATCGCAAAGGAAAAACCGGATCCCCGCCACCCCGGGGGGACGCTTACCGTGACGCTTCCCGCACTTTTGTGCGGAAACATGTTGGTGACGCGGCAGGTCAGTGATACACCCGCACCGGCATCTTTGGGGCTCACCAGAAGGATATCGGGGTTCGTCCGCAGCACATGCGGAGCCGTCACGTCCACGGCGATCACGCACTGTACTTTCAGCGGGTGACCATTGAGCCGATACGCAACGGTCACTTCCGATGGATTGCCGTCGCCGATCGGGCGGTACAGATGCTCGGCGGGGGGATACGTCAGACGCGGCTGCTCGCCTACCTGCAAGGTGAAATCGGCGGTCGTGGCGGCGTGAGGTGCAACGCCCGGCTGGGCCGACCAACCCCGTGGAAGCAACCAGGAAATGCTGTCGACCTCCAGATGCCCGCGCACAGCGGTTGCCAGGAGTGCGACATGCATTCGCTGCCGGGCGACGAGAAGCGTGTCTTCGTACGTGGGCTGAATCACCACACCTGCGGCCGCAACCGCGAGGTGTTGAAGACGAGTGCGCCAATACTGGAGAATTCTTTCCCCGGTCAGCGTCGATCCCGAGGGAGCTCGGGAAAGAGAATCAATCCCGGAAAGGAGAACTGCACTGGCTGCCACCAAAGAATCCCACGGTTGGTTCGGCCGGAGCCGCCGAACCCCGTCCGCTACGGTCCTGAACGATCGCAATGGCTCGTCGTTCCACGACCAGATGCTGGAGAAAAAATCCGTGCTATCCTGTTCATACATGCTGCTGGCGCGTACGAGCCGGTAAGCGCTCCGGCTCCGAGAAAAGGCACGCAAATCCGCGCGTTCCATCCCCTGGGTACGATGCATCCGCAGGGCCGTGGTGGCAATGTCGATATATGGTTTACCGCGAAGATCGTTCACTTCTTCGAGGTTATGCACGACGTCGGCTCCGGCAGTGGACGCGCCAAACTGCCGAAAGAAAAGCTTTTTGGGCTGCCACACCGAGATTCCCGGTTCCCGCAGCTGCTCGGGGAACATTGTGGAATCGGCGGCGGCGTCGAAAGCAGCGATCGCGGTGATTGCAGCGGCCTGATGGTGCCCGTGTCCGCCCCAGGTATTGTGATTCGAAAAAAGAACGTCCGGTCTGAAGCGGCGGATGACGTACACCAGCCTGCGGAGTGCCTCCTGTTGCCCGCCCCAGATCCGGAATGCTTCCGTTGCAGTTTTTGAATAGCCAAAATCCGGAAAATTCAGGAATTCCACTTCGGTACCCAGGATTCTTCCCGCGGCCCGGGTTTCTGCGCTCCTGATCACGCCCAGGTCCTCATACAGTTCTGAACCCTTTTCGTTCTGTCCGCCCTCTCCTCGGGTGAAGAGCACTGAATAGGTGTGCACGCCGTATTTCATGCGGTAGTACGCAAGCGTGGCTCCGTCTTCGTCATCCGGATGCGCGGAGATGTCCATCAACACTCCGGTGTTTGAGAGATCCCGTAGCGTCTGGGCGATTTCAAGGGTATCCTGTGCCGAGGCAAACGACAGCGCCAGCACCATCAGCAGCATGCACGATGACTTCACTGCTTCAACACCTCCTCTGCTATCGTGGGTATGATTTCCAGGAGCGACGGGACAGGTACCGTTCCCCGCCGGATGATTCGGGGAGGGGAAACCGTCACGTCGATCACGGTTGACGGCAGCGTCTGCGGCAGCTCGCCGCCGTCCAGAAACAGATCCACACCTCGTGGTATGGCGCGCTTGATTTCGTCAACCGAGTGGAGTGGCCGGCCGCCGGAAATATTCGCGCTCGTCGAGGTCAGCGGGCATCCACACAGTGAAAGCAAACGGTGGCACAATGGGCTGGAGGGGATTCGGACGCCGATGGTCCCTGTACCCCGGGAGAGCAGGTCCGGGACTTCCTTGGTGGCCCGGAAAATCAACGTCAACGGCCCGGGCCAGAATTTTGCGATCAGCATCCGCGCTTCATCGGTGATTTCGTTCGTAAGCGCCGCCAGCTGTTTCTCGTCCTTAATGATGACAAGAATGGGTTTGAGACCTTCGCGTTTCTTGACGGCACGGACCTTGGCGATCGCGGCACCGTCCCAGGCGTTTGCACCGATGCCGTACAGTGTTTCCGTCGGATAGACAATGACGCCACCCGCCTGAATCACCTCGGCCGCCAGCACCATGGGTTTGTCTTCAGGCTGTCCCAGATTGACTTTCAGGACAAGTGACATGGTTCACCCCGCACGTTGACCGGAAATAATTGCATGGACTGCGGACAGCACACGCACCACGGAAATCCCCCGCATGCATTCAAATGATCCAATCGGACACTCGTTGCCTCCGTGGATATTGCACGGACGGCATGGCAATCCGGCCACCTCCACCAGGCGATCGTGGGGACCCACGGGGGCAAACCCAATCGCCGGCACGGTCGGTCCGAACAGCGCGATCACCGGTGTCCCCACACCCAGAGCGATATGCACGGGTGCGCTGTCGTTGGACACAAGCACACGAGAACGCCGCAAGAGTTCACCTGTTCCCGTCAGTGAAGTTGTCCCTGCCGCATTGAGGATGGCATCATCGTGCGCCGCGGTCTGGATCACTTCTTCACACAGGTCTCTGTCGCGCGCAGCGCCAAGGAGGATCACGCTGCATCCATCCCGGGCGAGCTTGCCGGCCAGTTCGCCATACGATGCCGCGGGCCAACGTTTTGTACTCCACACGGACCCCGGAGCCAGGGCGATCACCGGCCTCCGGGTGAATCCCGGATGACGTTGTTCCGCAGCCGAAAGAATGGATGCCGCCGCCCTGACGTCCGCATCCGGGATCCCAAGAGCCGGCAGCTCGCGCCCAGGCGTGAATCCGACGACCGGTTGCAGGAGCCGGATATCCCGGTCAATTTCGTGATCGCCGGCGTGGTACTTCACGCGATCGGTAAACAGCAGCGCCCCTGCACTATTGGAAAAACCAACGCGTCGTGGAATTTGTCCCATAAACACGACAAGTGCACTGCGGAGCGAACGATGAGGGACGACCGCCAGGTCAAATCGACGCTCCCGCAGCTGCCGGGCAAGTGTCAGCAAGCCGCCGACGCCGCTGTGCTTTCCCTTTTTGTCGTAGGGAACAACATCGGTGACCGCCGGGTGAGCGCGGACGAGCTCGGCGACGTCGGGGCGCGTAACGACCGTGATGGAGCTTTTCGGGAATTGGCGCCGGAGTATCTGTACCATCGGCAACATCAGCAGAATGTCGCCGATGAACGCCGTATGAAAGATCAGAATGCGCTCCGGCGCAGCAATCATGACTCTGTTCCTGTCTCGTCTCCGGTCCCCCGGGTTGCCGCACGTTCAGCCTCATATCCCGGTGTATGTTTCCACCGCTTATGCATCCAGAGCCAGTGGTCCGGATGCGCCCGAATGGCACGTTCCAGCACTGCTGCGTGGCGTTGTGTCAATTCCACTATCTGTTCCTCACGCGAGCCATGCAGTCCACCGGTGTCCACTTCCTCGAATGTGCCGGTGTACTTCCCATCGGCGTCCCGCACCAGAAACAGGGCCAGGAGGGCGGCGCCGGAACGCAATGCGAATGCTGCCGCCCCGCGGTGCGTTGCGGACGGCCTGCCAAAAAACGGTATGAAGATTGACTCCCTCGGTCCGCTCTGGTCACCCAGGATGAGCACGATTTCGTTCCGGTGAAGTGCGGCAAGCACCTCCCGCACGGCGGGACCCATGGGCACCGTCACGGTGTTGAACCGCCTCCGCCGGAGGTCAATATACGCATCCACACGAGCATTCCGCTGACGCTGAGCGATCGCGGTCACCTTCACCGGTATATGCAACCGGACACTGCTGAGCAGAAGTTCCCAGGATCCGAAGTGGGCACTCAACAATATGCATCCCTTTCCCCGCGCCAGAGCGTTGTCCAGAAGACGGGTTTCTTTCAGGCGCACAAGGGGAGCAAGAACGTCGGGGGTCTGCCCGTAGCTCCAGAGCATTTCCACCATGGCGATCCCGTAGTTCTTATACGCATCGCGCAGAATGAGCTCCCGCTCCGGACGGGTGAGTTCGGGGAGTGCACGGGCCAGGTTATCGCGGGTGACAGACCTGCGATATCCCGTAAGCCTGAGAATCACCAGGCCCAGCCACGCCCCGACATGCTGTGCGGAGCGCGCGGAGAGCGGACGCACGAGCACGGCAAGAAGGCGGAAGAGCGCGTATTCCATTAGGGAAGTCATGGTAGGCGTGTTGGAGGCAATCTACGAAATCATGAAAGAACATTCAACAATAACGGCAACGCCCCGCCGGAAGGACGGGGCGCTGCGCACAGGGGCTCACGTGGACCTACCGGGTTATCCCCTCACGATCCCAGTTCTCGTCATGCAATTCGTTACGATGCGTCGAATGCACAAGTTCATAGTCACCCGCCGCATTCCGCAGCACAAACACAAAGATCACTCCCCCCTGAATATTATTGTAGTTCCAGATTTCATATGGCCGCGTCTCCGTTTCATTCGGGTGCCGCTCGATATCATCCGGCATGCCGTACATGATGGTCACCCGGCCCCTGTCGGTCCGGAATCCGTCACGGGACAGCACATGGAAGTTAGCGTTAGAGTATGCCACGCGGGACAGATATTCTTCGCGCAGGCCCGGTTCGCGGTGACGCCAGAAGTCGCTCATAAACTTCCGCTTGGCATCGACAACAGCTTTCGCCTCAGCAGGGGTGCTTACGTTCTTTGCCTTGCCGAGCTTTGCAAACTGATTCTTCTCGTCATCCATAGCCGAGTACCGTGCCCAGTCAAATTCCCGATCGAGCTCCGACTCATCCATAGACATATACTCGGGCATCGGGAGCGACGTCGACGAAGCAAGCAACGAGGAATCGATACCGAGCGTTTGATTGTACACAAAGAACTTGCGGCCGTTGCTGCTGAGCGGCGTTCTCGCGCTGTCGAGCAGCGAAAGCAACAGCGTATAGGTGCCGGTCCGCAAACTCTTCACAGGCAGCTGATCGACAATGACACTTGATTCTGATACGCGTTTCTTCGGGCGTTCACGCGAGATGATTTCCTTCCCCACGGCGTCGTACACATTTGTGCGCAAATAGTACTCGCTGGTATCACCGGGGATGAGAAGATTGTACGCTTCGGAGTAGTAATAGAGCTTTTGCTCTTCGGTGTACAATCCTCCCACATTCGGTACGACATCGAGGGTGTTCTTGTAGAAGATACCGCCTTTCGAACCCTGGCGGATCGATGATGCAAGTTCGACATCGCTGAGCACGGGTTTGGTCGTCGAAATCCGGTGGATCGGGACTTTGAGCGACAGGCTGTCGCGGCGCCCCGGGTCGTACCGATCCCGTCCGATCACCCGGAACAGGTATTCGCCCTCCGTGAGCTGCACCGTATACAGTCCGACAAGATTCATATCGCGGTGCAGCAGCGCTGTGTCGGCGATCGCATGCGGCACCAGCCATCGATCCGCCGCGACCAGCGAATCTTTCAGATAGATCTTCATGGTCACATCAACGGCACCGCTCCATCCGGCAGAATCAGCCTTATAGGAAATGGACCGCTCGGGGAAAGCATACGCGACTTCCACATGTGTGTTTTCATCGTCACCGCCACGGTACCGCGCGATATCGCATTGAATCCGCATCCGTTCATGTGCGGGGAAGGGCTGCCCTAACAGCACACCAGTGGTTATGAGGGAAAGCGCTGCAACGATGACATACTTCACGTGTCTCATGAAAACTCCTTAAGGAAAAAGGAAGGGATGCTGCGTGTCACTCCCCCATCACTTTGACGACCAGACGCTTGCGCCTGCACCCGTCAAACTCCGCATAATATATCTGCTGCCACGGGCCGAGGTCCAACGACCCTTTGGTGACCGGCACAATCACTTCGTGGTGGACCAACAGACTCTTGAGGTGGGCATCGCCATTCGTCTCCCCTGTCCGGTGGTGCCGGTACTCCTCACGATAGGGGGCGAGCCGTTCCAACCATTCGTCAATATCTTCGATCAGGCCTTCCTCGGCATCGTTCACGTAGACGCCGGCAGTGATGTGCATGGCAGACACGAGCACCATTCCTTCCTGCACGTGGCTGTTATGGACCACCTCCGCCACCTTGGCGGTAATGTTGATATACTCCCGTTTCGTCCGTGTGTTGAACCACAAATACTCGGTCGCCGTCGCCAGGCTCATCGCATGATCGCTTTCAATTTCGCGATCGCCTCCTGAGGTTGGAAGGGTTTGGGAATGAAGTCGTCCGCGCCGGCCTTCAGTACCAGCTCCTGCACGGCTTTTCCGCTCATGCCGCTGGTGCCTACGATCTTGATTCCCGGATTCAGCTTGCGCGCACGCGAGATTAAATCCACTCCCCCGAACTTCGGCAGATTCAGATCGGTGATCATCAGATCCACTTCGCTGGCATGTTCCTGCAGCATTTCCAGTCCCTGCAAGCCGTCCTTCGCCTGCAGGACCTTGAACCCTTCCATTTCGAGCAAAATAGCGAATAGACTCCTGAGTTCCTGCTCATCTTCGACGATCAGCACCCCCCGCACACCCGGATTCGCCATGGTCTCTCGTCTCCCTGACAGTTTTAATATACCCACACCTCATCTCATCTGCAAGGCCGCGCCGGCCCCGGGGATTGGGCGCCGTGGCAGGGATGACACGACGGTTGGACAAGCAAGAACGGATTCGTATATTCTGCTATGGCAAAAATCGACTTGATTCTTCTCCTCGCCTTCGGCACGATAGCCGTTGTCATGCTGGTCAGTGCCGTACTCTGTTTCCGGAAAGCGCTCGCGGTCGCCAACAAGAAAGACGGTGACATCAAGATGTTCCTCTGGGCAATGGTAACGTTCATCTGCCTCATCATCTCGGGGATGAGCGCGGCCTACATTCTCCTCCCCATTCTGTTCCATCTCGTATGAGCCGCCACAGGCTGGGGAGGATCGCGCTCCTTCTTCTCCCGTGTCTCTCCTTCGCCGCGGGAGCGTCTCTGGACCAACTTGGCATCGAAGTGCGCGCGGGTTCGCGCCCGTTTGTCTATACCAACAAAGAGGACGCGACATTCTACGCTGAAACCCATCAGCACAACCGTGTCAGCTGGCAGGGATTCAACGTTCGCGGCCACGAATTCCTCGATGATTATGATCTCGTAGTCAACGGCACCATTCTCGACCGGTCCAAAGCGTCCAGAGTCATCGTGTTCCCGGATCACCTGGAGCGATNNCGGCAACATCATCGAAGAACTGTGGCCGGTCGACAGTCTCCCGATCATTGGCATCCACCTCCGCTCGCCCCGGCCTGTAGCTGCGGGGGTCATCGCGTATTTCACCGACGGAAGACGTCTCTCTGACTACACTATCCGCTTGCAGAGCGGCGTTGCACTTGTGGCCCG
Organism: Ignavibacteriota bacterium; assembly: GCA_003154155.1. Taxonomy (GTDB): domain Bacteria; phylum Bacteroidota; class Ignavibacteria; order UBA10030; family UBA6906; genus Fen-1255. Next base: position 11,416 of record PMCM01000214.1, on the reverse strand, counting down.
CAACGCTCATCCCGTACGCACCCCCGCCGCGGACTACCCAGTCTGGCTAGCCATCGGGTCGCGGCGGGCGATACCCGAGACGCTATGCACTGTCGCCGGCCGCCAGTTTTCACCGATCCGGATCTCCGGACAGCTCGCCAGGTCCCATATGTTTGCCATCGCCGTTGCCAACACGGCAGATCAGGCCGAATCCCTTGTGCGCACGTATCCGGACCGGGCAACGCAATTCATGGCGCAGCGCCGCGCCAGAATGCAGGGAGTGTTGGATAACGCCGCGATTGAGACATCGCATCCCCGGTTTGACAAGGGCTTTCGTTGGGCGCTGCTGTCTCTCGACGCACTGGTGATGCATCAGACTGGGCGCGGGGTTTTCGCCGGGCTCCCCTGGTTCAACAACTACTGGGGACGCGACACATTCATCGCGCTCCCGGGAGCAGCTCTGGTAACCGAGCGCTTTACGCTCGCCCGGGAGATCCTGGAATCCTTCGCCGCCTTCCAGCAACGCGATTCCCTTTCCACGGACTACGGGCGCATCCCGAACATTATCACGGTGACGGACACCGCGTTCAACACCGCCGATGGCACCCCGCGTTTTGTCGTCGTCGCACGTGACTACGCGATGCGATCCGGCGACGAAAACTTCCTCCTGCGCATCTACCCTGTCATCCTCCGGTCCATCGAAGGGACCATCAAGTTCCACACGGACTCTCTCGGCTTTCTTACTCACGCCGACGCAGAAACATGGATGGATGCCGTCGGCCCGGACGGTCCCTGGAGCCCGCGGGGCAATCGGGCTAACGATGTGCAGGCACTCTGGGCCGGCCAACTCGACGCCGGCATCTGGAGCGCCACACGCATCGGCGACGTCATCTCGGCGCGCAGGTGGACCGCCGTGCTGGACCTGCTGAAAAAGAACTTCCTCCGGCATTTCATTTCAACGGCGGGCGTGGTTGCAGACCGGATCCGTCCCGACGGCTCGCCGGACTTCCGCACACGCCCCAATCAGCTTTTCACCGCACCGTTGCTTGATCCGCCGACACGCGCTGCAATGGTGCGCACAGTCACCACCCAGTTGACGTATCCGTACGGCGTCGGATCACTCGCGCAAACCGACAGCTTTTTCCATCCATTCCATGACTACCCGGCGGCCTATCCGAAGGACGCGGCCTATCACAATGGCACGGTATGGACGTGGCTGCAGGGAACCTTGATCTCCGAACTTTGCCGGTACGGGCTGGCGGATTCGGCATTCGCGCTCTCGCTCAACGCCGTCCATCAGATTCTGGATCGCGGTGCCATCGGGACGCAATCCGAATTACTGGATGCCCATGCCCGCCCGGGAGAGCCGGAACCCCGCCTCTCCGGTACGGTTTCACAGGCATGGAACCTGGCGGAGTTTATCCGCAATGTCTACGACGATTATCTTGGCGTCCGTATCGATCGCGCAACGCGCCGTATGCGGCTATTTCCTCACGTTCCCGCGGCGATGGGATTTCTCTCGACATCGTTCCGCATCGACGGCAAGACGCTCCGCGTCACCGCGAGCGAACACGGAGATACCAGCGCCGTGGTCATCAACTCTCCGTCGCTCGATCGCCCGCTGGCCGTTGACCTCACATTGGCGGATGGACGGGGCCGGGAATTCAGCACATCGTTTGTCCTTCAGTCCGCTGCAGAGATCCGGGCCCGGTTGGCCGATACGCTCCTCTCGTTCGCCTCATCGGATCCAGGAAGTATGTCGCCGCGCACGAGCCGTCGCGTTGGACCGGCGCGCGAGGAGATCGGCCCGGTGGCGTTTGTCACGCCACGCCCCACCGACGGGCTTGCCGTACTCGGAAAACCTGCGTATCCCCTTTTGACACTCGGGAACATCATGCGCACGAATGTCTCTGCACATGGCCTGGTAGATGCGCAGGATCCCGCCGGGGACGACACAGGTGTAAGCGCAGACGGGCGTACGCTCCACTATGTCTATCCTGCGAATGCCAATTTCGTGCCGGGCTCTTTCGATATTACGAAATTCTCCGCATCGTACGATGACAGTCTCCTGTACATTGTGTTGAAATTCACGGCACTCTCCGATCCAGGCTGGCACCCGGAATACGGCTTTCAACTCACCTTTGCGGCGATTGCCATCGATACCGATGGCGTCACCGGTTCGGGGCAGCGTGCTATCCCCGCAAACGCACAATTCGTCCTCCCCCCCGATCGGGCCTTCGAACGGCTCGTGCTGGTCGGCGGGGGGATACGCCTTGAAGATCAACACGGGACGATCCTCACGGCCTACACCCCCGTCCCGGAGGATGCTGAACACCCCTTCGGCGACGCGGGCACTGGTGTCATCCGGTTTGCCCTGCCGTTGCGGTTGATTGGCGCTCCGGGTCCCCGGTGGAAGTTCACTGTTCTCGCGGGCGCCCAGGATGACCACGGCGGCGCGGGGATCGGCGAATTCAGAAGTGTGAATACGCAGCGCGGTGAGTGGAACGGCGGGGGGCGCATGCGGGATAACGATGCAAATGTATTCGACATGCTGTGTACGCCATGAACGTCCGGTCCACAAGGATTGACATCGGTGACGGGTATGTCCTCCGCACGCTCCTCCCGGAGGATGCCGACGCTCTCGCCCGGCATGCAAATAACCGTCGCGTCTGGCTTAACCTGCGTGATTACTTTCCGCATCCCTACCGAAAGGAAGACGCGGAGAATTTCATTGCCGGCATATCCCGGGATGCGATCGAGACGTCCTTCGCCATTGCAGACGCGAAGGAAGTCTTCGGCGTTATCGGGTTCACCGTGCTCCCCGACGTGCATTGGCGCACGGTGGAGATCGGGTATTGGCTGGGAGAGGCTTATTGGGGCAGAGGGATTGCCACGCGCGCGCTGGTCGCGGTCTGTATGCACATCTTCCAGAAACACGATTTCGTGCGCATTTCCTCGAGCGTGTTCGGCTGGAACCCGTCATCCGCCCGCGTGCTGGAGAAAGCGGGCTTCACCCGCGAAGGGACCTTGAAGAACGCCGTCTGCAAGGACGGACGCATCACCGACCTCTGGGTGTATGGCAAGCTGCGTGGCTGACGGCGGGTGACCGTCGGTTCTAGGCCTCCACTCCTGACGGCCCGAAATCATCCACATTCCTGGAGACGAATCCGACACAGAACCCTGCGATAATCATTGAGCAGCCCCCCAGCAGGACGGCGTTCAGCGGATTTCCACCCAGGAAGTGTGTCATCAACAGGCCCAACCCCGCCGAAGCCAGGATCTGGGGCAGCACAATGAAGAAATTGAACACCCCCATGTAGAACCCCATTTTATCCGCAGGGATCGCGTTGGAGAGCATCGCGTATGGCATTGAGAGAATGCTGGCCCACGCGATGCCGACAAGGAGCATGGAGAACAGGAGGATATAGTGATCGCGCACAAGCACGGCAAGGACCAGGCCAGCCCCTCCGGCAATGAGTGACAGCCGGTGGATAGACCGCGGTGAAAACCGGCGCACCAGGCCGAGCAAAATAAACGCGAACACAAACGCGGTCCCGTTGTACATCGAGAAACACACCCCGCCCCATTCGTTCCCGCGTTGATATTCGGGCGATCCAGGAAGTCCCCCGAAGATCTTCGTCGCCACCGCCGGCACGAAATAAATCCACATACAGAACATCGCGAACCACGTGAAGAACTGAACCACGGCGAGTTGGCGCATTGCCTTCGGCATGGACGTAATGCCCCGCAGAATCTCGCTGAAACCGCGGCTGACCCCGGTTGACGCCGCCTTGAGGCGGCGGAACTCCGCCAGGTCCTCCGGCGGATACTCCTGCGTTGTCATGACGGTATAGAGGACCGCTGCCAGGAAGACTGCGGAGCCGATATAGAACGACAACTGTACCGTCCGCGGGATGGCGCTCTGTGCGCCCGCATCCGTGACGCCCAGCCAGTTCGTCAGCGCGTACGGCAACGCGGAGGAGAGCACTGCACCCAATCCGATCAGCAGACTCTGCATGGCAAACCCGGATTTCCGTTGATCTTGCGGGAGCATGTCCCCCACGAACGCCCGGAACGGCTCCATGGTGATATTGATGCTCGCATCGAGAATCCAGAGCAATCCAGCCGCCATCCAGACCAGGGAGGCGTGTGGCATGGCGATGAGTGCGAGTGTAGACAGGACAGCGCCAACAAGGAAGTACGGGCGGCGCCGGCCGAGCCTCCCCCAGGTACGGTCGCTCGAGTATCCCACGATCGGTTGTACGATAAGGCCCGTGAGAGGCGCGGCGATCCAGAGCCACGCGATCTGTTCCTGTCGCGCGCCGAGATACTCGAAGATGGCGCTCATGTTGGCCATCTGCAGCCCCCAGCCGAACTGGATGCCGAAGAAACCGAAACTCATATTCCATATTTGCAGCGGCGAAAGGCGCGGTTTGATCATGCGTGGCTCATTATGATTATCCTTTGACGCTTCCGAGCGTCAATCCTGAGACCAGCCAGCGGCTGAGGGAAAGAAACAGGACCACAACGGGAATGGTGACGATGACTGATGCGGCCCCGTACAGTCCCCATTCAGACCCCATGTTTGATTCGAAAGACTTCAACCCCAGAGGCAACGTCCACATCTCCGTATCCTGCAGGATCTGGGCGGCAACCACGTACTCCGTCCAGGCCGCCATGAAGGAAAACAAGGCGGTGATCACAAGCGCTGGCGCAGCCAGCGGGAGGATAATCCGGGTGAAGGTTTGCAGTTGACTGCATCCGTCAATCATCCCTGCCTCCTCAAGGCTCGTCGGAATTGTGTCGTAATAGCCCTTCATCTGCCAGATGCAGAACGGCAACGCCGTTGCTGAATACATGATCACGATGCCGAGGTAGCTGTTGATCAAATGGAGTTGCACCAACATGATGTACATCGGCAGGAGGAGCATTGTCGCGGGAAACATCTGCGTCACGAGCAGGCTGAGCAGTCCGAATTTTTTGCCGATAAAGGAATAGCGTGAAAACGCATACCCGCACGTCGAGGCGAGCACGACACCGGTCGCCGTGACCGTCACGGCAATAAACGTGCTGTTCAGGAGCCAGAGGAAAAAGGGGCGCTCCGTGAAGAGGGCGACATAGTTCCTCAATGACGCATGCGCAGGAAGAAACTCCAGCGATGTGCTCAGCAGCCGGTCGGACGGCCGCAGCGAGATATTGAAGATTTGCCAGACCGGATAGAGCGCCACGAGAGAAAAGATGCCGAGCACCAGATAGCTGGCGGCAATGCGCAGTGACGTTGTGTTCTTGCCTCGAACCATCAATGCCCCCGGTCAGGAATAGACATTTTGCGTGGCGTGTGATTTCTTCATGAATGTCAGGCTGAAGGCGAGAAGGATGAAGAAGATCACCATCGACAGCGCCGCGCCGTAGCCGTACCGGTAGAAATTGAACGCGGCCTTGTACACGAAGGACACCATAAGATGCGTCTGGTCCGACGGTTCACCCGCATTGCTGACCAGCCAGACAATATTCAGGTTGTTAAACGTCCAGATCGTACCCAGGGTAATGGCGGGCACCATGACCGGCTGGATGAGCGGGATCGTGATGTGGCGCAGTTTGTGATACCAGGAGGCACCGTCAATGTCCGCTGCTTCGTAGAGATCGTGCGGGATGCTCTGCAGCGCGCCGAGCGCAATCACCATCATGAACGGGAACCCGAGCCAGACGTTGGTGATGATCACGGCGATGAATGCAGTGATCGGCTGGCGAAGCCATTGCACGCCCGGAAGGCCGAGCCATTGCGTCAGCATCAGATTGATCGAGCCATACTCATAATTAAACATGCCGCGCCAGGTGAGGGCGACGATCAGCTGGGGAACAGCCCAGGGAAGGACCAGGATAGCCCGGAAAATGGCTTTCCCCCGGATCTCCTTCTGGTTCAGGACAAGAGCCAGGAAGACACCGAGGAGGACGTGAAAGAACAGATTGACTGCCGTCCAGATTACGGTCTTGAGAAACACCACGTAGAAATCCGGCTGTGACGGCTCCGTGAACACTTTGATGTACTGATCGAACCCCACGATTCTCCAATCCCGGATATGCCGGAGGTTCATATTCGAGAGAGAGAGAACAATATTGTAGAAGAAGGGATAGATCACCACGCCGAAGAGGACGATAAACGCGGGGGCGACAAGGAGATACAGAAACACCCGTTGACGAAACGTCTGGTTGTGCATGGGGGACCGTTACTCGTTCATTTCTTTGATGCGTCGCAGCGCCAACGCCTGCATCTCCTCCGCCGCCTGCTCGGGTGTCATGGTGCCGGCAAGCACTGCCTGATAGCTCGGCCGCATGGCGTCCCAAATCGCCCGCAGCTCGGGAACGACCGGCAGAGGCCGACCCCGGTCAATCTGCAGCCGTGAATTTCTCATGATATCGTTCTGTTGCACGAAGTCGCTTTGCTGCACCTGCAGATTTGTCGGCATCGTAAAGAGTTCCCTCGCGGACTCCATCTGGTTCTCCGGCGACATGAGGAAGCGGACCAGTTCCAGAGCCCACGTCTTCTTTTCGCCGCTGATGTTGCTGTTGAGCGAGAATCCCTTCGGTGAAACCATGGGAGCACACCAGAGCCCCGTGGTAGTGATTTTCGGCAACGGGGCCACACCGATATCCAGCCCCGCATTCTGGTACCCTGCCCACGACCAGTCGCCGTTGATGATCATGCCTGCATTCCCATCCTTGAACAGAATATCGGCGACATTGTAATCCGCCTCATTGGGAATAATCCGCTCCACGTCGCGCAGACGCTTGATGAATTTGAGGCCGTCCACCGTTCCACGGCTGTTCAAGGTCGGTCGACCTGCATCATCCATAATCCAACCTCCGAATCCCGTCATGAACGGAATGAAAAAGAAGGGTTCGGTATAGTTCCACGTCAGTCCGTACCTGTCGATCTTCCCGTCGCCGTTCAGATCAGCGGTCAGGGACTTGCCGATGCGGACGAGTTCCTCTTCAGTTGTCGGTGGAACGGGGACAAGCTTCTTATTATACACAAGGGTCAGGTGATTCCCGAGTTTGTCGGCGACCTGGTACAAATGTCCCTTATACCACGTCAGTCCCCGGGGATCGATCAGCGCGAGCCATTCTTTCGAGAAGATGTCTTCCAGGGGGAGAATGATATGCATCATCTCAAACGGTCCGACCTGGTCCGAAGGCCCGTACACGATCTCCGGACCTTGCCCGGCGAGAGCGGCGATGATGAAGCCGGAGCGCAGCTCCTCCGTTTCTTTAAACAGCTGTTCGACCCGGACCTCCGGATGGAGCTGCATGAACCGGTCGAGCTGCCGCTGGAGGACGATGCGGACGTCGATGCGATCCTGGTGCCAGATGGTCAGGCGGATCCTCGGGTCCCGTTTGAACACGCACCCATCCATCGACACGGATGCTGCAACGATGCATCCCGCCACAGCGAGTGCATACAGCGCCCGCAGGCTCGTTTGCAGCTTCACTGTACGCCCCCTGCCGCCGTGGCAGATTTTGTCCCGGCGTCCGGTTCCCGTACGAGCAGCCAGGTGACCGCAGACAGTGCAAGCGCGATCCCGCTTATCAGAAAGATCACCGATTTGTCCGCCGCCTGTTGTATCACCGTGCCCAGGACGAGGCTCACGAACAGCTGCGGGAGCACGACCGAGAGGTTGAAAATCCCCATAAAGAACCCCATCCGGGACTTATCCACTTTTTCCGTCATGATGGCGAACGGAAGGGAGACGATGGATGCCCACCCGATCCCGACGACGCCCATGAGAACATACATCAACAGTGGGCTTTCCCCGCCTCCGGCGATGCCAAAGTAGCCGAGCGCCATGACGGCCAGCGCAGTCAGATGTACCTTAACCCGCCCGAAGCGCATGGCAAGCGGCTCGAGCACGGGGGCCGGGAGGAGAAAGCCTACGGTATTGAGCACGGCAAACGAGATCGCAATAATGCGGCCCGAATCCTGCGCCGCCGTGGCGGCATCGGTCCCGGCAAGCATTTTCTGCTGGATGAAGGCGATGATGTACACGAACATGGTCTGGACTCCGATCCATGAGAGTCCATGGGCAAGGTAGATGCGGAACAGTTCATTCCACCGGGTAACGGATGCCGGTCGTTCCCCGGAGCCCGCGGTCGCCGTGCTTCGCAATTCCCGCTGTTCGGTGACGAAAAGCACGGGGAACACCGAGCAGACAAAGACAACGCCGACGCCCACCGAGATCAGGACGTAGTTACCGGCGACAGCACCGATCACATAGGCCATGACCCCGAAAAAGCCGGAGATGGTCTGCATCCAGGTATACCCTTTTGTGCGGGCCTCACCTTCAGGTGTCACGTCGGCAATGATAGATCGCGTCGGGTTAAAGCTGATATTGATGGCGAGGTCAAGCGTCAAAGCGACCGCTATGGCAACCGCGAGAAGGTTGCCCAGTCCAAGGGCCCGGTCAATTATTTCAATGTTCGGAAGGGCGAGCAACATCAAGGATGCGAGGGTCCCTCCGATCAGTATGAACGGACGGCGCCGGCCGCCCCAGAACCATACCTTGTCGCTGATGAGTCCGATCACGACCTGGCCGACAATCCCCGCGAGCGGTCCGGCCGCCCACACAAAACCGACCTGGTGGATATCCAGATGGTATTTCGTCGTCAACAGCCAGCTGAGCGCTGAGATCTGGATCGACAGCGCGAATCCCATCGCGGTTGACGGCAGACTGATCAGCGCATAAAACCCATTCGTGAGCTTTTCCTGAAATGTCCGCATGGTGCTCTCTCGGCAGTTCAGTAAAGGAAGACCAGGCATTCGCCGGGCCCCAGCGCAACCTGCAGCACACCCTGCATCACTGTAAGGCGTTTACCGCTGATGAGATCGACGACATGCTTCAGGGATGTATGCAGTGCAGTTTTGCACATCTGCGTGGACGCGAAATCGGTATTGCTCACAACAGCCAGCCGGTGTTTACCCTCCGGCGTATTGCGCGCAAAGGACAGGATGAGGGGATTCCCTTCATCCAGCATTCTGAACGTTTCCGGAGCAGTGCGCACGATGAGAGAACGGCATTTTCTACGGATTGCCTGGATGTCCGCGATCAGCCTGGCAAAGGTGTCGGTGCTCAGCCAGTGATAACCGCCTTCGCTAAAGAGCGGGAGTTTTTCCGAAGGCAGCGCGCGTATCTGTTCGCTCGTAAAGTCCAACCCCGTGTTAATCGGAAACCGTTCCGCGAGTTCATATCCCGAATGAATGAACGGGATGGCCGGGAGAAACGCATTGATGACGCATGCCCAGCGGGCATACGTGACGCCCCCTGGACGCGACGCCGCACGCGGGGTGTTGTGATTCTCGGGTGTCGCAAAGAACGGAATCGGAAATTCGTCTCTGGCCCGGTTCTGGCAGAATGTCCGCATCCGATCGGGATGATGTTGATCGAAGATCAAGAATCCAAAGACGGCATTGTACCCTTCGTCGCGGCTCTTTTGCGTGATAGAGAAGTTCTCATCCCAGAATGCGAAGTCCGGATCCAGCCCCCGGGCTTTCTTCACCATCTCGGCCTTCAACGCCATGGGGAGCGCATGACCCATGTCGATCATGACGCCGTCAATGTTGAATTCCCGCTGGTAATACGGAATGATGCCCACAATCCTGTCCCACAGCGGACGGTTCACATGCTCCGGCCTGGCGAGGCGCGCATCGTACATACGGATGGTATTGTAACCGATGTAGTTGAAATCCGGATGCGTGTACATGCGCAGGTACGTGACGTCATTCCACGGCGGCTGGTTATCGTCAGGAGGCCAGTCGGCGAATGCACCAGGGATGCGCACGCGTTTTCCGCCGTCGCTCAGTCCGATGTAGCGGCCATTTTCCTTTTTCACGGTGTCCGGGGCGGGTGGATTTGCGAAGAAGTCGCGATAGACCGGATGCGGAGGGATAAGCGCATCGAATTTGCCTGCATCGACATCGCGGTGAATTTGTTCCAGCTCACCATGAGAGAAAATGGGAGATCCGTATTTGCGTTCATCCATTTCATTGGGAGCCCGTGCCGGCACTGATTCTTTGATCCAGTAGAACCATTCGGGATGCTCTTTGACCCAATCGCCGTCCTTGGCGGCAGTGCGGAACACAAACTCCACCACCACGCGCAGTCCCAGCCTGTGCGCAGCCTCGACGAATGCCTTGAATTCCGTCTTGATATCCAGCCCGAGAGAGGGTTCACTGAGATTCTCATCCAGCTCATACGGATTCCTGATGGCATAGGGGGATCCGAGGGATCCCTTGTTGCCGTCGTGCCCGATCGAGGTAATCGGGAGGAGGTGGACGGTGTTTGCACCGAGGCGTTTGATGTACGGCAGCATTGCGAGGGCCTTCAGAAATGTTCCGGTCTCCCGGAACCCCTCTGCACTCGTCGGAAGATCCAGCGAACCGTTTCCGTTGTGGTCGAACGCCGTTGTGGTGCGGACGAAGAGGTTATAGATGACGGCGTCCCGCGTCCATTCGCCGCCCGAGGGGGCGGAACGCTTAGCCGGCCGGGCAGCCTTGACCTTCTTCACGATTCCGAGATAGTACGCGTACGGATTCACCCGAACCGCAGCCGGAGCCGGGCGGAGGGAACGCCACAGCGACGGTACGGCGTAGTTGTACTTGCGGAGGCGGGTATCACGGAGCTTACGCTTCAGCGCTCGCTCGAGCTGATCGAGAGCATTGGGGGTTTTGTATGTACCCATGGCGTCGTACTGGGTTGTCCTGGGAGTGGTTGATGTGTGATGTTACTTCGTTGTTTCTTTGCTCTTGCCCATGACCCCCTGGCCCGCCGGCGCAGCTTCCGGGGGATTGGACGCCGGGCTGGAATCGGGGATGATGGCGGGAAAGGTCCGTTCGGGCATGGCGCCTCCGGCCAGCCTGGCAAACCGATACAAGTTGTGCAGATGGGCCAGGTAGGCGGTGTCAAAGGGCTTATCCCCCGCCGGGGCAGTTTGATCGTCGCCATACCACCAAAACCAGTCCGACCCCTCAGCGGCGTACATCTCCTCCCATGCCATGAAGGCAAACCAGTCGCGGGTTCCCGCCGTCGGTGCATCAAGGCGCGGGTCCGGCCGGGAAACCCCCGAGCGATCCAGATCCTGCCTGGCCTGCAACAAATAGGTCCACGCAAGGTTCTCTTCCCTCTCTCCGATCCACGTGTCGAAGTTGCCGTTGATCCACGATCCGGGCCAGAGCCATTCCATGGCAGCCTGCGACTCTACCGGATGCGCAGGCACGCCGCGTGAAGGGTTCCCCGCAATATACTCACTCATGGTGGTAGTGGTAACACGTTCAAGACCGTGCAACACGGTGAGCTTTCTATAGAGGGCGTGCAAGAACTTCTTCCCATCCAGATCCCTGGCATACCACTCCCACGCATTCTCACCGTCAAGAACCACAGTGATA
>PMCM01000138.1:5021-5323 GCA_003154155.1 Ignavibacteriota bacterium | reverse complement strand
TCCTGCCAGGCTCTCTGGCGGATGTGTGAGGCACGCAACTATCCATATACAGCACGCGTCTGACGATGAAAAAAGTAGCCATCCTTATTGGCAGCAAATCTGATGAAGAGGTGATGCGGGGGTGTACCGAATACCTGACAAGGTTCGGGATCCCTCACGATCTCCGGGTTCTTTCCGCGCACCGGAATCCGGACGAGACCGCGGCATTTGTCAAACAGGCCGAAACGTCGGGGTATGCCCTGATTATTGCCGCCGCCGGCATGGCTGCGCATTTGCCGGGGTTTGTTGCGGCGCTGACGATT
>PMCM01000138.1:0-4975 GCA_003154155.1 Ignavibacteriota bacterium | reverse complement strand
CAGGGCGCCAAGTTCAGCTCATGAGACTCCTCGTTGTCGGACACCTTTCCCTCGACGTTTTTCACGCCGCTGACGGGAGCGAACGGGAAGAACCGGGAGGGTTGTTCCGCGCAGTCGCCATGCTCTCCTCGTTGTGCGGCAAGAACGACAAAATCGTGCCGGTTGCCGCGGTCGGGACGAAGGAATACCAGCAAATCCTTTCACGCTTCGAGGCGTTGCCCGGTGTGGACACCGACGGCCTCTACCGTCAGAGCATTCCCGTCCATCGGATTCATTACTTCTTCCGGGATGCGCAGGAATATGTGGAGTGTGCAAAAGAGCTTGCGCCGCCCATTCCTTTCCAACGCATCAAGCAACACCTTGATGTGGACGGGATCATGGTGAACATGATCTCGGGCGTCGATATCGCTCTTGAAACGCTCGATGAAATCCGGATGGCCGTCCGCAATGACGGCATCCCCATCCATCTGGATTTTCATAATCTTACCACCGGCGTGAATGATCACCAGGAGCGCGTGCGGAGGCCCCTTGTCGCGTGGCGGCGCTGGGCGTTCATGGTGGATACCGTGCAGTGCAACGAAGAAGAGATCGCCGGCCTCACCCTTGAAGGCCTTCCCGAGAAGTCCACGGTCGGTCACATGCTGACGCTCGGGGTCAAAGCGGTGCTGGTGACCCGCGGCGAACGCGGCGTGTCGGTCTACACCAATCAGCACAAGATTCTGACCCGGGAAGATATTGCCGTACCGCCGGGTAGCGATGCCCGGCCGGCCATCGGCCAGGGGGACAGATTCGGTGCGGCCTTCTGGTTCCACTTTCGCAAGAGTCGCGATCTTGTCGCTGCGGCAGGCGAAGCCGTCCGTCTGGTAGCGGCGAACAATCATCCCTGAAGGGCGGCTCGACACCCCCCTGCAGCACACGTGATCACGGAAAAGAAGGGCTTCAGCACGCATGGACACCATCGGGCGCGTTCTCGTCGTCGGCAGCAACGGATTGCTCGGCCAGAAAATGGCTGAACAGCTCGTGCGCGGCACAAGCTACCGCATCACACTTGCTTCGGTGGAACGCGAGCCGGTGCGCGAACTGGAATCCGCACCATACGTACAATTGGACATCACCTCGCATAAGAGCGTCCGCGAATGCATCGCTCAAGTGCAACCCGACGTGATCATCAATTGCGCTGCGATGACGAATGTGGACGCCTGCGAGACCGAACGTGAACTTGCATGGAAGATCAACGTGAGCGGGGTGGAGTATCTGGCAGAGGCGGCAAAGAAGCATCACGCAACCGTGGTGCATGTGTCGAGTGATTACGTTTTCGACGGCAAAGCAGGTCCGTATACGGAGGAAGACAAGCCGGAACCGCTGAGTTACTACGGAAAATCGAAGCTGGCGAGCGAGAACGTGCTGCTCAGCGCGGCCATCCCCTCCGTCATAGCGCGGACCATGGTGCTGTACGGTCAAGCGCCGGGTGTCAAAGCGAACTTCGCCCTCTGGTTGATTCAGAGTCTCCAGGCCCGGCAGACGGTGCGCATCGTGGATGACCAGGTGGGGAACCCGACGCTGGTGGACGACCTCGCGTATGCGCTCCTCCGCGCGGTGGAAATGGGAAAACGGGGGATCTATCACATCGCGGGCCGCGATATCATCACCCGGTACGAATTCGCTCTCCGGCTTGCACAGGTGTTTCACTGCGATGCCTCTTTGATCGTGCCGATCAAAACCGCGTCGCTGAAACAACCGGCCGTCCGGCCGCTGAAATCGGGTCTGATCACGCTGAAAGCTGAAGTGGAACTCGGGTACAAGCCCTCATCCGTCGAACACGGGCTTGAAGTACTCAAGAGCCAGCTGCGACCCGAGCACTGACGCATCCCGGTTCGGCATGCCCTCCCACTTTTGAGAGAAGAACAACCGTCATGCTTGACATCAAACTCCTTCGTGAACAACCGGCGATCGTCCGGGAAGGCATCACCCGCAAAGGTGAGAATCCCGCACTGGTCGACGAAGCGCTCGCGCTCGACGAGCAGCGGCGCCAGACGCTGCAGCACGGTGAGGCGCTGAAAAGCCGGAAGAACACCGTGTCACAGCAGGTTGCGGCGATGAAGTCGCGGAAAGAGGATGCCGCTTCCGTCATCGCCGAAATGCGTCTTGTGGCGGACGAGATCAAGGCGCTGGACGGCGAGCTTCGGAGAGTGGAAGATCAACTGCACGCCACGATGCTGCAGATTCCCAATATTCCGCACGCATCGGTACCCGACGGCCGGACGCCGGCGGACAACAAGGAGGTGGCACGGTGGGGCGAGCCTCCGGTGATCGACTTTGCGCCGAAGCCCCACTGGGAGCTTCTCGAATCGCTGGGGATCGTGGATTTTGCACGGGGGACGAAGATCGCCGGAGCGGGTTTCCCGGTGTTTATCGGGAAGGGTGCGCGGCTCGAACGAGCGCTCATTAACTTCTTCCTAGATCAGGCCGCGGAGAACGGATATACGGAACTTCTCCCGCCGCTCATGGTCAATGCTGCCAGCGCCACCGGCACAGGCCAGCTGCCCGACAAGGAAGGGCAGATGTATGCCGTTCCCGGCGATGAGTTTTATCTTGTCCCCACGGCGGAAGTCCCCGTGACCAATTTCCACAGGGATGAAATCCTCCTGGAAAGCCAGCTGCCGACAAAATTGTGTGCGTACACTCCCTGTTTTCGCCGGGAAGCGGGTTCGTACGGCAAGGATGTGCGCGGGTTGAACCGGGTTCACCAGTTCGACAAGGTGGAACTGGTCAAAATGGTGCACCCCGGCACCTCCTATGATGAGCTGGAGGAAATGCGCTCATGCGCGGAACAGCTGCTCCGGAAACTCGAACTGCACTATCATGTGTTACTTATGTGCAGCGGAGATCTGGGATTCACGCAGTCCAAGAAGTATGACCTGGAAGTCTGGTCCATCGGACAGCAAAAATGGCTGGAAGTGTCTTCGATCAGCAATTTTGAGTCGTTTCAGGCCCGCCGACTTAATCTCCGTTTCCGCCCCGCAACGGGGGGCAAACCGGAGTTTGTCCACACGCTGAACGGATCCGCACTGGCGTTGCCGCGCATTGTCGCGGCATTGCTTGAACAGAATCAGACGCCCGAAGGGAAGGTGATTGTGCCGCAGGTGCTCCACAGGTATACGGGCTTTGAAATCATAGGATGACGCAGTGAAGCCGCTCCTCCGCCTTCGTCCATATCTCGCCCGGTACACAAGACTCCTGCTCTGGGGGCTCGTCACCGTGGTCATGAGCAACATCTTTACCGTCGCCCAACCGTTGTTCGTCGGCTATGCGATCGACGTGCTCAAAACCGGCATCGAGTCGCACCGGCTTGCTTCCGGAGACCTGTTGATGTGGGCGGGACTCGTGATGGGCTTTTCGTTGGTCGCGGGCGTGTTCACCTTCCTCACGCGGCAGAGCATCATCGTGGCGTCGCGGCATATCGAATTCGACATGCGGAACGATTTCCTGTCGCACATACAAAAACTCCATCTGGGCTTCTTCCAGAACACCCCCACCGGCGACCTGATGGCGCATGCGACCAACGACATCGGGGCCGTCCGCAATGCCCTGGGACCGGGCATCATGTATCCCACCGATACGCTGATGACCTTTACCATGGTGATCGGCATCATGCTGTACAAGGACTGGCAGCTGACGCTGCTGGCCCTCGTGCCGCTCCCGTTCGTCTCCGCGGGCGTCTACTGGCTCGGCAAAGTGGTGCACAAGAAGTTTGAGGAACGGCAGGCAAAGTACTCCGAGCTCACCACGCGTGCGCAGGAAAGCCTCTCGGGGATTCGCGTCATCAAGGCATATGTACGCGAGCAGTACGAGATCGGATTGTTCCGGGAGCTCTCCTGGGATTATTTGAAGAAGAACCTGGTGCTGGCGCGTGTCCAATCCACCATGTGGCCGCTGATGTTCCTGCTGGTGGGGTTCTCACTCGTCCTGACCCTGTATTTCGGCGGCACCCGAGTCATTGAAGGACGGCTCACCATCGGTTCCCTCACGGCATTCTTCGGCTACCTGGTGATGCTGATCTGGCCCATGATCGCGTTCGGCTGGGTGATCAACATCCTGCAGCAGGGTGCCGCCTCCATGGCGCGCCTCATGAAGATCATTGATACCCCGCCGGCCATCAGCGACGGCGATGCCACCGTGAACACGGTGACGGCGCTGACCGGGGAGATCGAATTCCGGAACGTGACGTTCCGGTACGGGCCGGGTATGCGCACCGTGCTCGACAATATTTCCCTGACGATTCCCGCCGGCTCGACGCTTGCCATCATCGGGTTCACCGGCGCCGGCAAAACCACGATGATCAACCTGATCCCGCGGCTCTACGATGTGAGCGCCGGCGAGGTGCTGATTGACGGCGTGGACATCCGGACCATTCCTCTGAGCGTACTGCGGAGCGGCATCGGGTATGTGCCCCAGGAGACCTTCCTGTTCTCGGAGACGATCGCGGACAATATCGGCTACGGAGTGGACAACCCGACTCCGGAGGCGATTGGCGCGGCGGCGGGCATCGCCCAGTTGACCAAAGATGTCGCCGAATTTCCCCATGAGTTCCGCACCATGCTGGGCGAACGGGGCATCACCCTGTCCGGGGGGCAGAAACAGCGTGCCAGCATCGCCCGTGCCGTCATGCGCCAACCCAAAATCCTCATTCTCGACGACGCCCTCTCATCGGTCGACACCGTGACCGAAGAAGAGATTCTCAAAAGCCTGCGCACTGTGATGCGCGGACGCACGAGCATCATCATCAGCCACCGGATTTCCACGCTCAAAGACGCAGACAGGATCATCGTGCTCAATGAAGGCCGCATCGCGGAAAGCGGCACGCACGAACAGCTTGTGACCCTGGGCGGGATCTACGCGGAGCTCCACCGGAAGCAACTGCTGGAAGAAGAGATCGAGCACCTCTGATGCAGGAAGAAGAAATCCTCGGCAAAGC
>PMCM01000254.1 GCA_003154155.1 Ignavibacteriota bacterium | reverse complement strand
GGTTGAAGGCCTCACTGACGGCGTCCACGGACTCTACCTGGACGATCCGCTGTCAGCCCAAGAACTGGCGAAAAGCGTTCGTACGCTTGTCGAGAACAAAACCCTTCGAGGGACCTTAGGAAGAAACGGGCGTGCCGCGGCTGAGCAATACGCATGGCCGGTGATTGCAGCGAGGTTCCTCGAACTTTACCGAAGTTTAGGCTCATGAGCGCTCCGAAACAACAAAGCCGTCTCTGGCTGTCTCTTGCCGCGATGATTTCCGTGGCCCAGGTTGGCCTGATCTGGTGGCACCGCTTTATTCCGCTTTACGACTATCCCAATTGGCTGTATCAATCACGCATCCTTGCCGACCTTCTGCGCGGCGGTGCGACGTTCGGCTCACACTATGCAATCCGATGGCTCCCGGTTCCCAATGTGACCTTCACGATCGGCACGGCACTCCTCGGTACGGTATTCCCATATGAAGTGAGCGGGAAAATACTCCTTTCGGCTGCAGTGCTGTTCTTTCCATGGGCAGTCCGGTTTGCCGCACTGAGGTGCGGCGTGCCAGAGGTGTCGGCGATCAGCCTGATCGGGTTTCCATTCGGCATCAGCATGTTCACACTGAATGCCCAGAATTATACGCTGGCGCTTGTTCTGCTCTTTCTGTTCATGCCGATGTGGATGCGGGGTTTCGAACGCTTTTCCCGTGTCACCTGGGTGATGCTTTCCGGTGCGCTGATCCTGCTCTATTTCACACACGGGGTGGTGTTCCTGGTTGCACTTCTCGCGCTCATTGTTGCAGTCTGGTCAAAACCGGCGTCAATAAAGACGCGAACGGCTCTCGCATCCGTCCCGGCCCTACTGCTCGGCATGTGGTACGTCCTCGGATCCGGCGCGCCGTTAACGGTATTGCCATCATGGGGAATTCCTGTGCTTGCCCGTCACTTCGTGAAGCCTGCATGCATCTTTTTCAAATCACACGGGATCACTCCTCCGTTCCCACCGACGCCGCTCAACCTTGTGTGGATGACACTCCTTGTGGTGATGCTTGCCGTTGCCATTCGTGCGGCCTATCAACGCGGAACCCTCAACCGAGGACTGGCTGTGGTGGGAGGCGTTTTGCTCGTTCTGGGGTTTCTCCTCCCGGATCCCGCATTTGGAGTAGTTCAGCCCGGAGCCAGGTTTGTATTTCCGGCCATCTTCATAATGTTCTTCGCCGTCGGTACAACCGACCTGTCGACGTGGTGGCGGCCTCTCATTCTAGGATTTGCACTGCTGGCGCTTGTGAACAATGTTCTCCTGTTCAACACTTTCAATCAGCGGGCGAACGGGCTCGACTCGATTCTGGCAAATCCGGCTTCACTACGGGAGCCGGTCTACATCATTGGTCTGGATTGGTCATCCGAAAGCGATTTNNGTCCTTCGTGCCGCTGTATGCGCTCGCAGAACGCCATATTCCGTACGGGATCTTCGAGACAGGCCTCGTGACCATGAAGGATTCGCTGCGGTTGTTGCATCCGGAGATCAGGGGTTCAGACATCCAGGCATGGTATGCCTCGATGTTTTCCGATCCGCATCGATTTCTGGCGTATCACTCAATACTGTTGTTTGCTGATCGCAAGATGGGGGAGGAGGCTGAGAAGAGACTGTCCGGCATGGGATTCATGACCCGATTCTCCTCCCCGGGTTGGCGCTTATTACTCTCATCTTCGGAAGATCCGCAGTGATGGCCGGAGAGCGCCCGACATCTGCTCGGCAGGATCCGTCGCCGGCCCGGCATGGCGGCGGGGATACGGTGACTGGACGCAAGAGAATTCACTGGCTCTGGATAGCCGGGGTTGGCATTCTGTCTCTCGATCTGTTGCTGCTCGCTGCAATGCATTCAATTCCTGCCGGGTACGGATCATGGGTCTGCGTCGGACGTATTCTGGGCGGACTCCTGTTTTACGGTCCGGGTTATCCCGGATCGTACATGTTGGCTGCAGTTCCCGTCCCCAATAGCGCCCTGGTGATGTGTGTGGCTTTGCTCGGGCCGCTCATCACGTTTGAAGGGGCCGCAAAGCTTGCAACGGGTCTTGTCGTGTTGAGTCTCCCCCTGGGGGTGCTCGCCGCGAACCGGACGTTGCATGGCGGGGATGGCCGGACGGCGGCGTTAGTCGCCCTCCCGCTTGCGATGGGGTGGCAATCGTTCCTCTCCCAGAATTGCTCGATCGGCCTGAGCCTCATCATGTGGGGCATCGCCTATTTCGGTTGGCGCACCGGGCGTATGCGGACGGCCTCCTGGATCGTATTGTCAGGACTTGTTGTGCTTGTATTCTTTGCTCACGGCCTGTCCTTTCTCCTCGCGATCGTGTTGGTGGTAAGCTTCGTGTGGTATGAACGGATCGGTCTTCGGGGCAAAATCCTGGCGATGGGTGTCGTGCTCTCTCCCTCATTGCTCCTGGCGACGTGGTATCTTGCCGGGCCCCATCCGCCGTTGCTCATTGCGGGCACTTGGTCGGTAGTAACCGTGCTTCAAAGCGTGCTGAAGCCGCTCATGCTGTTCATGAGAGTGCATGGCGTCACATCGCCGGTCCCGCCTACGTATGGCAATCTCCCCTGGTTTCTGCTTTGCGGCACATTCCTTTTTTGGACGGCAAAGTTGGGGATTAAAAAACGGAGCATCGACCGTCGATTCGTCGCGCCGATCGTTTTTTGCCTCGGGTGCGTACTCGTTTTGCCGGATCCCTTTCTCGGGATAGACCAGCCGGGAACCCGATTCGGGCTTCCGCTCGTGCTCTGCATTGCGCTCTTGGCGGGACGAATCCAGGTCAGGACTGTCTGGGGCATTGCCATGATTGCAGTCTCCATCGCCGTGCTGCTCTACGATGCAGTCTTCTTCGTCCGTTTTGACCGGATGGCATCCGAGCTGACCGCCGATCTCGGAGCAGCAACGGAAGGACGGCGGGCGTCATACGTTCTCACGTTCGACTGGCCCCAAACAACATCGGTTTCTGAGGGATTTTCCGCCTATGCGGGAGGGCTCTCGGGAATACCACAATTGTACAATGCCCGTAACAATCTCGTCTGCGAGATTCCGGAAACCGGACCGGTGGTCATGACCGACTCTTTGCGGGCCCGGTTTCCCAAGCCCGCAGGGTCAAACCTTGCTGCCTGGAAGTCATCTCTTCTGGCATCTTATCCACTGCTTGCGCGGTTTCCCGATATTGTCGTTCTTGGAGCAACAAATGAAGCTGCGGGTGCTGTTGAGTTCCTCCTTGAGCGTGATTGGTCGATCGTGCGCCGCAATGAGATATGGACGATCATGAGATCCCCGGGGCGCACCGGAGCGGGGCAATGATGGAAAACGTCTCTTCGACAGGGATTGTGATTACGCAATGGCGCGATCCGGAAACGACAGCGCACTGCTTGGAGCACGTGGCTGCGTTGCGCCCACCGCCGCACATGGTTGTTGTGGTTGACAACGAATCGGATGCACACACACTCGAAGTGCAGACCGTGAAGTTCCCTGATGTGCACTTTCTCCCACAGCAGGCAAACACCGGTCATGCGAACGCGGTCAATCTGGGAGTGACGCACCTGCGTCAGAACGGCTGTTCGTATGCGTTGCTACTTGATAACGATGCTTTTGTCACTCCCGATACCCTCGGCATTCTTGAAGCTGGAATACGATCTGTCCCTGGGGCAGGTGCCGCCTCCCCGCTGATTCTTTCGGGAAGAAGGGCAGGACTGATCTGGTACGGGGGAGGGAGGATCTCTTGGTTCGGAAATGGCATTCACGAACATATGTGGCAGATCGCTCGTGCCGTGGGTGCGGAGCCGCGCGAAGTTGCCTTTGTCACCGCCTGCGCAATGATTGTCTCCTGTGAGGCGTTTGCAGGTATCAGCGGCTTCGACGCTTCTCTAATTACGTATGCGGATGATCTTGATTTTTCCATACATCTGCAGCGAGCTGGATACCGATTATTGTTCATCCCGGCTGCACGTGTGACCCATGGGGAATCTGTCAATGTCATCAAGGTGGCGGGAAAAGCGTTCAGAGATTATTATACCATGCGGAACCGGCTCATTGTCATCCGGAAGCATGGCACGACCGTACAGAAGTGGGTGGGAATTCCGTTCAGTGTCTTCTGGTATTGCATCGTCCACGGGTGTGTGTTTGCACTCCGTGGGGAACCGGGACGAACCCGGGCGCTTGTTCAAGGTGCCCTTGATTTCTTCCGCGGCCGCACCGGAAGGCGGGAAGGATGAAGAATGCCATGCGCATTCTTGCCGTCGATACGATCGCCGTTGAATCTGCCCGCAGATCAGCCTATCGCGCTCTGGCGCAGATCCAGGGATGCGAAGTGCACCTGCTGGTCCCTAAGGCATGGCAGGAGCAGGGAGGCGTCATGTACGCCGAACCTGAACATGATCCGGCGCTACATCTGCATACCTCCCGCACTCTCCTGGAATTCCGCCAGCATCGCGTCCTCTTCACCGGCCTCGCCAGGACGCTTCGTGAGCTGAAACCCGACCTGCTGTACATGGATATGGAGCCTGAGAACTACGCCGCTGCCCAGGGCAGGCTCACGATTGACAGGGTGTCGCCGCGCACCCGTCTTGCACTTGTCTCCTCCCGCAATCTGGACTACCGATCGATCGGTTTCCCGTACAAGTTCTCCTTCACGCACAGGTGGTGTGACAATCTGGCAAAGCGCAGACCGGCGGAGATCATGTTTGTCCGCCCAAAATCCACCATGCATCTCCTGGAGGGGTACGGGCGAAGCATCGCGTATCTGCCGCATCCTGTTGATTGCGAGCTGTTTTCCCCATATGTCCCGGCGGCGATTCCACCGGAACCGGATACGTTTGTCGCAGGGTATATCGGCCGGCTGGTGGAAAGCAAAGGCGTACATCTGTTGATCAGGGCCATAGCAAAACTGCCGGGTCACGTACGCGGTCTCATTGTCGGGCGGGGGCCTGCACGGGAGCCTCTGGAGGCTCTTGCCCGCGATCTCGGGCTCTCCCGGAGGATCTCGTTCCTCTCTGCCGTACCCTATGCTGAAGTGCCTGGAATCATGCGCAGCATGGATGTTCTCGTGCTCCCGTCGCTTGCAACGACCCACTGGATCGAACAGTTCGGGCGCGTGCTGATCGAGGCGATGGCCTGCGGGACTCCTGTGGTGGCATCACGGTTGGGAGAGATTCCAGAGGTATTGGGGGGAGGCGGAGTCTTGTTTGAAGCGGGCGATCAGAGTGCTTTGGTGGCACGTCTTACCGGACTATCCGCCAATGCCAGGGAGTGCTCCGGTTTGGCCTCACTCGGCAGACAGAGAGCGGAGGAGTACTTTAGCGCTCCGGTTGTTGCCCGTATGATGTATTCTACTTTCAGTTCATGCCTCTAAGTGCATAGTACAATTGACGTTGTTGAGGAAAATCGTTAGTTTTTTATACTATGTACGAACTCACGGGAAAGATAGGCTGGATCGGGTGCGCATGATCGCATCGCTTCTTCGATCGTACGTACGATTTCGCCAAACCCGTTCCGACCGGGAGATTCAGAGACCTTCCCCGGTGCATTCGATCGTTGTGGTGGAGTTGACCCGGCTGGGTGATGTGATATGCACTTTCCGTTCGTTGGCGCGCTTGCGCGCCGCATATCCGGCGGCATCTCTGACCTGCGTCGTGCAGGAACCCTACGCGGAGCTTGTGGAAGCGCTTGATCTCAACATCCGGGCAATCGGGCTGAGGTTGTCACAGACGGCGAGGGGCATTGTGGCTGGACTCGGGATCCTGCGTTCGCATCGGTTCGACCTCGCATGTTCCATGAGTCCGGCCAAGCGCAATGCTCTTCTCGTCATCGGGAGCCGCGCCAGAGTGAAGGCGGGATACCTCACCTACCTCGACGCGCGCGCGCAGTATCTCCATCGTACGCCGGTGAACATCCTCGGCCGGAGAGCATCGTCAGCGCGTTCGTACGCCCTTCAGCACATCTCGTTCAGGTCTTCCTTTGTGTGCGATGTGTTGGGCATTCCGGACCTCGCACCCCGGCGCGAGCCGGCATTCAGGCCTGAGGTCTTAGCGGCGGCACGAACAAACATCAAGGCATTCCCGGTCGGCCGTCACGCCCCCTATATCGTGATGCATCCTTTTGCAGCATGGGAGTACAAGGAATGGCCCGCGGCGAGCTTTGCAGGATTGGCGGATGCCGTTGTTGCCGAGTGCGGACATGACGTTGTGGTCACGTGCGAAAGTGCGGATCTCAGGCACTGGGAGCAGGCAGCCCGGATGCTTCAGCATCCGGATCGTGTGCATGTGCTCTCCCATTGCTCGCTCCTGGAGCTTGCCGCGCTCATGCGAGGCGCCTCACTGGCTGTTGGAAATGACTCCGGTCCGTTGCATCTTGCTTCCCAGGTCGGGACTCCGGTCGTCGGTTTGTACGGTCCGGCTTCTCCCGGCCTTACTGCGCCCGACATGGAGAAGGGGGTGTTCTTGTATCACGCGATGGAGTGTTCGCCGTGTCCGCAACGTATATGTGTTCATCCAGATAGCTACTGCATGAATCTTATCGGCGTCAACGAGGTGCTGGAGGCAATCCGATCGCTGCTCGGCGCACATATGCAGACTGGGGCGGCCCCGAATGCCTAAAGGGAAGATCCTCGGTGTCTGGCTGGATGTGATCGACCGAAGCGGATTGCACGATGCCATCGTGTCCAGCGTCTCCGGAGGCGGGGGGGATGTCTATGCATATGCGAACATTCATGCGATCAATCTCGCCCAGAAGCTGCCCAGGTTCAAAACCTTTCTCAATGACGCGCACGTTGTGTACTGCGACGGCGAGGGCGTGCGTCTCGGTGCGTGGCTTCTCGGCCTCCGTTTCCCCCCCCGCGTCGTGCTGACATACTGGGCATGGGAACTTTGTGCGTTCTGTGCCGAGAAGGGGTTCAGCGTGTTCTTTCTGGGAGCCCCCGAAAACGTGATCGGGCTTGCGGTCGACAGGGCCCGCCGGAAAATCCCCAAGTTGAAGATTGCCGGATGGCACCACGGGTACTTTACCAAGAACGGGCCGGAAAACGATGCCATCGTGGCGCGCATCAACGCGGCTGATCCTGACATTCTTCTCGTTGGTTTCGGGATGCCTGCACAGGAATACTGGATCGACGAGAACCGTGCGCGAATGAAGGTTCGTGTAATCCTGCCTGCTGGATCGCTCTTCGACTATATGTCGGGCACCAAAAACATTGCCCCTGCCTGGATGGCGAATCACGGACTGGAATGGGTGTACCGGCTTTTCCAGGAACCGGGGAGGTTGTGGAAACGATATCTGATCGGCAATCCGGCATTCTTTTTGCGCGTTCTGTCTCAGGCAGTCCACAAACGGGAATAGCGGCCATGCAACGATGCGTTGTGTTTGTCATCGGCGGTGCTCTCGCGGTCATGTCACTGATCGCGTCTGCCGCGGTGCCCGGAACGAGGACAGGGGCTTTTCGGCTTCTGAGCAGAGACCAGAGCGGTTGGACCTTTGCGGTCCAGGCAGTGCCGCGCCCATTGTCACACGTCGTCATCGGGGTGAATTCCTACACCGTGTTCTCCGGCGAACCGCAAGAGCGGAATGCGTTGCTGGGTGCTCCGTATCTGCCCGCAGAGCCGCTGTCCATCGGCGTGCCATTTGACGCCGTCATCAGCGCCGATCTGGTCGACCCCGTTTACGAAGACACCAAGGGCATGCTGGTTGCGCCTGTCCCATCCTACCGGTTGACCAAAGAACACGAGGCGGTTGCGGAATATGCTCTCGACAGCCGGGCGTATTCCCGGGATGCCTATCTGCCATC
>PMCM01000136.1 GCA_003154155.1 Ignavibacteriota bacterium | reverse complement strand
TGGTCCCTCCAGAACTTCTCCGGCTCCAGGATCTTCAGGTCTGCGCCCTTCTCATCCTTCACCGTTGCGAAATAGTCGGTCTTGCGGTGGGGCAGGATGTCGGCGATCTTTCCGTCGATGCGGATGTTCTGGTCTTTTGAACGGTCCAGGGCGGTAAATGCCGTCTGGTCGGGGTCATTCGCAATCACTGTCGTGGATCCCAGCAGGCCCCAGAGGAACCCGCCTTCTTCCGTGATGATCCCCTTCTGCTCCAGCTCTGCCCGTGTTCCCGAAACGTAGTAGACCTTGTTCATCTTCCGCTTCTGGTCGTTCAGCTGATTGTCCCGGTCGGCGATGGCCGCGGTTTTCTCGGCAACGGTCTGTTCAAGCCCCTGGACGCGCACCTGCAGCTGCGCAATCGCCACCTCGCGCTCTGCCAGTGTGTTCTTCAGGTTCGAAATGAGGGTGTCGAGCCCGGCGATCTGATGGTCGAGTGAGCGGACCTTCGACTGCAGATCTCCGATGCGCCGGCGATTGTCCTTCAACGCCGTGCCGATATCCTGGATNNTTCTGTGTAAGCTTCCCTTCCTTGATGCGGGCCTTCTCCAGATCCGTGTAAATATCGTTGATCTCCTTCATCACGCCTTCCAGATAGGCGTCCCGTTCGGTGAGCAGCTTTTGCGCGGATTCCCTATCGCTCGTGACCTGAGCCAACTCCTTCTGGAGTGCCTCTTCCTTCTCCTTGTCTGCGCACCCGATAAGGAGCGCGGACAGTGCAATGACGGCAAAAAATGATTTCATGACACCCTCCTCATTGTGAGAATCAAAAACCGTTCAGAATCGAAAACCACTGAGAAACGAACAACCGAATTTTCTGTAAGCGGGCTTTGCGGTGTCGACGGAAAAGAAAGCCAGCGTGCTGCTTCCCACCATGTGTCCTGCTTTCAACTCGTAGTCACATGAGCAGCACGCTTAGGCTGTATGTAACATAGTCAACGGGGGGGGCGTTGACAATCGAGAGGATGATGTATTTGCGTACTAGGGTAAACGCACTACCCGTTGCCGGGGTTCACCAGCCCGAGGCTGATGGCATGCCGCACCAGGCCCGCGGTCTCATGAATGCCCAGTTTCTGCATGATATTCGCGCGATGGGTATTGACGGTGCGGAAGCTCAAAAACAGGGTATCCGCAATCTGCCGGTTCGTGTACCCCAGCGCGATGTATTTCAGCACTTCCGTCTCCCGGTTGGTCAGTTGGCGGTCAGGGGAGGTTTTGGGGGCGATTTTGGCCACCGGCTGCTCCTCGGCGCGCTTGATGAAGCTCTCGACGATGATTTTCGAGATACCCGGACTGAAGAACCGCTCTCCCGACATCGCCGACTCGATTGCCTTGAAAATGTCCTTCTTTCCCGCATTTTTGAGCACATACCCGCTCGCCCCGGCGCGGAGCACCTGGAAGGCGTATTCTTCGTCTTCGTGAACGGTCAAAATGATGACCTTGACAAGGGGGAACCGTTCCTTGATGATCTTCGTGGCGGCGATGCCGTCAAGCGTCGGCATGGAGATGTCCATGATGACGACGTCGGGGGTGGACTTTTCAGTCAGGCGTACAGCCTCTTCACCGTCAGAAGCTTCGCCGACGATGGAAAAGTCCGGCGATGTGCGGAGAAGCACCCGCAGTCCGCTCCGGACAACGTCATGATCATCCGCGATGAGTATTCTGGTTTTGCTCATGAGAGACCTCTGTCGTCAGGGGAATTGCCACCGTGATGACCGTGCCACGGTGCGCATCTGAATCGATATCAAATGAACCGCCGAGGAGCTCTGTCCGCTCCCGCATACCCAGCAGTCCGAGGCCGTGCCCTGCAATGCGCATGCTTGCCGTATCGAAGTGCCGGATTCCCTGTCCGTTGTCTTGTATACACAGGACAGCGGATCCTTCCTCAAAGGAGAGACGCAACTCCACCGCGTTCGCGTGCGCATGTTTCGCGATATTGGCCAGCGCTTCCTGTGCGATGCGATAGAGGGCGATCTCCGTGTCACTCATCAGGTCCACCGGTAGTTCGTCGGCACAGGCCACATCGACGTGGACGTGATGGTGTTTCTCAAAATCCTTTCCCAGCAGCCGCAGCGCGGTCACCAGGCCGAAATCGTCCAGTACGCTCGGCCGGAGGTTGGAAGAGATCCGCCGCACCTCGGTGATGGACCGGTCAAGCTCTTCCCGCACGTCGCGCAGCTGTTTTGCCACCTTCCGGTCGTCCGGCATCGCCTCTTCTTCCAGCACCTCCACGCGGAATTTCATTCCCGTCAGCCGCTGGCAAAGGTCGTCGTGGAGTTCGCGGGAGATCCTGGCCCGCTCCTCTTCCTGCGCGTGCTGCATGGCTGTTGCAAACTTGCGGAGTCCGGCACTCCGTTCCCGCTCCGCCGCCTCCAACTGGTCGACCATGGCGTTGAACGTGTCCCCCACGAGCTGCAGCTCGTCATTGCCGGTGAGGCGCACCCGGCGCTTGCGATCCCCCTTCCCGACGCTTGTCATGACCGATGTCAGGTGTGCAAGACGCCGGGTGATGCTCCGGGTCGTCATGGCGCCTGCCAGAACTCCGAAGACCAGACTGACCCCCAGGACGGCAAGTATCGTCGTGTTGGTCGACCTGCCTGCGTCCACGAGTTCCTGCTTCGCCTTCGCGAGGCCCCGCTCCGTGCGCACCTGCACCCGTTCGTTCAGCGTCGATGCCAGATCGCGGTAGGATGTCACGAATGCATTCAAACGGATGCGCCGCGTGTCCTCCATGGCGATGACCACCCGCGCAAGTCGGAGCGACTCGTTCGACCGGCGCTGCAATTCGTCGGCCCATTGCTGCTCCTCAGTGCTCAGGACCACCACGTTGTAGAGGCGCAGGAACTCGGTGAACTCCCGGTCTGCGGTATTGAGCTGATCGGCATAGCGTGCTTCGCCCGTTTGCATATAGTTGCCCAGGCTTTTGGCCAATGCGTACATCTGCACCTGCATGCCGAGTGCCACCTCCAGCCGCCTGTACGCAATGGGATTGTTCACGCTGATCGACTTCAGGATCCTGTCGGACAGCAGTTTGTCAATCTCCTGCAGTTGTGCCAGGAGCGCGGACATGTTCAGCACCTGCTGATCCCGTTCGCGTACCTGTGTGATGGCATCATCGTGGAAGCGATCGATGGCCTCCCGTACGTCGGCACGAAGCCCCGCTGTGCGCGCAAGCACAGTGGAGCCGCTTTCGGGGTGCCGGCCGCTGTCCTGCCCCATGAAGTTTCGTTCAATGACCTCGTACATGCGGTGATCGCCTGTGGCCGAATAGGCAAGCGAAGCGAATGCGGTCTCTGCAATATCGTTTTCAAGGCCGTAAACGGCGGAGTTGATCGGCTCGCGTATCTGGGTCAACTCCT